>DASTGP010000050.1:0-2263 GCA_035605585.1 Gallionella sp. | reverse complement strand
TGTCGGTCGCCGCGCCCGCCGGCTTCGACTACGCTGCGGCGGTGCGTCGCGGTGCACGCCTGCGTGTCGCCACCAAGTACATCGAGACGGCGCGCGAGCACTTCGCGGCCAAGGGCGTGCATGTCGACCTCATCAAGCTGTATGGTTCGATGGAGTTGGCACCGCTGGTGGGGCTGTCCGATGCCATCGTCGACCTGGTGAGCAGCGGCGGCACATTGAAGGCCAACAATCTCAAGGCGGTCGAGCACATCGCCGACATCTCGTCGCGGCTGGTGGTGAACCAGGCTGCGCTCAAATTGAAACGCGAGACGATCCAGCCGATGCTGGATGCTTTTTCCGGAGCCATTGCCAAATGAAAATTCAACGACTCTCTTCCGGCGCGGCGGACTTCGACGCCGCATTGAATCAGTTGCTCGCCTTCGAGGCGACTGCCGACGAAAAGCTCGAGGCCACGGTGGCTTCCATCCTGGCCGACGTGCGTAAGCGCGGCGACGAGGCGGTGCTGGAATACACGCGCAAGTTCGACCGCCTGCCTTTGGCGAATGCGGCAGCGATGGAGTTGCCGCGCGAAGAATTGCGCGCGGCCTTCGACGGCCTGCCGGCCGCCCAACGTTCCGCGCTGGAGCAAGCGGCGCAGCGCGTGACCGACTACCACCGAAAGCAAGTGCAGACTTCGTGGACCTACACCGATGCCGACGGCACGATGCTGGGGCAGCAGGTGACGCCATTGGATCGCGTCGGCCTGTACGTGCCGGGCGGCAAGGCGGCCTATCCTTCGTCCGTGCTGATGAACGCGCTGCCGGCCAAGGTCGCGGGCGTAGGCGAATTGATCATGGTGGTGCCGACGCCGGATGGCGTGAAGAATCAACTGGTGCTGGCGGCCGCCCATTTGTCCGGCGTGGATCGCGTGTTCACCATCGGCGGCGCGCAGGCGGTGGCGGCGATGGCCTACGGCACCGCGAGCATCCCGCGTGTGGACAAGATCGTCGGGCCCGGCAACGCCTATGTGGCATCGGCGAAGCGCCGCGTGTTCGGCGTGTGCGGCATCGACATGGTGGCGGGACCGTCCGAGATTCTGGTGGTCTGCGACGGCAAGACCGACCCGGACTGGATCGCGATGGACCTGTTCTCCCAGGCAGAGCATGACGAGCTGGCGCAATCCATCCTGGTGTCGCCCGATGCGGAATTCATCGAGCGCGTCGCGCAAAGCGCGGACCGCCTGCTGGATCAGATGCCGCGCAAGGACATTATCCGCACTGCGCTGGAGAATCGCGGCGCGCTGATCCACGTCGCGGATATGGATGAAGCATGTGTCATCGCCAATCGCATCGCGCCCGAGCATCTCGAGTTGTCGGTCGAGGATCCGCAGGCTTGGCTGCCCAAGCTCAAGCATGCCGGTGCGATCTTCATGGGTCGTTATACCTCGGAATCGCTGGGCGACTACTGCGCCGGCCCCAATCATGTGCTGCCCACTTCAGGTACGGCGCGCTTCTCCTCGCCGCTGGGGGTGTACGACTTCCAGAAGCGCAGCAGTCTGATACAGGTTTCCGCACAAGGCGCTCAAAAGCTGGGTGCGATCGCTTCCGAGCTGGCCTTCGGCGAAGGCTTGCAGGCGCACGCGCAGTCGGCATTGTTCCGGAAAGGATAAGGAGTTCCACTGTTTTATTCGCGGCCGAAAGGCCGGATGCGCGAGGTGGCGCAAAAATATCACCAGAAAATGCAGAATCCTTTTGACAAGGCATATCATTATCTGGATAATCTTGGGCTCTTCTGGAGGGGTTCCCGAGCGGTCAAAGGGATCAGACTGTAAATCTGACGGCTCTGCCTTCGAAGGTTCGAATCCTTCCCCCTCCACCATGTTTTAGCAGTTGACTGGGTTGTGCCAATCGCCGCGTTTGGGCGATTGTTTGGCGGGAAAGCATTGCGGGTGTAGCTCAATGGTAGAGCAGAAGCCTTCCAAGCTTACGACGAGGGTTCGATTCCCTTCACCCGCTCCAGTTAAGTTTGTTTGCCCATGTGGCTCAGTGGTAGAGCACTCCCTTGGTAAGGGAGAGGTCGCGAGTCCGATTCTCGCCATGGGCACCAGTTTTTTGTGATTAACGTTTGACATTGATGAGGAAAGATCATGGCAAAGAGCAAATTTGAACGTACGAAACCGCACGTAAACGTAGGTACGATTGGCCACGTTGACCACGGCAAGACCACCCTGACCGCGGCGATCACCACCGTGCTGTCCAAGAAGTTCGGCGGCGAAGCCAAGGCT
>DASTGP010000048.1:0-6680 GCA_035605585.1 Gallionella sp. | reverse complement strand
GTGCTGGCCGCCGGACTGGCCAACGCAAAGAGCCCCCGCCCGGTGATGAAGGAGGCCATCGAGGAAGTCGGTCACCTCGTCGCGCACGATCTCGAGCGCTTTCTCACCACGCTGGGCACGATTGCAGCGATGGCGCCACTGCTGGGACTGTTCGGCACGGTGGTCGGCATGATCGAGATCTTCGGTTCTCAAAGCGCCGCCGGCAACAGCCCGGCGGTCCTCGCCCACGGCATTTCGGTCGCCCTGTACAACACGGCATTCGGCCTGATCGTGGCCATCCCCAGCATGATCGCTTACCGCCACTTCCGCGCCCAGGTGGACACCCTCACCGTCGAGATGGAGCAACAGGCGATCAAGCTGGTCGAAATCGTCCACGGCACAAGGGTGAAGTAATGAATTTCCAGCGCGGACGCACTCGCGAAGAACCGGAGATCAACCTGATCCCGATGATCGACGTGCTGCTCGTGATCCTCATCTTCCTGATGGTCACCACCAGCTACGCCAAGTTCTCCGAACTGCAGATCAACCTGCCGCAAGCCGGCGGCGAAGCCACTGTGGCAGAGGCCAAACCCATCAACGTCGCGGTAGATGCATCGGAGCACTATGCCGTCGACAACCAGACGATCTCCTTCAGCGGTGTCGAGGCGCTTGCCGCCTCGCTGAAGAAAGCGGCAGGCAACCAGACCGATCCCACCATCGTCATCAACGCCGATGCCAAGACCCCGCACCAGGCCGTGGTCAACGTGATGGAAGCGGCCCGCCTGGCGGGTTACGGGCGCATCACGTTTACCACACAGAACCAGTCCAGGTAAGGATGTCCGGCCTGGAGCGACACTGGTACCGCATCACTCCGCTGCACCTGCTGCTCTACCCTGTCAGCCTGATCTTCCGCCTGATCGCAGCGCTGCGCCGCGCACTGTACCGCGCCGGCCTGCTGCATAGCGTCAGGCTGCCGGTGCCGGTCATTGTGGTCGGCAACATCAGCGTCGGCGGCACCGGAAAGACGCCGCTCACGTTAGCCATCGCGCAACAGCTCATCGAACACGGCATGAATCCGCTCATCGTCAGCCGCGGCCACGGCAGCGACAACAGCGAGCCGCGTGCCGTCGCGCCCGACAGCAACGCGCGCAGCGTCGGCGACGAGCCTCTGCTGATGGCGAGGCGTGGCCTCTGCCCGGTATGGGTGGGCAAGGACAGGGCGGCGGCCGCGCATGCCGGATTGCAGGCCAACCCGCAATGCGATGTGGTGCTGTGCGATGACGGTTTGCAGCACTACCGCCTGCAGCGCGATGCCGAAATCGCGGTGATAGACGGTGCGCGCCGCTTCGGCAACGGCTTGCTGCTGCCCGCCGGACCGCTGCGAGAACCCGCCGTGCGTCTGCGCTCGGTCGATGCGATCGTGGTAAACGGCGGCGAGACCGCTACCGGCGAGTACGCCATGCGCCTGGAGGGAGCTGTCTTCTATAACCTGCTCGATCCGGGCAACACCGTTTCAGCCTCGCACTTCAGCGCGGGACGCAATCACGCCGTCGCCGGCATCGGCAATCCCCAACGCTATTTCCGACATCTGGAGTCGCTCGGCATCGCATTCACGCCGCACCCGTTCCCCGACCATCATCCCTATCGCGCGGAAGAACTCGCCTTCGCCGATTGCGATGCGGTACTCCTCACCGAAAAAGATGCGGTAAAATGCGCCGCGTTCGCTGACGAGCGATACTGGGTGTTGCGTGTAGACGCCCGGATCGATCCAGCCCTGACCGCTCACATACTGCGAAAGATCGCCCCTCATGGACGCTAAACTGCTCGACATCCTGGTTTGCCCGCTGTGCAAATCCCCTCTGATCTACCACAAGGCCCAAAAAGAACTGATCTGCAAGGCAGACCGTCTGGCCTACAGGATCGATGACGGCATCCCCGTGATGCTGGCCGACGAAGCGCGCAAGCTCACGCTGGAAGAAGCCGAAGCGCTCAAATGACCGCGTTCCACGTCGTCATCCCGGCGCGCCATGCTTCGACCCGCCTGCCGGGCAAGCCGCTGCTGCCCATCGCCGGCAAGCCGATGGTGGTACGCGTCGCGGAACAGGCGGCACAAAGCGGCGCACAACAGATCTGGATCGCCACCGACCATCACGCCATCGCCGACGTAGTGCACGAGCATGGCTTCAAGGCCTGTTTGACCAGGGACACGCATGCCAGCGGAACCGACCGCATCGCCGAAGTCGTCGAACAGCGGGGCTGGACGGATGAAACGATCGTAGTCAACGTTCAGGGAGATGAGCCGCTGATGCCGCCGGCACTGGTGCGCGCCGTCGCCGAACATCTGCATGCGCATCCGGAATGCGCCATCGCCACGGCCTGCCACGCGATCCACGACGAGGCCGCGCTGCGCAACCCGAACATCGTCAAGACCGTGCTGGACAAGCACGGCAATGCGTTGTATTTCAGCCGCGCGCCCATCCCTTACCCGCGCGACGCGTTCGCCGCGCAGCAGCCGTTGCCGCAGGACATGCCTGTGCTGCGGCATATCGGCATCTACGCCTACCGCGTCAGCTTCCTGCGCGCCTACGGCCAGCTCGCCCCGGCGGCGATCGAGCAGCTCGAGGCGCTGGAGCAACTGCGCGCGCTGTACCACGGCTACAAGATCGGCGTATTCATCGCCCAAGAGGCTCCGCCCAGCGGCGTGGACACCGAACAGGATCTGCACATGGCAAGACAACTTTTCGAAAATAGAACCAATGGAGGATGCATCAAATGAGACTGATACTGCTGGGCGCACCGGGCGCGGGTAAAGGCACGCAAGCCAACCTGATCAAGGAAAGATTCAATATCCCGCAGATCTCCACCGGCGACATGCTGCGCGCCGCCGTGAAAGCGGGCACGCCGCTGGGCCTCGCTGCGAAGAAGGTGATGGACGAAGGCAAGCTGGTGTCCGACGACATCATCATCAACCTGGTGAAGGAACGCATCAAGGAAGCGGACTGCGCCAACGGCTTCCTGTTCGACGGATTCCCGCGCACCATCCCGCAGGCTCAGGCAATGAAGGATGCGGGCGTGCCCATCGACTACGTGGTCGAAGTGGACGTGCCGGACAGCGAGATCATCAAGCGCATGAGCGGCCGCCGCGTTCATCCGGCCTCCGGCCGCACCTACCACGTGGTGTTCAACCCGCCCAAGGTAGAAGGCAAGGACGACCTCACCGGCGAAGACCTGGTTCAGCGCCCTGACGACGTCGAAGACACGGTGATCAAGCGCCTCAACGTCTACCACGAACAGACCAAGCCGCTGGTCGACTACTACTCCGCCTGGGCCAAGTCCGGTGAGGCGAAAGCACCGAAGGTCGTGCACGTCCCCGGCGTGGGTAGCGTGGATGCCATCCGCGACGCGATCTTCAAGGCGCTCGGGGCGTAAGCATGGCGACCAAGCCTGTCCTCACCCTGGAAGATGCGAAGCGCATCGCGGCAGCCGCAGCCGCCGAGGCGCAGGCAAACGAGTGGAAGGTAACCATCGCGGTGGTCGACGACGGTGGCCACCTGCTCTACCTGCAGCGCAGCCACGAAACGCGCTTCGGCAGCGTCGAGACGGCGATCGCCAAAGCGCACATGGCAGCCGCTCTGCACACCCCGTCCAAAGCCTCGGAGGAAGCCGTGCTGAGCGGACGACTGATCCACCTCGCACTGCCTGGCGTGATTCCCGCCGAAGGCGGCGTGCCACTCACACGCGACGGTGTCATCATCGGCGCGCTGGGCATCAGCGGGGTGCGCTCGTTCCAGGACGGACAGGTCGCCGCGGCGGGCGCTGCCGCGCTGTAATCGTTCCGGAGCACAAAACGAGCGGGCCTCATCCACCAGGATGAGGCCCGTTGTCTTTGGAACGCAACGCTCAGGCAGGAACGCGATAATTGTCCTGAGTCATCAGGTCTATCCCGCAGGGCTGCTGCTCGACCCAGTCGAGAAAACGGTCGACCATCTGTTTCCCCCTGAATGACCGCCCGTGCTGCGGCACGATCCACTCCACATCCATCTCGCGCACCATATTCACCCAATAACGGCAGATCTTGTTGGAGACCATGTAACGGCGGTGAAACTCTTCCATGTACGGGATGTGCGCATCGAAATCCTCCACCGGCGTATTCGCCTTAAGGTAAGGCACGATGGATGCCCCCATGTCACCACTGAACAGTATCTTGCTGACCGGATCGTAGAACTGAAAGTTACCTTCGGAATGCATGAAGTGCGCGGGGATCGCCTTGATGGTGCAATCGCCCAGCTGCAGGCTCATGCCCTCGTCCGGAATGCCCTCGATGCGCCCCTCGACGCTGCCCACGCTGCAGAAGTGCGGTACGAAACGTGTCCACAACTGGGAGATGAGCACCTTGCAGTCGGAGTGGATCAGCCACTTGTTCACCGAGGCGATGATGTCCGGATCGGCGTGCGACGCCAGGAGATATTCGAGCCGCTTGGGAGGAAAGTAGCCGTGCATCGACATCAGCAGACCGTTGTAGGTCATATTGCCACCCGGGTCGAGCAACGCGCCGTGGCCGTTGTCCACGATCAGGAACTGATTGGCCTGCACCGCACCGTTGGCGGCATCGTCCACCAGGTCGTCGAACATCAGGCACATGTGCTTGCCGTTATTGAACAACTCTATCGCCATCTCTCCCCCCACTTTTCTGTTTTTATAGTCCGCGCAACTTTTTACCCCTCCGCGCGGCCTGCAATAATCGCACAAAATCGCCCGCACCACCCGCAAGCAAAAACCGCATGCCATCGCCGCCGATCCGCAGTATCCTAGCCGGACATTCGTTTGATTATCTTGCACAGGAGGAATCATGTCGGAAGGTCTGTGGTTTGCATTGTTGTGTGCAATCGCCGCGCTGTTGTACGGCGCCGCTTCGATCAAATGGATCCTGGGCAAACCGACCGGCAGCGAACGGATGAGCGAGATCGCCGCCGCTATACAGGAAGGCGCATCGGCCTACCTCAAGCGACAATACACCACCATCGCCGTGGTCGGCGTCGTGCTGTTCGCCACCATCCTCGTCGCACTGGGTTGGCAGACGGCCCTCGGCTTCGCGATAGGCGCGATGCTCTCCAGCGCGGCAGGCTTCATCGGCATGAACATCTCGGTGCGCGCCAACGTCCGCACCGCGCAGGCCGCACATGACGGCCTCAACGCCGCCTTGAACGTGGCATTCAAGGGCGGCGCCATCACCGGCATGCTGGTGGTCGGCCTGGGCCTGCTCGGCGTGGCAGGTTATTACGCATTCCTCTCTTCCGTTGCCCATGAAGGCGCGACGACTGCGCAAGTCCTCCAGCCGTTGGTCGGCCTGGGCTTCGGCGGCTCGCTGATCTCCATCTTCGCGCGTCTCGGCGGCGGCATCTTCACCAAGGGCGCCGACGTCGGCGCAGACCTGGTTGGCAAGGTCGAAGCCGGTATTCCCGAGGACGATCCGCGCAATCCGGCGGTGATCGCCGACAACGTCGGCGACAACGTGGGCGACTGCGCGGGCATGGCAGCCGACCTGTTCGAAACCTATGCCGTGACCATCATTGCCACCATGCTGCTGGGCGGCATGCTGATGTCCAACGCCGGGACCAATGCCGTGATCTACCCGCTGGCGCTGGGCGGCTTCTCCATCATCGCTTCCATCGTCGCCACCTTCTTCGTCCACGCGCACGAAGGCGGCAAGATCATGAACGCGTTGTACCGAGGCCTCGCCGTCGCGGGCGGACTGGCAGCCATCGCCTTCTACCCCATCACCTCGTGGCTGATGGGCGACAACGGCAGCTATTCCGTCCTCGCGCTATACGGCTCGGCGCTGGTCGGCCTGCTGCTCACCGCTGCGATGGTGATCATCACCGAGTACTACACCGCGACCGAGCACGATCCGGTGCACCACATCGCCATGGCCTCCACCACCGGCAGCGGCACCAACATCATCGCGGGGCTGGGCGTCTCGATGCGCGCCACCGCAGCGCCGGTGCTGGCCGTGTGCGCCAGCATCTTCGCGGCTTACGAGATGGCCGGGTTGTACGGCATCGCCATCGCCGCCACCGCCATGCTGTCGATGACCGGCATCATCGTCGCCATCGACGCCTACGGCCCGGTCACCGACAACGCCGGCGGCATCGCCGAGATGGCCGAACTGCCGGAAGAGATACGCAACATCACCGACCCGCTGGACGCGGTGGGCAACACCACCAAGGCGGTGACCAAGGGCTACGCCATCGGCTCTGCGGGACTGGCCGCGCTGGTGCTGTTCGCCGACTACACTCACGCGCTGGAAACTCATCTTCACAGTACCACGCTGTTCGACCTGTCCGACCACATGGTCATCATCGGCCTGTTCATCGGCGGCCTGGTGCCCTACCTGTTCGCCGCGATGGGCATGGAAGCGGTAGGACGCGCAGCGGGCAGCGTGGTAGTGGAAGTGCGCCGCCAGTTCAAGGAGATTCCCGGCATCATGGAGAAGACCGCCAAGCCGGATTATTCCAAGGCGGTGGACATGCTGACCAAGGCCGCGATCAAGGAAATGATCGTGCCGAGCCTCCTGCCGGTGCTCTCGCCGATCCTCGTCTTCGTCGTGATCTACTGGATCGCCGGCGCAGCCGCGGCCTTCTCGGCCCTCGGCGCCATGCTGATGGGTGTGATCGTGACCGGCCTCTTCGTGGCAATTTCCA
>DASTGP010000045.1:0-3608 GCA_035605585.1 Gallionella sp. | reverse complement strand
GCGCTCTCGCCGCTCAATCACTTCCAGAGTTTCAATACCGGCCTGCTGGACAGCGGCGATGCCGCCTTCTTCGTGCTGTTCAGCGCCGCCTTCCTGCTGCTGGCGATGCGCCGCGTCCACAACAACCGCATCTACGGATAACTCATGCTGCGCAAATTCCTCACCGCCCTGTCCCTGCGCAACGTCCTGGTCGTCCTGCTGATCGCCGCCGCGACGACCGGCCTGTACCAGCTCGCCAAGCGCTACCACTTGCAACGCGACGTCACCTACAACGCGCTCAACAGCCTGGAGCCCTCGAGCGTGCAAGTGCTCAAGCAGCTCAAAGGGCCGGTGAACATCACCGTCTACGCCACCGAACAGGACCCGCGCCTGGGCGACATCCGCAAGATCATCCGCGACTTCGTGTCGCTCTACCAGCGTTACAAGAGCGACATCAACCTGACGTTCATCGACCCGGAAAAAGAGCCGGAGAAGACCCGTGCAGCCGGCATCCAGCTCAACGGCGAAATGGTGATCGAACATGCCGGGCGCAGCGAACACCTCACCCAGCTCAACGAGTCCATCATCACCGGCACGCTGCTGCGTCTCGCGCATAGCCGCGAACAGCTGGTGATGTATCTGGATGGTCACGGTGAGCGCAAACTGGACGGCATCGCCAACTACGACCTCGGCTCGCCGTTCGGCGCCAAACTCAAACAGAACGGCTTCCGTATCGCCAGCCTCAACCTTGCGCTGGCGCAGGACGTGCCGGACAACGCGAGCATGCTGCTCATCACCCAACCACAGCTCGACCTGATGCCCGGCGAAGTGGACAAACTGCTGCGCTATGTCGAACGCGGCGGCAACCTGCTCTGGCTGGTGGATGCGGAGCCGCTTCACGGTCTGGAGCGCCTCGCCGAGAAACTCGACCTGATGCTGCCTCCAGGCATCGTGATCGACCCGTCCGCCGCCGAGATGAACGCGCCCGCCACCTGGGCGCTGGGCGCGGCCTATCCGCCGCACGCGGTGACGCGCAATTTCAACCTGATCACCGCCTTCCCGGAAGCCCGCGCCATCGCGTGGAACGAGAATCCCGAATGGGAGCACCACGTGCTGGTCGAAGCCGCGCCGCGCGGCTGGGTCAGCCGCAACAAGCCAAGCGGCAAACCGCGCTTCGACAAACAGCACGATACCCCCGGCCCCGTCACGATCGCCGTGGCGTTGCAGCGCAGCGTCAATGACCGCGAACAGCGCATCGTAGTCGTCGGCAGCGGTGCCTTCCTCGCCAACAGCTTCGCCGGCAATGGCGGCAACGTAGACCTGGGTGTGAACATGGTGAACTGGCTCGCCAGCGAGGAGCGTCTCATCAGCATCCAGCCGCGCGCCGCGAAAGACAGCAGCCTGGTATTGAGCCAGACCCAGCTCAATGTCATCAGCATCGCTTTCCTGCTCGGCCTGCCGCTGCTGCTGATCGGTGCAGGAGGCTACATCTGGTGGAAACGCCGCCGTGCCTGAAAGGCCGTCACACAACTACTGTGCTTGCTGATACTGCGTTAAAAAATGGCTCAGAATCCTCATTTACCCTTCGTAAACTCCGGTTCTTCGCCATTTTTCGCCTTGTCTCAGCTGCGCTCGTCACGTTGTGAGACGGTCTTTATATAGCTCATCATGCCTGAGCTGCCGGAAGTAGAGACCACCCTGCGCGGCCTAGCACCGCACCTCGTCAAACAGACCGTCGCGGATGTCGTCGTCCGCCATCCGCAGCTGCGCTGGCCGGTACCCAAGAACCTCTCTGAGTTACTGAGTGGCCAGACCATCCGCGGGCTGCACCGCCGCGCGAAATACCTGCTGGTCGAGTTCGACCACGGCACACTGATCCTGCATCTAGGCATGTCGGGCAGCCTGCGCATCCTGCCGGGGAGCACGCCCGCGGAAAAACACGACCACTTCGACCTGGTCCTGTCCAACGGCAAGCTGATGCGGTTGCGCGACCCGCGCCGCTTCGGCGCGGTGCTCTGGCATGAGGGCGATCCCGCGCAGCATCCATTGCTCGCCGCGCTCGGCCCGGAACCACTGGAAAGCGACTTCGATGCGGAGCACCTCTATCGCGCCACGCGCAACAAGAGCGCCGCCATCAAGCACCTCATCATGGACAACCGCGTGGTCGTTGGCGTCGGCAACATCTACGCCAACGAGGCGCTGTTCCGTGCCGGCATCCGCCCCGGGCTCGCCGCCGGCAAGCTCAGCCGGGAACGCTGCGCCCTGCTGGTAAAGGAGATACGCGCCACCCTGCGTGAGGCCATCGAAAAAGGCGGCAGCACCCTGCGCGATTTCGTGAACAGCGACGGCAGGCCCGGCTACTTCCAGCAGCACTACTGGGTGTACGGCCGCGCCGGCGAACCCTGCCGCCGTTGCGGCACACCCATCAAACAGATCAAGCAGGGCCAGCGCTCGAGCTTCTACTGCCCCCACTGCCAGCACTAGCTCGCCCGGGCTCGGCGCTCCGACGAAGTACAGATTTCGCCCACCTTTGTTCAGTAATCCAACTTATTGATTCCGCCATGACGGGCGCGCAGGATGCGATTGCGCGGCCATCACAGATCGGCAAGGCTGTCTGTCTTGCTCGGCCGTTTAATCATTCAAGGAGAGCGATCATGAACAACCATGCAATGGCGTCCGTCCTGCTAGCCATGCTTTTCGGCGCCACCCCGGCAATGGCCGCAAACGGAAAAGTCACCATCTCTTCGCCCTCGGAAGGAGCGACGTTCACGGCAGGAGAAAAGATCAAGCTGAGTTACTCCTCCATTCCCGGCAAAGATGGCGACCATCTCCATCTCTATGTAGACGGCAAACGGGTGGATGTCATCCGCCAGCTGAAGGGAACCACCGAGCTCGATGCGCTCGCGCCGGGCAAGCACAAGATCTGCCTCGAAGTGAATACCAAGGGGCATGTCCCGACCAGCCCCGAATCCTGCGTCAATATCACCTCAAAATGAGCGATGCGCAGAACCTGGCCTATTCGGCCGTTCAGGTCCTGCATAACTTCGGGGCGGTCGCGACGGTAGGCGGCTCGTTCGCCGCCTTGCTCGCCCCCCCCGAAGTCCGAAAAAAACTGGCCTGGCTGGCCTTCGCCGGATGGACCACCCAAGCGGTCAGCGGCACGGCCTTCGGGCTGACGAGCTACTACTTCTATCACCGGTTCCCGGACATCTCCGGAATCGCGATCGCTGCGCTGGCGATAAAAATCCTGTGTGTCGCGACCGGCTTCCTGATCGTCGCGTCCTATCTCTTCCTGAGTGGGAACTGTCCGGAACGATTCAGGAATCTGGTGTGGCCAGCCTCGACCGTGCTGGCCGCTACGGCGCTGACCGCCGCCGCATTCCTGAGGTGGTTCGCCTAGTTAGAGCTTGATGAAGTTGTCGCGGTAGTGGCGCATCTCGGCGATGGACTCGTAGATGTCGGCCAACGCCTCGTGCTTGCCGTGCTTCTTGAGGCCATTGGCGACCTGCGGCTTCCAGCGCTTCACCAGCTCCTTGAGCGTGCTCACGTCGAGGTTGCGGTAGTGGAAATATTCTTCCAGTTGCGGCATCCAGCGCGCGAGGAAACGGCGGTCCTGGCAGATGGAGTTG
>DASTGP010000025.1:0-23825 GCA_035605585.1 Gallionella sp. | reverse complement strand
GCCCAGCCACGGCATCGTGCTACCAGACCGCGAGCTTGCCTGCGCGCCGATCGAATCCGAGCTCGGGCGCAGCTATCTGGGTGCGATGCGCGCCGCGGTCAACTGCGCTTTGGCGAACCGACAGATCCTCACGCACCTGTTGCGGCAGGTGTTCGCGCAAGTGTTCCCGCAGGCGCGTCTGCCTCTGCTCTATGACGTTTCGCACAACACCTGCAAGGTCGAGGAGCATGAGGTGGATGGACGCAAGCGGAGACTGTACGTGCACCGCAAGGGCGCGACCCGCGCCTTCGGTCCCGGCCATCCGGACATACCGTACGCGCTGCGCGCCGCGGGCCAGCCGGTGCTGATCGGCGGCAGCATGGGTACCTCGTCGTTCATACTCGCGGGCACCGAACGCGGTATGAAGCTTGCCTACGGTTCAGCCTGCCACGGTGCGGGCCGCGCGATGAGCCGTCACGAGGCCACGCGTCGCTGGGGCGGTCGCGAGGTCATCGACGAACTCGCCGAGCGCGACATCCTCATCCGCAGCCCGTCCTTCCGCGGCGTTGCCGAAGAGGCGCCCGGTGCGTACAAGGACGTGAGCGCGGTGGTCGACGCCGCGGACAGCGCAGGGTTGGCGCGCAAGGTGGCGAAACTGGTTCCACTGGTCTGTGTGAAAGGGTGATGTCATGGACAAATTGATACCCGGTGCCGGCGACGCGTTGCTCGTCGTCGACGTACAGAACGACTTCCTGCCCGGCGGCGCACTGGGCGTGCCCGACGGCGATCGGGTGCTCGCGCCGATCAACAAGGCCATTGGGATATTCCTCGCGCACGGGCTGCCGATCTTCGCCAGCCGAGACTGGCACCCCGCCGGCCACTGCTCGTTCCGCGAACAGGGCGGTCCCTGGCCGGTGCATTGCGTGGCCGACACCTCGGGGGCGGCGTTCTCGTCCGCCCTCGATCTGCCGCCCATCGCGACACTGATCTACAAGGCAACCCGCGTGGACGAGGAGGCGTACTCGGTGTTCGGCGGCACCGGCTTCGAGGGCATGCTGCGGCATGCCGGCGTGAGGCGCATCTTCATCGGCGGGCTCGCCACCGATTACTGCGTTCTTGCCACCACGCGCGATGCCCGCATGCGCGGATTCGGCGTCGTGGTGCTCACCGATGCGGTGTGTGCCGTCAATGTGCAGCCCGGCGACGGCGAGCGTGCGCTGGCGGAGATGAAGCAACTAGGCGCACGGTTCGCTACTTCGGGAGACCTGGCATGATCAACGGCGAAGCCTCGCTGCTGCTCACCGACCTCTACCAGCTCACCATGCTGCAGGGCTACTTCGAGCACGGCATGAAGGAGACCGCCGTGTTCGAATTCTTCGTGCGCAAGTTGCGGCCGGGGCGCGGATTCCTGATGGCGGCGGGGCTGGAGCAGGCACTGGATTTCCTCGAGCAGGCGCGCTTCACGGGAGAGGAACTGCAGTGGCTGCGCTCTACCAAGCGCTTCTCGGATGATTTCATCGATTGGCTCGCGGATTGGCGCTTCGAGGGCGATGTGGATGCGATGCCGGAGGGCATGGTGTGCTTTCCCAACGAACCGCTGCTGCGCGTAGTTGCCCCGCTACCGCAGGCACAGCTGGTCGAGACCCGGCTCATCAATCTGCTGAACTTCCAGACGCTGGTCGCTTCGAAAGCGGCGCGCTCTGTGCTGGTGGCGCCCGGCAAACTGCTGGTGGATTTCGGCCTGCGCCGCGCGCATGGCGCCGAGGCGGGGTTGCTGTCAGCACGCGCCGGTTACCTCGCCGGTTTCTCAGGCTCGTCGAATGTGTTGGCCGGTCAGCGCTTCGGCATTCCGGTGTTCGGCACCATGGCGCACTCCTTCGTGCAGGCACACGATTCCGAGATCGAATCCTTTCGCACGTTCGCTCGAGCACAGCCGGGCAACGTCGTGCTGCTGATCGACACCTACGACACCGAGGCCGCCGCGCACAAGGTGGTGGAGCTGGGGCGCGAGCTGGCGGGGGGGGGCATTGCCGTTAATGGCGTGCGTCTCGACAGTGGCGACCTCGGCGAACTGGCGCGACGTGTGCGACGTATCCTCGACGACGGCGGGCTGCAGGCCACCACCATCTTCGCCAGCGGCGATCTCGACGAATTCCGCCTGCGCGAGTTGCTTGCGCGGGGTGCACCCATCGACGGCTTCGGCATCGGCACGCGGGTCGATACGTCCGCCGATGTGCCTTATCTCGACTGCGCGTACAAGTTGCAGGAATACGCGGGCGAGCCACGGCGCAAGCGCTCCATCGGCAAGGCCACCTGGCCGGGACGCAAGCAGGTATGGCGCCGCTATGACGAACAGGGGCGCATGACGGGGGATGTCGTCAGCCTCGAAGACGATCATCAGGCGGGCGAGCCTTTGCTGGTGCCGGTGATGCGCGACGGGCGCCGATTGACGCAGCCGTCGCTGGAGGAGGCTCGCTCCCATGCCGCCCGAAACCTGCGCCAATTGCCTGCTCCTTTGGCACTGCTGGAAGAAGGTCCTGCCTATCCGGTCGAGATCGCGCCGGCCTTGCAACAGCTGGCTGCCGTGGTTGATGCGCAGAAATGATGTGATGCTCTTAAAGCTACGGGAACATGAACCCCTTTTCCCTGAACAGTCTGATGCAGGCATCGACCGCATCCGCGTTGTAAAGCTTGCCGCGCTTTTCCGTCAGCTCGCCGAATGCGGCTTCCAGACCCAGTGCCGGGCGGTAGGGGCGGTGGGATACGATGGACTCGACTACGTCGGCCACCGCCAGGATCTGTGCTTCCAGAAGGATCGTGCTGCCTTTGAGTCCTCTCGGATAACCCGAACCGTCCAGCCGTTCATGGTGCTGCCAAACGATGGTGGCGATCGGCCAAGGGAAGTTGATGCCTTTCAGGATCTCGTAACCGGCTTCCGGGTGCAGCTTGATCAGGCCGTATTCGAGCTCGTTCAGGCGAAGCGGCTTGCTGAGTATCTCTGCGGGGATCCTGATCTTGCCGACGTCATGCACTGTCCCCGCGATGCGCAGTCCGTCCAGCTGTTCCTTCGCCATGCCCAGCTCTTGCCCGATGGCCACAGATAGCTCGGCGACGCGCTTTTCATGGCCTGCGGTGTAAGGGTCGCGCATTTCGACCGTGGCGGCGATCGCCTGGATGGTCTCGGTGAGGTTGGTGCTGATCTGATCCAGATACTGGCGGTTCCTTTCTTCGACGTGGTCGCGTTCTATCCGTGTGCGCAATGACTGGATGCCGTAGGCCAGGTCGCCTCCCAGCTCTTTGAGCAGCACCACTTCTTCGGTATCGAACGCATTCGGTTCGGCGGCGTAGATGGCCAGGGTACCAATGATGCCGCCATCTGCGTGCAAGGGCAGTGCGATGATCGACTGGTATCCGTAATCGAGCGCCTTGTCCCGCCACTGGGCCATGCTTGGATCAGTGGCGATATGCCGGATGATCTGCGTCTGCCTGCTACGCACCGAGGTGCCGGCCGGTCCGGATCCGGCAGGATTTTCTCCCCAGCTGATGACGACCTCATCGAGATATCCGGGCCGCACGGCGTATTGCGCGACGGGTTCCAGGGATTTCGCTTCATCCGCCTGTGCATAGCCCACCCACGCCAGCAGGTAGCCGCCCTGTTCGATGATGACGCGACACATGTCGTTCAGGAGGCGTTCTTCGCTGTTCGAATGCGCCAGTGTATGGTTGCAGGCGCTCAATGTCTTGAGCGCGCGGTTGACCTTACGCAACGCTTCCTCGGCCTGCTTGCGCTCGGTGATGTCCTGTCCTTGTGCCATCGTGGCTACCACGGTCTTTCCGTCGGCCGAATAGAGCGTTGCAGAGTTCCACAAGGCGGTCCTGACCGCACCGCTCGAATGCAGTATCGGGATCTCCACCGTCTCCCAGCGTTCTCCCTTCTGGGTCTGACGGATAAGGGGCAGGACTTCATCCTTGCGGTCATCTGGGAAGAGGATGTCGATCTGTTCGCCGATGACCTCGTCCGCCTTACGCCCGGTCAGGTGCTCGAAGGCATGATTGAACATGGTGATCTGGTACGAGGGGTTCCACACGATGACCGGTGCATTGGCATGGTTGAACAGGTTTTCCAGGTAGTCACGGGTCTCGCGCAATGTCTCCTCGGCGTTCTTGCGCTCGGTGATGTCTATCCCGAAACCGGCGACATATTTCGCCTCATCCCTGACAAACAGGTTGCTGGTGAAGACGTAGTGCCGCGTCTCGCCGCTCTTCCGGAGTATGCGCAATTCCGCGGCCGCACGGCCGTTCTGGAAGGTTTCCCGCACCTTTTCGGCAAGAAGATGCCGGTCTTGTTCGCAGATGAAGTCTTGCGCATCGGCTCCGGACATCTCCGATGTCGGCCGGCCCTGTAGCAGTTCCAGGTTCTTGTTCCAGCGGACGAAGCGACCGTGCAGGTCGAGCAGGAAGAACACGCCGGGCAATCCGTCCACCAGCATATTGGAGAAGGTGACCTCCTCCAATTGTTCCTTTTCGGCCTGCTTGCGCTTGGCGATCTCCGCTTCGAGTTCCCTGACCTTGCGTTCCAGCTGGCTGAACACCCGTTCGCTGTATTCGGTAAGGTAGTGAGCTTCTTCCTTGGGAGGGATCGATGGAGCCACCTTGCGCCCTTCGCGATGTTCCTGGATGACCGCCTCTATGTTGCCAAGAAGGGCTTCGCTCTCGAGCGGTCTGCGGATATAGCGGTCCGCTCCCAGGCTTAACGCAAACTGTTCGTCCTTCTCGTCGGTATAGGACGAGGTCAGAAAGACGAAGGGGATATTCTTCAGTGTCGCATCGCTTTTGCATTCCCGGCACAACCGGTAGCCGTCCATCACCGGCATCAGAATGTCCGAGATGATCAGGTCGATCTTTTCCTCTCTCAGCTTGGCAAGCGCCTCCACTCCGTTCTCCGCGGGCACCACTTCGAAGCCACGGCTTTTGAGCAGGACCTCCAGCAGGTAGCGGTTCTCGGCCTGGTCGTCGACGACCAGTATCTTCGCCTCATTCATCGCAGGCGCCTCCTTCTTCCGCTTGCGCAGGTATAGGGTTCATGCCTGCGTTCGCGATGCACACCCTGTTGCGCCCGGTCTGCTTGGCTTCGTACAGCGCATGGTCGGCACGCTTGAGCAGCGCATCGATGCCGACATCGTCGTCGCGCAAAGTGGCGATCCCGATGGAGACCGTGAAGCGTATGGCCGGGCCTTGCTCGACCGGGACGCTGTCGGTCTCGATCTCCTGGCGCAAGCGCTCAGCTACCTGCGCCGCCATCTGAATATCGGTTTCCGGCAACAGGATCGCGAATTCCTCGCCGCCGATGCGGCCCAATACGTCCACGTCGCGTATCGCATTGCACGCTATCTTTGCCAGCCGGATCAGCACCAGGTCACCTGCCGCGTGGCCATAGCGGTCATTGACTGCCTTGAAGAAGTCGATGTCCAGCATCAGCATCGAAAGCGTATGCCCGAAGCGGCGGGAGCGTCCCAGCTCCTGCTCGGCACGCTGAATGAAGTAGCGCCGGTTTGATATCCCAGTGAGGGAATCGGTGCGTGCCTGACGCTCGAGTTCCTGCTGCAGTGCCCTGCGCTCGGTGATGTCGTACACGGTCGCCCGGCACGTCAGATAATCGCCGTGGTCGTCTTTGACCACGGAAGCGTTCATCAGCACCGGCAGGACCGTGCCGTCCTTGCGCAGCATATCGAATTCGATATCGAGCACATAGCCATGCTCCTTCAGGTGCGAGAAGCATTCCTGGAAAGCCTTGAGGCTGTCTCGGGTGATCAAGTCGGCGAAATTCTTCTTTCCGATCAGCTCGTCACGCGTGTAGCCGAGCCAGGAAAGTTCGGTGTCGTTGATCCGCATGAACACCCCGTCCTTGTCCAGCGAGTGGTAGCCGCAGGGAGCACGGTTGTACAGGTCTTCGACCTCCACCGCATACTGGTTCAGCTGCTGTTCGGCCTGCTTGCGCGCAGCGATCTCAACCTCCAGGTCACTCACTTTTTGTTCCAGCTTGCTGACCAGCCGTTCGGCATATTCCGCCAGATAGGATGCCTCCTCCTTTGCCGGAGCCGGGGGGGAGGGGAGGCCCCCGCCACGGTGTTCGGCAACGACGTTCTTGACGATGCCGATCAGCTCATCGGATTCGATCGGGCGGCGTATGAACCTGTCGGCGCCCAGGCTCATTGCGAACAGCTCGTCTTTCTCGCTGGTATAGGCTGCTGTGATGAAGATGAACGGGATGTCCTTCAGGTGCTCATCCTGCTTGCAGACCCGGCACAGCTTGAAGCCATCCATCACCGGCATCATGATGTCCGAAATGATCAGTCCTATCCGGTCCTGCCGCAGCATCTCAAGCGCTTCCACTCCATTGGCGGCGCTCACCACCTCATAGCCATATGCCTTGAGCAGTACCTCAAGCAGGTAGCGGTTTTCGGCCTTGTCGTCTGCGATCAGTATCTTCACTTGGCTTGCCTCGAAATGGTTTCGCTATCCCTCTTTATCTGACCATTTGCCTTTGGGCTGAACGGCAGCGAGAAAGTGAACCGGCTGCCCTTGCCGGGCTCGCTCAGAACCGAAATATGACCGCCCAGGATATGGGCGATCTTCTGGGAAAGGTAAAGCCCAAGCCCGGTTCCTTCCACCGGCCGGCCTTCGTTGCGAACCTGGCTGAATGCCGTGAACAGCTTGCCGATATCCTCCTTTTTGATGCCGATGCCCGTATCCTGGATGACGGTTTCCGCCCAGCCGTCCCGGCTGCTCAGGACGATATCGACCCGGCCGTTATCCGTGAACTTCACCGCATTGCCCACAAGGTTGACCAGTATCTGCCTGACCATTTTTTGGTCACTGGCGGCCATCAGCTTTGAGGGGGCGGAGACCGCGAGTTCGATACCCTTCATCTTCACCATGACGGAGAAGGAATCCGCCACTTCGCGCACGACTGCGGCAAGGTCGAAGTCGCCGATGGCGACATCGGCTTTGCCGGCCTCGATCTTGCTGAGGTCGATGATGTCGTTGATGAGGCTGAGCAGGTGACTCGCGCTTTCCTTCACCAGCGTGAGTTGCTTCGCCTGTTCCTTGTTGACCGGCCCGGCCATGCCTTGCAGCATGACGCCGGTGAAGCCGATGATGCTGTTGAGCGGGGTGCGCAGTTCGTGGCTCATGGAGGCGATGAACAGGGACTTCAATCTGTCGAGTTCCTTCAGCTTGATATTGGCCTGCTCCAGCACCTCGCCGCGCTGGTTCAGTTCGGCGGTGCGCTGCCTGACCAGTTCCTCCAGATGGTCGCGATAGTTGCGCAACTCTTCTTCGGCCCGTTTGCGCGCCCGGGCATCCCTGTCCTCGGCCAACGCGCGCTGAATTGCCGGCACCAGCCGTTCCAGATGGTCCTTCACCACGTAATCCCTGGCACCTTCTTTCAACAGTTCGACCGCGCCTTCCCCCAGCACTCCGCTCACCATGATGACCGGTATTCCCGAATGTGTCTTTTGCACGATCTGCAAGGCCGTGCGGCCGTCGAATGACGGCAATTGATAGTCGGCGAGGATGAGGTCCGGCCTGAACTCATCAAGCGCCCGCACGAATGCCTCGCGCGTATCCACGCGCTCAAAGGCGAAGTCCATCCCTGCCGCGTGCAGTTCCTCCACCATCAGCTCGGCATCGGTGGGGACATCCTCCAGGAAGAGGATGCGTAACTCCTTTTCCTCGATAGACTCGTTCATGACCTGTTTTGCCTTGACGGGAGGGCCACCCCTTCCAAGGGACGGAAGGGGGGCGCCTGCCATTCGGCGATAAACAGCGCCGTATGGCCCAGCAGCAGCCAGATGAGGTGCCGCCGCTGCGAAATGTCATCCGATTTCATAATCATCCCGGGCCTTGATTTCTTCTGACACGGAAATATCGCGCCTTCTCTCGACTTGCGGCGTCATCTCTTCTTGTCGGCTCCAGCATGATGCGTCCCTCCATACGGGCTACAGGTACCTCTTGATGTCTTCCAGGAAGGTCTCCGGATTGATGGGCTTTTCCAGGTAGCCGTTGCATCCGGCCGCCAACGCCCGCTCCTTGTCCCCGGTCATGGCAAAGGAGGTCAGCGCTACGATCGTCATGGACTGGCCGCCCTCCGATTTCCTGATCCTTCCGGTTGCCGCCAGCCCGTCGATGCCGGGCAACTGGATGTCCATCAGGATGAGATCCGGTTTCTCCCGCAATGCGAGTTCGACGGCTTTTTCGCCGGTGTCAGCCTGGAGCACTCGATATCCCGCATGGTTCAGGATGAAATCGATGAGGTACATGTTGGCCACGTTGTCTTCCACCACCAGGATGTTCTTCATGCGTCGGGACTCCTGAAATTTGCAGGCAAGGAAAGGGTGAACACGCTGCCCTTGCCGGATTCGCTCTGCGCCGCGATGTGACCGCCCAGCAGGTGGGCCATTTTTTGAGAAAGATAGAGGCCCAGACCCGAGCCTTCCCTGGGCCGTCCATCGACTACGATCTGGCTGAACGCGCCGAAGAGCTTCGACATGTCTTCGCGGCCGATGCCGATGCCGGTATCGCGCACCTCGATCTGTACGCCGTCGATGCCGGCACCCACGCGGAGCTCGATGCGACCGCTGTCGGTGAACTTCACCGCATTGCCGAGCAGATTGACCAGGATCTGGTTGACCCTTCTCCTGTCGCTCGTGATCCGCAGTCTATTCGGCGCATCGACGGCCAGCTCGACTCCCTTTTTCTGCGCCATGATTGCAAAGGATGTCGCCACTTCCCGTACCAGCTCGGGCAGGTCGAACTCGCCGATGGAGACCTCCGCTTTATCGGCCTCTATCTTGCTCACATCGATCACGTCGTTGATGAGCTGCAGCAGGTGCGCGGCGCTTTCTTTTACGATGTTGAGCTGCTTCCTCTGTTCCTCGGTGATCGGTCCGGCGATGCCCTGCAGGATGACGCCGGTGAAGCCGATAACGCTGTTGAGCGGCGTTCGCAGCTCGTGGCTCATGGAGGCGATGAACATGGACTTGAGCTGGTCTAGTTCGTGGAGCTTCACATTGGCGGCGGCGAGTTCGGCGGCCTCGTGACGGTACCGCTCTTCGCTCTCGCTTAACGCCTTTGTGCGCTCCTGCACGAGTTCCTCGAGATGTTGTCGGTATTGTTTCAGTTCTTCCTGGGTGTTCTTGAGTTCGGTGATGTCGGTGCAGATGCCGGTCATGGCCTTGAGCTGGCCATCGGCGTCCCGGACGGGGAAGCCTCGTTCACGTATCCAGCGCACTTTGCCGTTGCGCTGTACGATGCGGTATTCGGTTTCGTAGGGGTGCCCTTGTCTGTGCAGCTCGATGATGGGGACGAACCCTGGCCGGTCGTCCGGATGCACGGCATCCAGGAACGACTTGGGCTCGCGGTACAGGCTTTCACAGCTGCGTTCCCAGAGGCGTTCATAGGCCGGCGAGATATAGAGCATCTTCGAGACGCCCGGGGTGCTGATCCAGAATACGTCCTGTATCGTCTCGGCGATCATGCGCAGTCGCTCGTGGGACAGCTGCGACTCCTCTTCCGCCCGTTTGCGCTCGGTGATGTCCACCACATTGGCCAGGAAGTAGAGCGGCTTGCCTTCGGTGTCCCTGCGCAGGCTCGCACTCAGGTCTGCCCATACCACCGAACCGTTCTTGTGCAGGTAACGCTTGACGATGTGCATGAAATCTTTCTTGCCCGCGACCACGAGATCGACTTCTTCTTGAGACAACTCAAGATCATCTGGATGGGTGATGTCCTGCCAGCGGAGTTTCTCGAATTCCTCCCGGGAGTATCCCAGCATGTCGCAGAAAGCCGGGTTCACCTGCATTCCGCCGGTGAGAAAAGTCATGGATTTTCCGACGGGCGAGTGCTCGAACAGATACCTGAATTTCTCGTCGCTTTCCCGCAGCGCTTCGGTGGCCTGCAAAACCGGGGTCAGGTCGGTGACCACCGCGGCGATGCCCAGCAGCGAGTCGTCCATGAGGGGGCGAGTGGATACGAGTACCGCCACTCTGGTTCCATCTGAGGTCTGAAGGGTCAGTTCGCACCGTAAGGGGGCCTCACGGCCTCGCGCCAGCAGTGACGTGAAGGCGGAGAGTTCCTGGGGTGAAAAGAAACGCGATAGCTTCGAGCCGGTCAGGTTTTTCAGAGGCTCTTTCACGAGTTCGGCGAAACGGGCGTTGCAATAAAGAATGATGCCTTCCGGCGATAATGTGATCGCACCTTCGGTCATCTCCTCGACCATTGTCCGGTAGGGCTCCTCCGCGCCCTTCAGGGTGTAGACCTGTTCTCCCGCCGGCCCCTGGATTACCACGGCATCCACCTCGCCGCTGCGGATGGCGCGCAGCATTTCCTGCGCTTCTTCCAGGCGTGCCCGCAGTTCCTCGATTTCGGATTGCGGAGGCGGTCTCTCCGTCATGCTTGATCCCCCTTCGAATTCAGGTTCAGACCCACAAGGACCTTTTCCTTTTGGGTCAGGTCGCCGATCAGCACCCGGATGGGGGCGGGCAGGCTCTTGATCAGGGTGGGCACGGCGATGATCTGGTAGCGCTTGGTCAGTTCGGGCTGCTGGTAGATGTCGATCACTTCCAGCGTGTAATGTCCCTGCAGCTCGGTGTCGCAGATTTTCCTGATGTTTTCGATGGCGAGGGTCGAGCGGCGCGTGGCGCCGCTCACGAACAGGCGGAGCACGTAGTGCCTCACCGGTTTTTGGTGCTTGCTGTCGGCGGCATTCATGTCGGTTTCCCCGGCCGCAACTGCAGGCCGACCAATACCCGTTCGGTGTTGGAAAGGTCGCCGATGATCTTCTGTATCGGTTCGGGCAGCTTGCGCACCAGCGTCGGCACCGCCAGGATCTCGTCTTCTCGGGACAGCTGCGGGTTCACCAGCAGATCGACCACTTCGATGCGGTAGCGCCCCTTGAGATGTGTCTCGCAAAGCTCCTTGAGATTCTTCAGCGCGGCGATGGAGCGGGGCGTCTGCCCAGCTACATAGAGACGCAGCTCCCATTCGGCGGGGCCGGATGATCCGGCATTGTTTTCCGGGATAACCGGATCATTCGTTCCGCTCATGTCCGTACTCCTTTTCCCTTCTTGATCGGTTCGGCGCCTTCCCGCTGCCGGCCAGCCTCGAGGCGACCGGAAAACTGGCGCTGAGCGTTGGCTTCTGCCTCGGCGATGGCATCCTCAATTTCCCTGCGCTCGATCTCGAATTCGGCCTGGAGTTCGGCGACCTTCGCCTCCAGCGCCTTGCGCTTGCGCTCGATCGCCAGGCGATTGCGCTCGGTATCTCGTCCCAGGCTGAGGGTCGAGGCCGTATCCTGCCTTTCCTGAAAGGCACGGGCCGAGCCGGTGAGGATGCCGTTCGGACCCATGTAGACCTCCACTAGCTCCACGCCGCGATCAGTGAGGACGAACTCGCGCACCTGGTTGGAGTGAGCCATGCCGCGCGCTTTGAGGATGTACACGAGCCGGGTGCGCTCGCTGCCTTGTTCCAGGTTGCGCAGCAGCAGCCAGGTGTCGATCAGCGAGGAGATGCCGATTTCGCTCTGCTCGGCCACGTTACTGCCGCTGGTGAGACTGGTGAGGAGTGCGGTGATCTGGTGGGACTTGAGAAAATCTACCAGGCGCATCAGCATGGCCTTGGCCTCCAACAGGCTGCCGGCGGACTCGAAGCTGGAGACGGGATCGAACACCACCACTTGGGGTTTGAACTGCTCCACCTCGCGCTGAATGGATGCCAGGTGCATCTCCAGGCCATAAGTGGACGGGCGAGCCGAGTGAAAACGCAGCAGGCCCTTATCCGCCCATGGTTTGAGGTCGATACCGATGGAACGCATGTTGCGCATGACCTGGTCCGGGGACTCCTCGAAGGCGCAATACAGGCAGCGTTCGCCCCGGCGACAGGCGGCATCGGCGAAATGCGCCGCGACGCTGCTCTTGCCGGTACCCGCAGTGCCCGATACCAGCAAGGTGCCGCCCCGGTAGTAACCGCGCCCGCCCAGCATGGCATCGAGTTTCGCTATGCCGGTGGAAACGAAGTCCTTGGACACTTCGTATTTCAGACTGATGGCAGTGAGCGGCACCACCGTGAACCCCTGCTCGTCCAGCAGGAAGGGGTATTCGTTGGTGCCGTGGGCGGAGCCGCGGTATTTGACGATGCGCAGGCGGCGGGTGGCGATCTGTTCCGACACCCGCTGGTCGAGCAGGATCACGCAATCGGAGACGTATTCCTCCAGTCCGTGCCGGGTGAGGCCGCTATCGCCGCGTTCTCCCGTGACGATGGCGGTGACCCCCTTGTCCTTGAGCCAGCGGAACAGCCGCCGCAGTTCGGCGCGCAGGATGCCGACGTTGGAGAGGGCGGCGAACAGCGCCTCGACGGTATCCAGCACCACCCGCTTGGCGCCGATCGAATCGATGGCGTAGCCCAGACGGATGAACAGGCCCTCGAGGTCGTATTCGCCGGTCTCTTCGATCTCGCTGCGCTCGATGTGTACATGGTCGATGACCAGCTTCTTTTGATCCGTCAACGCCTGAACGTCGAAGCCCAGCGAGGCCACGTTGCGGGCGAGCTCATCGGCGTTTTCCTCGAAGGACATGAACACGCCGGGCTCGTCGTGTTCCCGGGCACCCATGATCAGGAACTCCATGCCTAGCAGCGTCTTTCCCGAGCCGGATCCGCCGCACACCAGCGTGGTGCGCCCCCGGGGCAGGCCGCCGTTGGTGATCTGGTCCAGGCCGGGTATGCCGGTGGGACACTTGAGCAACCCGGTGGCGGCCACTGTTGGGGTTTTCTTGCGCATATCCTGCTCCTCGATCGCTAAGAACGGTATGGCCTGTCGCATCTGGTGTGGTGCGGATATCGGTCCGCAGCACCGGCGATTTCAAGCCAATACCGCAGGTTTTCCGGATACAAAAAACCAGTGTTAAGCATGCACATCGGCGGTAAAAATGACCATACGGTCAATACCCCAAGCATCTTCCCCTCGGGATTTATCAGGCGCTGGTCCCCGGGAATCGGGCAGGCAGGGAAAGGGTGAACACGCTGCCCTTGCCGGGTTCGCTCTCCACCGCGATGTGGCCGCCCAGCAAGTCGGCCATCTTTTGCGAAAGATAGAGGCCCAGCCCGGAGCCCTCCTTGGGCCTGCCCTCGATGACGATCTGGCTGAATGCGTTGAAGAGTTTCGCCATGTCTTCGCGACCGATGCCGATGCCAGTGTCCTGCACCGTGACTTCCATGCCTTCGGCGACGGAGTTCAGGCGGATCCCGATGCGGCCGCTGTCGGTGAACTTCACCGCGTTGCCGAGCAGATTGACCAGGATCTGCCTGACC
This sequence comes from Gallionella sp., assembly GCA_035605585.1. Taxonomy (GTDB): domain Bacteria; phylum Pseudomonadota; class Gammaproteobacteria; order Burkholderiales; family Gallionellaceae; genus Gallionella. Next base: position 10,481 of record DASTGP010000025.1, on the reverse strand, counting down.
CGCCTGTGGTCGCTGGTGAACGGTAGTCTTTCCGGAGCCTCGACCGCCAGCTCGACGCCTTTTTTCTGCACCGCTCCGGCGAAGGAGTTCGCCACCTCGCGCACCAGGTCGGCCAGGTCGAATTCGCCCATGATGACCTCAGCCTTGTTGGCCTCTATCTTGCTGACATCGATCACGTCGTTGATGAGTTGCAGCAGGTGGGCCGCGCTTTCCTTGACCAGGGTGAGCTGCTTGCGTTGCTCCTCGTTGACCTCTCCGGCCATGCCTTGCAGGATGATGCCGGTGAAGCCGATGATGCTGTTGAGCGGCGTCCGCAGTTCGTGGCTCATGGAGGCGATGAACATGGACTTGAGCCGGTCCAGTTCTTTCAGTTTGGCATTGGCCTTCGCCAGCTCCTGCGATTCCGCTTCCAGATGGTCGTTAAGGCTCTTGAGTTGGTCTTGTACGGCCATCAGTTCGCGGTTCTGCAAGATCGCATTCTCGTAGGTCGAGATGAGCAGGTTCATCATCTGGCGGCTTCCCGCGTTTATCCGGAATCTCTCCGCGCCCACAGTCAGTTCCATCTCGACCTTTTCTTCTTCGTGCCGGGGCTCCGTCAATGCCTCCCTGACCCTGAGCAACAGGTGGCGCTCATTGAAGGGCTTGGTGAGGTAGAAATCCGCTCCGGCATTCAAGCCGTGTATCACGTCTTTGGCGTCCGACAGCATGGTCAGCAGGATCACCGGTGTGTCCTTGAGCTCGTCGTCGATGCGTATGGCATGGCACAGTTCGTAGCCATCCATCACCGGCATGTTGATATCGCTGATGACCAGTCTGGGTCGTTCCTTTCTTGCCGCAGCCAACCCCTCCGCGCCGTCTCTGGCGACCGTCACCCGGTAGCCTTCATGAGCCAGCACGCGGCGCAGCAGCTCGGCCTGGATCATGCTGTCTTCCACGATCAGGATGGGCGTCTGCGGCGTCTCTGTTCCCTGGCTTACTGTGCTGTCACGCCGCTCATTCATGGCGTGTTGGTATCCGTATCCAGGTTCAGAAACTTCAGCAGGGCGGGAGCGATCTCCGGCAGAGGCAGGACATAACGCGCGGCGTTGGCTGCGATCGCTTCTTTCGGCATGCCGAAGATGGTGCTGGTCTGCTCGTCCTGGGCGATGGTCGGTCCTCCCGCATGGAAGATGGCGCGCATGCCCTCGACGCCGTCGCGCCCCATTCCGGTGAGCAGCACGCCCGCTGCGCCTTTTCCATAGTGGAGCGCCAGCGACTTGAACGTCACGCTGATGGAAGGGCGATGGCCTTCGTAGGGGAGGGTGTCGATGCATTCCAGTCGGCCGTGGCTGCCCACCACCAGGTGCGAGCCTTCGCGCGGGAAATAGACCGTTCCCGGTTGTGGCTGGATGCCCGTCTCGGCGATCACGATCTTCAGCTGGCACTTGGCCCCAAGCCAGTCTACCAACCCCTGCATGAATCCTTCGCTGATGTGCTGGACGCAGACCAGGGGAACCGGCAGGTTGCCCGGCAGGTGCGACAGGATCTCCTGGAATGCCTGCGGCCCGCCGGTCGAGGCGCCGATGCCGATGATGCCCAGCGGTGCAGCCTTGATGACAGGCAGATGATCCCTGGTGAGGGCGGCTATCGTCGGCGCTTCTTTACGGTGCCTGCGGATAGGCACTACACCGGCAATGACCTTGATCTTGGCGATCAATTCTTGAGCATCCAGTTCATAACCCGCGCCGGGTGTTCCTCGCGGCTTGGCCATGACGTCTATGGCTCCGGCCTCCAGCACCTGGAAGATGTTGGAGGTCTGCTCCTTCTGGACCGACACGCTCACCACCAGGATGGGGAGCGGGAATCTCTCCATCACCGTTCGGGTGAATTCCAGGCCGTCCATCACCGGCATGTGCAGGTCGGTACAGATGACGTCTGGCTGCAGGTAAGGGATTCTGTCCAGCGCCTCCTTGCCGTTGGTGGCGGTGCCCACCACCTCGATTTCCGGCGCGCCGGCGAGGATGCGTTTGATGATGGCGAGGGTGATGAGCGAGTCGTCCACGACCAGGACGCGGATCGGTGAATTCGGATTGCGGAATCCGGAATGCGGAATGAGGGGCGAGGTCATTGTTTGCGACTCTTAGCCGTATTTATCGAGGAGACAGTGATTGCAACAAGCTCGTTAGCTTCAGTCAGGAGCGGCTGCAATTTGTCCGCTTGCATCAGTTTGGCTTCCCCCAGCAGCTCGATCCAGTACATGCATTCGTCCGCTTCTTCCTCGACCGTACCCATTTTGGAAATGAAATCTGCCGTCGATTTTGCACGGCACGCCGCGCGATAGTTCGCCCCGACCGAAGTTGCCGACCGGAGCAATTGTCTGCCGATTACTTCAGCGGAACGCCCTTCAGGCAATGCGTTCACCAGATTGATTACGCGAAGCGCAAAGCTCTTGGTGCGCTGCTTAAGATCATTATTTTTCATTGTCAGCCCCATTCCCCAATTCCGCATTCCGCATTCCGCATTCCGCATTCAAATGAGCCTCGCCAGGCATTCCAGCAGCACCTGCTGGTCGAACGACGGTTTGGCGATATAGGCGTTCGCGCCTGCTTCCAAGCCGTGCCGCTGGTCTTCCTCGGAGGCGAGCGAGGTCACGAGGATGATGGGGAGCTCGGCGTACTTCTTGTCGGCTCGGATCTTCTCGGTGAGTTCCAGGCCGGTCATGTTCGGCATCACGATGTCGGAGACCACCGCGTCGAACGGGCGCGTGCCGAGTTTGCTGTAGGCGTCAGCGCCGTCGACGGCGGTGACGACCTCGTAGCCAGCGCCTTCAAGAATGCGTTTTTCCTGGGTGCGAGTGGTGATGCTGTCCTCGGCCAGCAACAGCACTTTCTTCACCGGCGCCGCTTCGGGTGCGGCCGCCGGCGCAGCGGCAAAGGACGACTTGCGCAGGGTCTTGAGCAGGTCGTGCGGATTCAGCACCATGCACACTTCCCCCGTCTCCAATATGGTCGCCCCGGCCACGTTGCGTACCCGCTTCAGCAGCTTGCCTTGCGGTTTCAGCACGACCTCGAGTTCGTCGATCAGTTCGTCCACCATCAGCCCGAAGCGCTCTTCGCCCACGGTGAGGATGACGCAGGTCGAGATGGATTGAGAGTCGCGTGTCTGCCTGGAGGCGGAAGAGGTGATGTCCAGCAATTCGGTCAGCCATGTTACGGAAATGGCCTGAGTGTCGAGCGAAATCGTCTGCCTGCCTTCCATGGTGTACAGCGTATTCAGCGGTACCTTGCGCGAATACTGCACGTGCTCGACCGGCAAGGCGTAGCGGTGCCCGTTCGCCGAGACAATCAACACCTGTACCGTCGCCAGCGAGACCGGCAGATGCGTGCGCAGGGTCATGCCCTTGCCAAGGACGGATTCGATCTGGAGCTCACCCTTGAGCCGCTCCACGTTGTTGCGCACTACGTCGAGGCCGACGCCGCGACCGGAGAGCTCCGTGACGAAATCCGCGGTGGAGAAGCCGGCAACCAGGATCAACGCTTGCAGTTGCGCCTCACTCATGGCGGCCAGTTCATCTTCACGGTACATGCCGTGCTTCAGCGCGGTGCGCTTGATCTCCTCCAGGTCCAGTCCCCGGCCGTCGTCACCGACCTCGATGACGATGCCGGATGGGGTCTGGCTGGCCTTGACGCGGATGGTGCCGCTGCGTGGTTTGCCACGCTGCAGGCGCTGTTCCGGTGATTCGATGCCGTGACCGATGGCATTGCGCAGCATGTGCATCAGCGGGTCTTTCATTTCCTCCAGCACGCGCTTGTCCGCCACGGTCTCCTGGCCTTCGACGATCAGCTCGACTTCCTTGTGCAGCTCTTGCGCCAGATCGTGCACCAGGCGCGGGAACAGCATGAAAAGCGTGGACATCGGCAGCAGGCGCATGGTGCGGATGCCGCTTTCGAGCTGGTCGGAGATGAAGTCCAGCCGCGCGCTGTCTTCGTAGGCGCCGCCGAGCAAGTGGCTCAACCTGACTTGCAGGGACTCCAGCCGCTGCGCAATCTGTTCGCTCGCATCTGCCTTTCCGGCGTGCAGCGCTCTTTCCCATTCCTCGCAATAATCGAGCAGATCGTCCATCTCGGCCAGCCGGCGTGCGATGCGGATCTTGGTCACCGTCAGTTCACCCGCCTGTGAAAGCAGCGCGTCCAGTTTTTTCGGGTCGATGCGTATCGTTTCGATGCGGAAGGTTTCCGGCTTCGGAGGTGCTGATTGAGGAGGCACTGGCTGTGGAATGGCTTGTTGCGGAACGGTCGGTGCCGGTTCCATTCTGGGCTGCGCAACCGGCGGCGGTTCTGTCTTTTGGACTGTTTCGACCGGCGCGGCGGCCTCACCGATTTCCTTTTGCACCAGGCGGCGTATTGCCTCCAGCATCTTGTTCATGGAGGTCACCGCCTCCGCTTGCAGCAGGGCTTCGCCTTTCTTGGCAGCACCCAGGGCATCTTCGAGCTGGTGCGACAGGGTCTGGATGTCGGTCAGCCCCAGCATCCGCGCTGCACCCTTGAGGCTATGCGCTTCCCGGAACAGGTCCTCCAGCAGCGCCAGGTCGGACGGTGTTTGTTCCAGACGCAACAACCCCGTGTCGAGGTGCAGCAGGCGTTCCTCGCTCTCGATCTTGAAGAGACTGCGCAGTTCCTTGTCTTCGATCATCTCGATTGCGGAATGATGATTGCGGATTGCGGAATATCAATCCGCGCTCCGCACCTGCCATTCCGCCCTCCGCATTCGCTATTCCGCATTTGATTCAGGCCAGCACCTTGAGCGATTGGGCCACCTCGTTCAGTTTCACCACGCCGATCTTTGCCTGTGCCGTGCCTGCGGCGATCTCCTTCGAACCGTTGCTCAGGTTTTTCATCGCCTCGGAGATCTGGTTCAGCGCGCCGGACTGCTGCTTGCTGTTCAGCATCACCTGCTGTGCGCCCTCATAGACCTTGTTGGCGACCTCCGCGAGGCCGGCGAAGGATTCGCCGGACTGCTTGGCGATGGTTGCCACTTCCTCCGCGGTCTTGGTGCCTTCCTCGGTCGCCATCACCGCCGAGTTGGTGGCCTTCTGTACTTCCTCCACCAGCGCGTTGGTGCGCTCCGCCGATTTCTTGCTCTGGTCTGCGAGCTTGCGTATCTCGGTGGCCACGACGGCGAATCCCTTGCCGTGTTCCCCGGCGCGGGCGGCTTCCACCGCGGCGTTCAGCGCCAGCATGTTCGTCTCCGAGGCGAGTTCCCCGACTACCTTGGCGATGGAGCCGATCTGTTCGGCCTGCTCGGACAAGCGCAGGATCTGCTCGGCCACCGCACCGACTTTGCTCTTCATCTCGGTGATGCCTGAATAGGAGCGGTTTGCCAGCTTGATGCCTTCTTCGGTCATGGCGAGCGATTGGTTGGCCAGGGCTGCGGTGTTTTCCGATTGCTGCGCGGAGGTTCGGGAGGAGACGCCCAATTCCTCTGCGGTAGCCGAGACCTCATTGATCGCGCTGGACTGTTCGCCCACCGTACGCTCGTGCTCGGTCATGGTGGCGGCGATCTGGGTCGAGGATGTGGTCAGCGCGCTTATCTGCTCCTTGATCGAATTGCTGATGCGTTCGGTGATCCATAGTCCGATCAGTATGGACAACACGGTTGCCAGCGCGACTCCACCGACGACCGTTCTGATGAGCTCGGTGGTCGTGGCGATGCGCTGGCCTTCGCGCTCTTCCAGTATCGCGCTTTCTCGCCTCTCGAATGTATCAAAGACCTTTTGGAGGTCATCGAACAGGGGATTGCCGGTCACGACCATCGCGATCGCCGCCGCCGATTTTCCATCCCGCATGAGCGAATCCGCCCTGCGCTCGATGTCCACGATGTCACTCTGCAATTGGGCCGCTCTCTCGACCTTTGCTTTTTGAGATGAATCCGTCACCAATATCCTCAGGGTTTCTATCGACTCCGTGAATTGCCTGTTGCCGGTCTCGGTGACCTTGAGCAACTTCTCGTCGCGGGCAAGGAGGTAACCGCGGGTGGCACGCATGGATACGGAGACACCGATCTCTGCTTCCTTCGCCAGGGTGATGATCTTGAATGTCTTTTGGGCCAGTTCGGAATGTTCGGACAGGTCTCGGACATCGAGATAGACGAGGGAGGCCACTCCCAGGAACAGGACCAGCGGGACGGCATAACCCAGCAGGATGCGGTAACGCAGTTTGATGTTCTTGAACATTTTCATTTCCCCTATCAAAAATCCGGATTGCCTAACAACCGGGTCACACCTCTTCTTCCACCTCGAGTCCGCCGTTGGCCAGGATTTCCCTCATGTCCAGGATGCTGACCATGCCAGCGCCATAGCGCGCCACGCCCTTGCAGTATTCGTTCTGCTCTTCACGCGCGGCCGGCAGGGAGCCGATGTCGGCGGGAGCCAGGTAGATCACTTCGAGCACCTTGTCCACCGGCACGCCGATGGATACCTCGTCCGATTCGACCACCATGACTTCCGCGGAAGCACCGCCCGCCGGGATGTTCAGCAGCCCCCTGATGTCCGCCAGCGTGAGGATGTCGCCGCGCAGATTCATGTTGCCGGCAATGTGCGGCGGGCAGCAGGGGATGGGCGTGACGCGGCGCAGAATGGAGAATTCGCGCACCAGATCCAGCTCCACGCCGAAGCATTCTTCGCCGAGCTGGATGATGGACAGCGGGATCCGCTCAGCTGCTTCCATGCTTCCCACTGTCTGCATCAGGTGATGGGCGCGGTTGCGGAACACCGTGCGTTCTTCATCGGTAGCATCCGGACAGAAATAGGTGTGGGGACTGGCGGCGATGGCGGGCGGGGATAGTGCCGGGGCATGGATCAGGCGTTTCACATCCAGCAGCATGATGATCTCGGCGTCCACTTTGGCGTTCCCCGCAAGAAAACGGTGGTGCAGGGGAGCGCTTTCCTCATAGTGCAGAGGAGGTTCTATCGCCGATGCGGGGATCCCGATCACATCGCTGACTTCGCCGACGATCATGCCCATGACCGTGCCTTCCGCTTGCAGCATCACGATGCTGTCGCTCATCCGGTAGCGCCGGGGAGGATGGCCGAGGCGCAGGGCGAGGTCCATCACGGACTCGATCTTGCCCCGCCGGTTGACCACGCCGGCGATATGGGGTGGCGACTCCTCGGCGGGGGTGAGTTCCGGCAGCCAGGCGATCTCCAGTACCGAGCGTGCCTCTATGCCATAGCGGTAACCGCTCAACCTGAACAGCAGATAGGGAGTGATGTCCTCTGCGCCCATGGCGTTCAACCCGCGGAGCAAGTGGCGACGGATAGCCGGTTACGCCCCGAGTCCTTCGCCCGGTAAAGCGCTTCATCGACCACCTTGAGGCACGCATCCGGGGTCGAGCTGGCTTCCGGCATGATGGTGGTGACCCCCAGGCTGATGGTGACGTAGGGGCTGATATTGGAAGCAGGATGAGGGAGGTGCAGGCCCTCGATCTCGGCACGAAGTTTCTCGGCGACCTTCAGCGCACCACCGGAGTCGGTTTCCGGCAACAGCACGATGAACTCCTCGCCGCCGTAGCGGGCAACGGTGTCCGCCGGACGGCTGACGATTTCCTGTGCGGTACGGGCCAGTCGCTTCAGGCATTCGTCGCCCTCCATATGGCCGAACTTGTCGTTGTAGAGTTTGAACAAGTCCACATCGAACATGATCAGGCTGATCGGGCGTCGGTTGCGCAAGGCGCGCAGCCATTCCGCCGCCAGCCGCTCGTCGAAGTGGCGCCGGTTGGCGATGCCCGTCAGGCCATCGATGTTGGCCAGTTTCAGCAACTGCATGTTGAGCTCTTCCAGTTTGATCTGGCTCGCGCGCAGTGCCCGGTAGGCATCGTCCCGCTGCAGCCGGCTGACATAGGAGCCGGAGTGGTAGCGAAGCCGCGCGACCAGTTCCACGGAGTCGGGGAGCTTGACCACGTAATCGTTGGCTCCCGCCGCGAAGGCCGCGGCCTTGGTGACGGGATCGTCATTGCTGGAAAGCATGATGATGGGGATGTCGCGGGTGGTGGGATGCGCGCGGATGAATTGGCAGAGGGTGAGGCCGTCCATCACCGGCATGGTGAAGTCCAGCAGGATGACGGTAGGGCCGATTCTTTCGGCGGTGCCGACCGCCTGGGTAGGGTCCTGGCAGTAATGGAAATTGATGTCTTTTTCATTGATGAGCTGGCGCCGCAGCAGTTCGGCAACGAACGGCTGGTCGTCCACCAGCATGACCATGAACGGGTGTGCGATGTCCCCGGTGGTCTCTGCCGTAGTTCGGTTGTCCATGTGCGCTTTCTCCATTGCCGTCGTGTGGATGTGCCTTCCGACTGTTCCGGGCACTCGCTGTGATAGCAGAATTTTTACCCGTTGATACTCAGCAGATGCTCGACATATTGCAATACGGCATTGACTGTAGAGGCGCCGTATAACTTGACCTGTGCATCGCCTGGCAAGGCTTTCAGAAGGTCGCGCGCGGTCGATCGCATCTTGCCGGCCCGCATGCGGTCACCTTCCCGCTCGTAGAGGTCGCCAAGATCGAGGTAGGCGGCGACGAAGGAATGATTGAGATAGATCACCTTCTTCAGTAGCTCCTTGGCCTTTGCGAAATCGCCGCGTTCCTGGGCCAGCAGCGCCAGCAGGTAATGGGGCTCGGCCACCAGCGGATTCTTGGCGATCAATTCCTCGCAGGACTTTTCGGCCCGGTCACGCTGGCCCTGGTTTGCGTGCTGCCAGGCCTGGTGCATTTCCGACCCGGCTATTTCCTTGCATATCTCCGGAACTTCCTGTTTGGAAGGAATTGGAGGGGCGCTGGTCTTCCACATGGCGGTCGGCTCCGCGGCCGTTCGTTTGGGCGCGGGGCGCAATGTTTTGGCAGTCGGTGCCGGTGGCGGAGGACAGTAAGGTGCCGTGACTTTCTGGTACACGATGGATTCGGGGAATACCCGGGCGCGCAATTCTCCCAGATGGTGGGCATACAGCTCGCCGTGTCCGGTGATCAATATCCCGTCTTCGGACAGCGTCTCAGTCAACTTGTCCGCGATGAGGGAAACCACCTGGGGTGTCATATAGATGAACGTGTTGCGGCACAGGATCAGGTCCATTTCGTACAGGTTGGAGGCGTGGTCCGGAAACTCGTCGGCCACCAGGTCGCCCGTGCGGAATGTCACCCTGCCGCGGATGGCGTCGTCCAGCACCCAGGTATCCTTGTGGCGGTGGAAATAGCGTTGCCGCCGTTCGTCGTTCACGCCGCGGAAAGACCATTCCCTGTATATCCCCCGTTTCGCTTTATCGATGGCGCTGCGGTTGATGTCCGTGCCGAGGATGGAAATGTTCCATTGCGATTGGTCTGCCATCAGTTCATCCAGGAGGATGGCCAGGCTATAGGCCTCCTCGCCGGTGGAGCAGGCGGCACTCCAGATGCGCAACGCGCGCTCCGTCTTCCTGCGCTCGATCAGTTCCGGAAGGATGTGGTTCCGGAGCAGGGCGTGCTGCCCGCTGTCGCGAAAGAAATAAGTCTCACCCGCGGTAAGCGGAATGGCGAGCGCCTCCCGTTCATGCCGGATATCGTCGGAACCCAGGAGTTGGAAGTATTGCTCCTCGCCGGAAAGATTCAGTTTCCGTACGCGTTCGGCGACCACCTTACTCAGCAGTTGTTCATCCTGCTCGCGCATCAGCAAACCTATCCGGCTGGCAATCCGGTTTCTGGTGCGCTTGAGGAGGGATTCTTCCATCGCTGTTCTTTGTCCGTTTTCTGGATTAGCGTTTCTTCGGCCAACGGGGTGAGTCGCGCCTGAGTGACGCTATCCTGAGCAAGGAACATTTGGCGATAAATACAGTGTTTACCCCAATCGGCGGTGAAGTCGGCCCTATATCAACGGAAGGCCGAGGATATAAGGCTTCTGCGGCTTATCCGGTATGCGATTGCGCAGGCAAACTGCACCGATTACGCGCTTGGGACCCTCTATTTAAATAGTTGCGCCCATGTTTCCCGCCATACGACTTTCCTAGAATCCGTCCGGAGTGGTCGGGACGACGTCTTGCATGGCCGCTTGTACGAGTCGCTGTTGATTCTTGGCGCAATTCCGATCTTGCTAGACTTGACTTTAAGGACGGCAGAGACATGTTGGGAATTTCAAATGCCGGAAACAATGGTTCCAATTCGCAACGCCGATCTAATGTCTTTAGATCGCCGGCCCTTGTCTTTCTGATAATCGCGACGTCGGTTTTCGTTTCCGAGACGTTCATCATGCTGATGCTCCACCGCGGTTCGCCCCGGGAATCCGCCTGGGATGATGCGATGGCGGATGGACTGCTGTTGCTTATCCTCATCTCGCCGATGCTTTACGTTTTCCTTTTTCGCCCATTGGTGGTCCATATCCATGCGCGCAACAGGGCAGTCGAGGCGCTGCAGAGAAGCAAGGAAGAACAGTTCAAGGCGATGGTCCACACTTCACTGGACGGTTTTTGGATAACCGACAGG
>DASTGP010000014.1:0-2217 GCA_035605585.1 Gallionella sp. | reverse complement strand
CCTGTCTGCTCTGGCGCTGCCCGTCGATGTGGTGATTAACCCGAATAAGTCGGCGCTGCTCGCCGAGTTTGCCGTTCTGGACCAGGAGATAGCCCGCGCCTTCCGGGTGATCAGCGAAAAGGCTCGCATATGAAATCGGCGCTCCTCACCTTGTTGCGCGCTTACCAGCGGTGGATCTCGCCGCTGCTGTCGCCGGCGTGCCGTTATGTCCCGAGCTGCTCGGAATATGCGCACGAAGCAATTGATTCTCACGGTGCCGTGAAAGGCGTCCTGCTTGCCGCCTGGCGCCTGCTGCGTTGTCATCCCTTGGCGCGCGGCGGATTCGATCCCGTGCCGAACGGTGTGGCACACGCGCCCGCGCGCGTGCGCGACCTCAAGCCTGAAACCTTGCGCCTGAAGCCTGAATGAATGGAAACATGCAAAACCCGCAGCAGGACCCCGGCACGGAGCGCAGGCTGCTGCTCGTCTTCGTCCTGACCTTTGCCGTCCTGCTCATCTCGCAGCCGCTGCTGATGAAGTACATCAAGCCGCAGGCGCCCGCGCCCGAGCAGAAGCCGGCCGCCACCCAACCGGCACCCGCTCCCGCTCCTGCCGCCCCTGCCCCGGCGATGGCAGCTCCCGCCGCGGCCAAACGCGGCGCCACAAAGCCGGCAGCCAACCGCCAAGCCGCCGGCGAGCAGGAAACGGTGATCGAAAACGATCTCTACCGGATCACCTTCACCAACCGCGGCGCGCAGGTGAAGTCGTGGGTGCTGAAGCAATTCAAGGATGACGAAGGTCATCCCCTCGAGCTCGTGCACCAGGCCGCGGCGCAGCAGTTCGGATACCCGCTCTCGCTGTGGACGTATGACGAGGGCCTGCGCAAAAAACTGGCGGCGGGACTCTACGTGCCCTCTCGCGGCAAGGACCCGGCGGCAAGCAGCGCGGGTGATGTTCTGCATCCGCCCGCCGACATCACCTTCGATTACGCGGATGGCGACATTGTGGTTCGCAAGGCGTTTCACTTTGATCACTCTTACGTGTTGAAGATCGAAACCTCGGTCCTGCAGAACGGCCAGCCGATCCGTGCTTTTCCGTCCTGGCCGGGCGGCTTCGGCGACCAGGTCTCGCCCGCCGCCTACGCCGCCGCCACCATCGATCTCTATAACGGGGAAAGGAACTGGCATGGCAGCGAGAAGGTGATCCGCCGTGCCATGAAGAATGTCAGCGGGGGAGGGACCATCAACGGTCCGTTCGCCTGGGGCGCCGCCGCCGATCAGTATTTCGCCGCCGTCTTCATGCCCGACGATCCCAAGGATGCCGCGCTCATCATGCTGCGCAATCCCGTCGAGATTCCCAAGGACCCTGCCAAGCCCGACGGCGTCAAGGTCATGCTGGATGTTGTTGGTGCCGCTGTCGGCAATCTCAGCGGCCTGACCTCGGAACGGCTTTTTGCCGGCCCCAAGAATCTCGACGTGCTGCAAAGCGTCAAAGCGCCGCCCCTGGCTGGGGAATCGGCCACCAATCTTGGCAGCCTGGTGGATTTCGGCACCTATCTCGGGTTCATCGCCAAGCCTCTGTTCCTGTGGTTGCGCTGGACCTATCACCACGTGGTGGCGAACTGGGGATGGTCGATCATCATCCTCACTGTCGTCATCAACGTCGTGGTCTTTCCGCTGCGGCTCTCCAGCATGAAGTCGGCGCTGAAGATGCAGAAAATGCAGCCGCAGGTTAACGCCATCAAGAGCCGCTACCAGCAGAAGATCCGCAACTTGAAGCCCGGCGATCGCACCGGCAAGATGGAATTGTCTTCCCAGCAAAACCAGGAAATCGCGGCCCTGTTCAAGCGCGAGGGCGCCAACCCGATGGGCGGATGCATTCCCATGCTCATCCAGTTCCCATTCCTGGTGGCGTTCTACTCCATGCTCGGCAGCGCCATCGAGTTGCGCCAGGCGCATTTTGCCTGGCTGCACGACCTCTCTTCGCCGGACCCGTTGCACGTCCTGCCCATCCTGATCATCATCACGACGCTGGCGGTGCAGAAGATGACGCCGCAAGCCGGCATGGATCCGGCGCAACAAAAAGTCATGACCCTGATGATGCCGGTCATGCTCGGCGTCATCTCGTGGAACCTGTCGTCGGGACTGTGCCTCTACTGGGTGGTGGGAAACCTGGTTTCCATCATCCAGCAGTACTGGATGAACAACACGCGCTTCGGGCAGGAAATGCGCGCCGAAG
>DASTGP010000009.1:0-6895 GCA_035605585.1 Gallionella sp. | reverse complement strand
GCCGCAGCTCCCCGCAGCCTCGCGCGCCCATCCTCATCCAGCGCGAACAGGTCCGCGCCGTCGAGATACACGCTGCCGCTGCTGGGCACGTCCAGCCCGGCCAGCAGCCCCAGCAGCGTAGACTTGCCCGAGCCGGATGCGCCGAGGATGGCTAAGCTCTCTCCCGCATTGACCGCGAAGCTCACTTCGCGCAGGATGGTCAGCATCTGGTCGCCGCTGGCTACTTGCTTGGTCAGTTCAACCGCTTGCACAATTTGAGACATGAGAACCCTGTCCTTGAAAATTATTCTATTGATTGCCGCGCTGTGGCTGCCGCTGGACGTCCACGCCGCGAAGAACATCCTCGTGTTCGGCGACAGTCTATCAGCCGGCTACGGCCTCGCCGCGGAACAGAGCTGGCCCAGTCTGCTGCAAAAGGAACTGAAACGCAAAGGCTCGGCGTACCGGGTCGTGAACGCGAGCATCAGCGGCGAGACCACGCTGGGCGGCCGCGAGCGCATCGCCAAGGCGCTGCAGCAGCATCATCCGGCGGTGGCTATCGTGGAGCTGGGCGCGAACGACGGGCTGCGCGGCTTCGGCACCGCCGACATCGAGGCCAACCTGAATGCGATCATCGATGACCTGAAGCAGGCCGGCGCCAGAGTCCTGCTGGTGGGCATGCGCCTGCCGCCCAATTACGGCGAGCCTTACGTCACGCAATTCCAGAACATCTATCCGCGTCTGGCGGAGAAACGCCGCGTGCGGCTGATGCCATTCCTGCTTGAGGGAATCCCGCCCGAGCAGTTCCAGCCGGACAACCTGCACCCCTCCGCCGAGGCGCAGCCGCTGATGATGCGGAACGTGATGAAGGAATTGAAGCCGCTGTTGCGCTAACCTCAACAACTGAAAGGGGCAACCGATGACAAATCATCTGGCACAGGAAACCAGTCCCTACCTCCAGCAGCATGCCGACAACCCGGTCGACTGGCATGCGTGGAATTCCGAATCGCTGCGGCTCGCGCGCGAACAGGATAAGCCCATCCTGCTGTCCATCGGCTACTCGGCCTGCCACTGGTGCCACGTCATGGCGCACGAATCGTTCGAGGACGAAGAGACCGCCGCGCTGATGAACCGATACTTCATCAACATCAAGGTAGACCGCGAGGAACGTCCCGACCTCGATCAGGCCTACCAGAACGCGCACTACCTGCTGACACAGCGCAGCGGCGGCTGGCCGCTTACCATGTTCCTCAGCCCGGACGGCACGCCGTTCTTCGGCGGAACATATTTCCCGAAACAGGCACGCTACAACCTCCCCTCCTTCACGGACGTGCTTCAGCGCGTCGCCCAAGTGTACCGTGAAAATCGTGCCGATCTCGCCGCTCAGGGCAAGCAACTGACGGCCGCACTCGCCGATATCCAGCCGCCGCGCGGCAAGGCAATACCGCTGAACGGCGAGCCGATCGAACGGGCGCTGAGCCAGCTCGGCGACCAGTTCGACAAGGTCAACGGCGGCTTCGGCGATGCACCCAAGTTCCTGCATCCGGCGGAACTCGACCTGTTGCTGCGCAACGGCCACAAGACCGGCGACGAGTTCGTGCTGCACATGGTGCGCCACAGCCTGCAGCACATGGCGCACGGCGGCGTGTACGACCAGCTTGGCGGCGGTTTCTGCCGCTACAGCGTCGATGCCGAATGGAGCATCCCGCACTTCGAGAAGATGCTCTACGACAACGGCCTGATGCTGTCCCTGTACAGCGCCGCCTGGCAGGAATACAACGAGCCGCTGTTCGCGCGCGTGGTGGAACAGACCGCGAACTGGGTGCTGCGCGAGATGCAATCCCCCGAAGGCGGCTATTACTCCTCGCTGGACGCGGACTCGGAGCATGAGGAAGGCAAGTTCTACCTGTGGCAGATAGTCGAAGTGCGACAGCTGCTGACCGAGCAGGAGTACGAAGTCGCCAAGACCTATTACGGCATCGAATGGCCGCCCAATTTCGAGGAGCGAGCATGGAACCCGCGAGTACGCGCGACGCCGGAATTCGTGGCCCGTCACCTGCGGGTGACACAGGAGCAGGCGGAAGCGCTGATCGCCGGCGTGAGGGAGAAACTTTTCGCCGCACGCGAGAAGCGCGTGCATCCCGGCCGCGACGAGAAGATCCTCGGCGGGTGGAACGGACTGATGATCGCCGGTATGGCGCGCGCCGCGCGCGCGTTCGGACGCGAAGAGTGGCTGCGTTCCGCGCAGCGCGCGATGGACTTCGTACGTATCACCCTGTGGCGAGACGGCAAGCTGCTCGCGACCTGCAAGGACGGCAAGGCGCACCTCAACGCCTATCTCGACGACCATGCCTTCCTGCTGAATGCCGCACTGGAACTGATGCAGGCCGAGTTCAGGAAGTCCGACCTGGACTTTGCCGTTCAGCTCGCCGATGCATTGCTGGAACGTTTCGAGGACAAGCAAAATGGCGGCTTCTTCTTCACCAGCCACGACCATGAGGCGCTGATCCAGCGCAGCAAGACCGCGCAAGACGACGCCACGCCGTCCGGCAACGGCATCGCGGCGCAGGCCCTGCTGCGCCTCACACTACTGACTGGAGACGAGAGATATCATGCGGCGGCGGAACGCTGCCTGAAGCTGTTCTTCCCCGCCCTGCAGCAGTCCGCGAGCTATCACTGCAGCCTGTGCACGGCACTTGCGGAACTGCTGCAACCGCCCAGCCTTCTGGTACTGCGCGGCGAGGATGCCGCGACGTGGAAGACCGCACTGCAACGGCGCCATCTGCCGGATGTGATTACGGTAGTACCGGGTGACGAGATGGCCGGCCTGCCCGAGGCGCTCGACAAACCGCGTAGCGAACGAACCACTGCATTGCTGTGCCGCGGCACGCAATGCCTGCCGCCGGTCGCCGATCTGGATGAATTAGTAAAACAACTAGAGAAGCCCTGAATGTCGCCCTGACTCGCTCAGGGCGAACGAACCCGTCAGATTCTGCTCTACCTTACCGCAGCGACACGCCGCCCTGGGCCGAATAGCCCAGCGCGCTCGCCACGCCCGCACCGAAACGCTTAGCCAGGCGTTCGCTAAAGCTTTCCTTCATGGTGAAATCCACGATCTTCTCTGCCCCGATCACGTCGCGCGCCACCGACTCCACGCTGCCGTAGCCGTCGGCGAGGCCCATCTCTACGCCGCGCTGGCCGTTCCATACCAGGCCGCTGAAGGTGTCGGGCGTTTCCTTGAGGCGCTTACCTCGTCCCTGCTTGACCACGTCGATGAACTGCTGATGGATCTCGCCGAGCATCTGCTTGGCATAGGCCTCTTGCTGCGGATTGAGGGGCGAGAACGGGTCGAGGAAGCCCTTGTTGGTCCCCGCCGTGAGCAAGCGGCGCTCCACGCCCAGCTTCTCCATGGTGCCGGTGAAGCCGAAACCGTCCATCAACACGCCGATGGAGCCGATCAGGCTGGCCTTGTCCACGAAGATCTTGTCGGCCGCGACTGCCACGTAGTAGCCGCCGGAAGCGCAGACGTCCTCGACCACCACGTGCAGCGGGATCTGCGGGTACTTCGCGCGCAGGCGGCGGATCTCGTCGTTGATCTGCCCCGCCTGCACCGGGCTGCCGCCGGGGCTGTTGATGCGCAGGATCACGCCCTGCGTGTTTTTGTCCGCAAACGCGTCCTGCAGGCTGGGGATCAGGAAATCGGCGCTCGCCGCGGAATCGGGCGCGATCACGCCCTGCATGTCGATCAGCGCGGTGTGCTTGCCGGTGCTCAGCGCGGGTTCCTTCTCGCCGAACCAGCCCATGATGATGAACAACACCAGGAACAGATAGCCGAAGGTCAACGCCTTGAAGAAGATGCCCCAGTGGCGGGCTCGGCGTTGTTCCTGAACGGCGGACATCGCCAGTTTTTCCAGCACGCCGCGTTCCCAGTTGTTGTTCTGATCAGACATTCATTACTCCTGAAAATAATTTACACCTCCGTTCGTGCTGAGATTGTCGAAGCATGAACGGAACACATCATTTGAGCCCATTCACCCTTCGACAAGCTCAGGACGAACGGCCAAATTGAATTAAGCGTTAGCCCTCAGCCACTCGCGCAGTTCCGCGAAGTCGCCCACCAGCGCGAGCGGCGCCAGCTCCTGCAACTGCTCCGGCGGATGTGCGCCGTAGGCCACCGCCACCACGTCCACCCCCGCATTCTGCGCCAGTTGCACGTCGTGGGTGGTGTCGCCGATCATCAGCGTGCGGTCTGGATCGACCGCCAATTCGTCCATCAGTTCCAGCAGCATCGCCGGATGCGGTTTGGAAAAAGTCTGGTCCGCCGTGCGCGTGGCGTGGAAATATGTCCGCAACCCGCTGGCATCCAGCACGCGCTCCAGCCCCGCGCGGCTCTTGCCCGTGGCCACGCCCAGCCAGTATCCGGCGCCGTGCAGTTCTTCTATGGTCTCACGTGCGCCATCGAACAACGGGATGGTCTGGTCCTGCGCCAGGAAGTGATGCCGGTAACGTTCCGCCAGCGGCTCGTACATCGATTCCGGCGCGTCCGGCACGGCATGGCGCAACGCCTGCCCCAACCCGAGGCCGATCACGTGGCGCGCGCCCTCGTCGCTCGGCACAGGCAGATCCAGATCGCGGCACGCCGCCTGGATCGAGCCCGCGATCACCGCGGTCGAATCCATCACCGTCCCGTCCCAGTCGAACACTATCAAATCGTAACGTTTGCCCATCGCCCTGCCGCCTAAAAATAGGCGCCGATATTACCACGCCATGCGCTCCCGGCCGAATGCGCACGCGGATACCGCCACGCCCCGTATAATGCGCGCCTTCGTTCCCAATACCTTCCCATGAATCTGATCTACCTCCTTGACCTTTGTGCCGTCGCCGTCTGCGCCATCACCGCCACGCTGGAAGCGCGCCGCCGCGAACTGGACCTGTTCGGCGTGGTGGTGATCGCGGTGATCTCGGGCATCGGCGGCGGCACGGTCCGCGACCTCCTGCTCGGCCGCCTGCCGGTGTACTGGGTGCACGACCCGATCTACGTCGTGGTGGGCATGGTGGCGGGCACGCTCACCTTCTTCCTGAGCCGCCGCATCAGGCTGCCCAAAAACTTCTTCCTCGTGCCCGATGCGATAGGCTTGGCGCTGTTCACCGTGATCGGCACCAGCATCGCGCTCCAGCTCGGTGTTCCCTGGCTGATCGCCGCCCTGATGGGCGTGATCACCGGCGTGTTCGGCGGCGTGATCCGCGACATCCTGTGCAACGAAGTCCCGCTGATCTTCCGCACCGACATCTACGCCACCGCCTCGCTGGCGGGCGCCCTGCTGCTGATCGCCCTCGATGGCTCAGGCATGGTCCACAATCTGGCCATCCTGTTCGCGATGGTCTGCACCGTGGCGATACGCCTTGCCGCGATCCGCTGGCACATCCACCTGCCGCGTCTGCGCTCGGACGTTTAAACCTATATAGAGGCCGCAATGCAAGAACCTTCCATCACTCATTGGCTGCTTTACTGCCGCCCCGGCTTCGAACAGGACTGCGCGCAGGAGGCCCTACGCCAGGCGCGCCAGCAGAAACCCGTGATCGCCGAACAGCCGCCGATCCAGGCCGACAGCGGCTATGTCGTGGTTGCGCTCAACGATCAACAACTCTCTTTCCGCGAACTCGTTTTCGCGCGTCAGCTGATCCGGCTGCAGTACATCATCGAGGAACTGCCCGACCGCGACCGCCTCACGCCGCTGGTCGAGGCCATTGCGGAGCTGCCCGAGACCTTCGGTGAACTGTGGCTGGAAGTGCCGGACACCAATGACGGCAAGACGCTGTCCGCTTTTACGCGGCGCTTCCAGCCGCTGCTGGAAGACGCGCTGCGTGCGCAAGGCAAGCTGCCGGAAAGCAATCCGGGTGATGCATCCCCATCGACAGGCTCGGGGCGAACGGCAAAATCGACGCGCCTGCACGTGTTCTTCCCGGACAAGTCCACCGCGCTGATCGGCAGCAGCGATCCCTACAACAGCGCGCCCTGGCACATGGGCATCCTGCGCCAGCACATGCCATCCGAGGCGCCAAGCCGCTCGACGCTGAAACTGGCCGAGGCCATCGAGGTGTTCATGGACAAGAGCGAACAGACCCGATTGCTGCGCCAGGGCATGACCGCGGTCGATCTCGGTGCCGCCCCCGGCGGCTGGACTTGGCAGCTGGTCAAGCGCGGCATCCGCGTGACGGCGGTGGACAACGGTCCGATGAAAGGCGTGCTGGCGAACCATCCACTGGTGCAGCACCTGCGTCAGGACGGCTTCAAGTACGCGCCGCGCAAGGCGGTGGACTGGCTGGTGTGCGACATGGTCGAGAAGCCAGCCAAGGTCGGTGCGCTGATCGGCAACTGGTTCGTTGCCGGATACGCAAGGCATGCGATCTTCAACCTCAAGTTGCCGATGAAGCAGCGCCTCTCGGCGGTGGACGGCGCACTGAACGGCATCCGCGCGCAACTGGACGAGGAAGGCATCAACTACCGGATGCGGGCCAAGCAGCTCTACCACGACCGCGAGGAAGTCACGGTATTTCTGGTGCGCACGAAAGGGTGATTCCCGAGCAGGCGAGACGCGCGCTCAAACGCTCTCGGCACAGAAAGCCGCAAGCCTGACCAGCAGGCGCTTCAACGCCCGATTGGCGGCAAGCACGCCGCCATAGGCATCCTCGGTCTCGCATTTTTCGGTCTCGTCGAATTCCGCCGTGGCTATCACTCGCTGCGTGGTGACGTCGATCAGCCGTGCCCCCAGCGTGAAGCGTACCTCGCTCGGTTTCACGGTGAAGTCCTGCTGCAAACGGATGAGTTCGGTATCCAGACGCACCGTGGCCGATACGCTGGAGGGCGACGGCACCACCGCGCGGAACGCCCCGGATCGCTCCAGCGCCTGGACGA
>DASTGP010000189.1:0-2096 GCA_035605585.1 Gallionella sp. | reverse complement strand
CAAGGCGTGGGCATCGGGTACAGCCCCTCGATGAAGTGCAGATCGCTATGGCACAGCCCAGTGTATGCCGTCCGTAGCAGGACTTCATGCGGTGCCGGTTTAGCGATCTCGAGGTTCTCGATCGCCAACGGCTGACGGGCTTCATGCATCACAGCGGCGCGCATGGGGTTTCCTCCTTGATGATACTGGTCGTGCCTTTTGCGGGAGCAGAGCAGATCATCGATCTGGATGTGCCGCAACCGCGTAGGCAGCAAGGCACAGTCTGAAGTTGTCCGGGTTTGGTGGACACCGGACTATTTGGGTTCGAGGAGTCCACGATGGGCAAGACAAGGTCAGCCTACCCGCCTGAGTTCCGTCGTCAGATTATCGAGCTGGTGCGCGCCGGTCGCTCACCGGAGGAGCTGGCACGCGAGTTCGAGCCGACGGCACAGTCGATCAGGAACTGGGTTGCGCAATCTGCACGTGATGCCGGTCGCGGTGATGGCGGCCTGACGACGGCGGAGCGTGAAGAACTCAATCGACTGCGGCGCGAGAATCGCCAGCTCAAGCTTGAACGGGAGATCCTCTCAAAGGCGGCCGCCTGGTTCGCTCGGGAGACGAACGCGATCCCACCGAAGGGTTCCGGTTCGTGAGCGATCACCAGGCGGACTATCCGATCGCCAGCATGTGTCGGCTGCTGGGTGTCTCCTCCAGTGGCTACTATGCGTGGATGAAGCGGCCGCTCTCTCGGCGGGCGAAAGACGATGCGGCGTTGCTCGCCGAGATCCACGCTGCCCATGCGAACTCCCATGGCACCTATGGCGCACCGCGCATCCGCGCCGAGCTGATGGCCAAGGGCATTCGTGCCGGTCGCAAGCGCGTGGCGCGGTTGATGTTGCAGGCTGGCCTTGCCGGTGTGTCACGCCGCAGGTTCGTCGTCACGACGGTGAAGGGCGAGGGCCGTCAGGCGCCGGACTTGGTCGAGCGCGACTTTACCGCAGAAGCGCCCGATCGGCTGTGGGTAGCTGACATCACGTATATCCCGACCTGGTCGGGGTTTCTCTATCTCGCGGTCGTGCTCGATGCCTTCAGCCGGCGCATCGTCGGCTGGTCAATGGCCACCACGCTCGCCACCCAACTGGTGCTCGATGCGCTGAACATGGCGCTGGTGACACGCCGGCCGAAGGACGTGATCCACCACTCCGACCAGGGTTCGCAAGCTGGACTCAAATGGTCGTTGCAACACCTTGAAGAAGGAGTTGCGATGACGCGGCGCAGGCGGCGTTCGGATCGGTCTGGTCGGACGCCATTGTTCTCACCAGGTCGTCCGCCTATGGCAGGACGCGAAGTGCACCGACAGTTCTGGGCGGCAATCGCGGCAGGCATGGCGAGTGTGGATGCTGCAGTGCACGCTGGGATGTCGCAGCCTGTAGGAGCAAGATTGTTCCGAGAGGCAGGCGGCATGCCACCGGCGATGTTTCGGCCATCAGCGAAGCCGCTGTCCGGCCGGTATCTCTCATTTGCGGAGCGGGAGGAGATCGCCCTTCTTCGAGTGCAAGGCTGCTCCATGCGGGCGGTTGCGCGCCGGCTCGGACGGACAGCTTCAACGATCTCCCGGGAGTTGCGACGCAATGCTGCCACCCGGAGCGGCGGACTGGAGTATCGCGCGACCACGGCGCAATGGCATGCCGAGCGATCTGCTCGCCGCCCTAAGCAGGCGAAGCTTGCACTCAACGCGGCATTGCGAATCTATGTGCAGGAACGATTGGCAGGTGCCGTCGTCGCTCCGAGTGGGGCTGCTGTTCCCGGTCCGGCTGTGCGCTGGAAAGGCCGCCGGCATGGACCGCGGAAGCATCGGCGGTGGGCAAACGCCTGGAGCCCGGAGCAGATCGCCCGCCGTCTGCCGGTTGACTTCCCGGACGATGAGACCATGCGCATCAGCCATGAAGCCATCTATCAAGCACTGTTTGTTCAAAGCCGTGGCGCGTTGCGCCGCGAGCTGACGGCGTGCTTGCGTACTGGGCGGGTTTTGCGGGTGCCGAGAGCGCGTACGCGCGGGCGGGGCAAGACCTTCATCTCTCCCGAGATCATGATCAGCCAACGACCGGCGGAGGCAG
>DASTGP010000168.1:0-4172 GCA_035605585.1 Gallionella sp. | reverse complement strand
TCGGGGGGGCGTTGTTCCGCATTCGCCTGCCTCGCAAACAGGCAGACAAACTATGAAGGGCAAGCAAATCCTGATCGTGGACGACGAACCGAAAATGCGGCGCGTCCTCGAAATCATGTTGCAGAAAATGGACTTCCTGGTCCTCAACGCCAGCAACGGCGTCGAGGCCCTGGACGTGTTCCATGGCAACACGGTGGACCTCATCATCACCGACCTGTGCATGCCGGAAATGGACGGCATAGAACTGCTGGCAAATCTGCGCGCCAGCGGCGCCGACGTGCCGGTGATCGTAGTCACCGCCCACGGCACCATCGAAACCGCCGTCACCGCTATGAAGCACGGCGCCTGCGATTACATCCTGCGGCCCTTCGACCTCGACGTATTGGAGATCGCCGTGCGCCGCGCCCTCAGCGGTGCCGAGGTGGCGCGACAGAACGCCTTCCTGCGCCAGGAAATCGACCGGGGCTGGGACGCCTTCATCGGCACCAGCAAGCCCATGAAGTCGGTGTACGAACTGATCCAACGGGTGGGACCGAGCAAAGCATCAGTGCTCATCACCGGCGAAACGGGAACCGGCAAGGAACTGGCCGCCCGCGCCGTGCATAACGCATCGCCACGCCGCGACAAGCTCTTCATCCCCATCAACTGCGCCGCCATCCCGGCGGACATTTTGGAGAGCGAACTCTTCGGCTACGAAAAGGGCGCCTTCACCGGCGCCATGAAAGAGCGCATCGGAAAATTCGAACTCGCCGACGGCGGCACCATCTTCCTCGACGAGCTGACCGAAATGCCCATGGCCCTGCAAGCCAAGCTGCTTCGCGTATTGCAGGAAAACAAGATCGAACGCCTGGGCGGGAATCGCGTCATCGATTTGGACATCCGCGTCATTGCCGCCACCAACCGCGATCCCAAAGGCGCCGTGCAGGAAGGCAAGCTGCGCGAAGACTTGTACTACCGCGTCAACGTCTTCTCCTTCGAAATGCCGCCCCTGCGCAAGCGCGTGGAAGACATCGCTGGTTTGGTGGAGCACTTCATTGCCAAACACGGCGCATCCAGCGTTCCCGCTCGCCTATCCGATAGCGCGCTGTCGCGCCTGCAACGCTACCCCTGGCCCGGCAACGTGCGCGAGCTGGAAAACATGGTGGAGCGCGCCCTGATCCTCAGCGGCGGCGGCCTATTGGAAGACCACCACTTCCTGCTGGAAGCATCGGGAGATGAGGAACCGCAAAAGCCTGCACCAGCCATCGACACCAGCACCGACATGGCGCCCATGACCCAAGCTGTGGAAGAACTCGAAGCCCGCCTGATCGACGAAGCCCTCGCCAAAGCCGAAGGCAACAAACCCAAAGCGGCTGCGTTACTCGGCATTAGCGAGCGCACCCTCTGGTACAAGCTGAAAAAATATCGACCGGATCAATGAGAATGGGGCATCCGGCCATACCAATGGCGCGCGATCTACGGGCATAGTCGACGATCAAATTGACCGCAAACTCGAAAGGTGGAAAGCGAGGCGTCTATCAATGGATTGATCGCCGGACATGCCGCTACCCAAGAAGTGCACACTCGACCGTTGATATTCCATTCAGTTAACGGCACAGTGGACTGCGATCAAGAAACCTTTCTAAGGTTTGGTCTTCAACTCTACCAATCCATCCAAACACAACTTCACGATCTATTATGTTTAGAAAGCTTGCATCGCTTGCCACAGCCACAATCATCCTTTGCGGGTGCGCCACGAAGGCTCCTCCATATTCGCTGCCGCTCAATGTTCCGTCAGCCAGCCTTAAGAGCGAGATCAATGGCGCATACGACTACAACGAGTCGATTGACGTTTACCTATTCGACAACGACGTCACACCTCCCGGCAATCGAACGCTATTTTCCATCAGACGGGCAGTCAGCACGCCCGCAGGTTATGTGCAAGTGCCTGCCAATGTTCCATTGAACCTTATGTACTTTGAATCGGCTTCTGGTGGGCGGTACTGCCAATTGAACATCAAGGTCATTCTTGAGCAAGGCAAGAGCTATTCATTGGTTGGTGGCTTCGTTTATGACAAGGGTCCAATTCCGGTATTTACGGATACTCGAAAATGCAGATTTGGCGCTATCGACGAATCAACAAAGACGCCAGTTCCATATCGTTAGGGAATCTGCGGGTGATCCATTAAAGGGAGTGGGCATCGAATATGCCATCGAGCGTCGCCGATGCGCATACCCTGACGACCGATCATCCATTGAGACAATGGTGCCGCTGCAAATCGTGTAGTTATCCACTTGTCGGTGCCTGCACATTGTAGGCACCGAGGTCGTTTAGCTGATGACCACCTGCTGGATTCCGTTTTAATTCTCTGAAACCTTTCGCACGATCTTGATGGTCGCAAGCTCCGCGGCGCGCTTCGGTCGGCGAGTGAAACGTAGCGCCAGCAGCGTCATCACAAACACAGCGCAAGAGACAGCTACGCCGTCGTCCACCAGCGCGATGCGGCGTAGCCCGAGCAGGGCCAGCACCAGGGCTGCGCCTCTCTGAATCCACGGCACCAGCCATTCGCGGTTGGCTTGAATACGGCGGGCGAGGCTGCCTACGGCGGGAACCAGAAACAGCATGGGCGTGAGCAGGGCGCCCACACCGAACAGGGCGCCGAACTTTCCGCCTTGCCAAGCGTCGCCGCCGGCGGCGCAGGTGGAGAGCAAAGTCGCCAACGGCGCACAGGGAATCAGGGTCAGGGCCGCACCCAGCAGCAGGGGCGAGAGGCCTGCGAATTTACCCAGGGCAGCACAGCGACGATGGGAGCCGCGAGGCCACACGAGCCATAGGGCCGAGGCCAGGGAGGCCATGCCGATGGCGAGGTTGCCCCAGCCTTGCGACAGCTCCTGTACGAACCAGCGGCCGAGGCCGCCGGCCAGGGCGCCGAGCAGGGTGTAGGCGATCAGGCGGCCGCCGAGGAACAGCGCCAAATCCACGTCGCGCCCCTGCCCGCCCCGGCCGAAGGCCCAGGTGCCGATGAAGGGCAGGCAGCTCACGGCACAGGCCGTCATGCCGAGGGATGCGCCCAGCAGCCACACGGTGAAGCCGGAGATGGGCTCCGCCGCTGCGACTACGTTTGTCGCCACACTTCCCGCCGCATTTACAACGACGTCAGGCGGCATCGCCGGTGGCCTTGTCCGCTTTCTTCACCACGCGAATCACCTTCACCTCGCCGTGGGGCAGCTCGCCGCGCACTCGTTGTTTGTAGTACTCGCGCGATGAGGCGAACCATTGCCACGGGCCGAACTTGAGAGCGATCAATCCATCCTCAGGACAGAACTCGGCGCAACGTCCGCAGAGGGTGCAGTCTTCATGGAAAGCCTTGCGGCCCGATTCGGTGTGAATCTCGCGGATATCCATGGGGCAGGCTTCGCGGCAGATGCCGCACTTCTCGCACTTGTCGTGCTTCTCACGCTTGACCAGCCGCATGGGCGAGAAACGCTGGAACAGGGCGTTCCAGGCCAGCAGCGGACAAACGCGACAGAAGGGCAGACGGATGGAAAGCGCTGCGATGACGATGAAGCCGAAGGCCGCGTTGCCGAAGGCATGGAGCGCCATGCGTGTACCGTCGCCCATGGGTAGTGCCAACTCGCCGGTAGAGCCGGTGAGCAAGGTCGTAGCGATGCGCGAGGGGCACACGTCACACCAGGGGTTGCCGAGAGAATGAGGCGTCACGCCCATGCCGGTAAGCAACGGCAAGCCCAGCACCAGCACCGAGAGGAATATCCACTTCACTGCGCGGATGCGCGAGAGATTCTTGCCGTCAGCCCGATGCAGCGGACGCTGAAAGCGACGGCCGATGCGGCTGATCCAATCCTGCAAGGTGCCCAGCGGACACACCCAGCCGCAGAATGCCTTGCCCAGGAAGAAGTAGAAGGCGAAGAAGCTCACTACCATCATGAGGAAAGGGAGCACGATGTCGAAGGTCACTGCCTTCGCCTTCAAAATGGCCTCGCCTACACGATGGTGCAGCACGTGCTGGCTAGGGATCAACACGCAGTAGCCACCATCGGCCTGATCGTAGGCGCAGGACAAAGCGGGCAGCGCGTTGGAGATTTTGTCGGCGGTGTAGACGCCCACCAGGGCGGCGCCATAGACGGTGACGAACAGCATCAGCGCCTGAACGATGGTGCGCAGGCGACCCAAG
>DASTGP010000144.1:0-28028 GCA_035605585.1 Gallionella sp. | reverse complement strand
GGTAGTAGGCCTGTTGGTAAGGCTCGCGGTTGGTGATGTTGCCCATATTCTGTTCCTTGTAGATTCGTGTTCGATCAATCCGGTATCAACGACCAGCCCGGACGCAGTTTGGCCTGGTAGATGAAGGCATGGTGCAGCAGGTACTTCATCCAGTGACCGGCCAGCCCGATCTCGCCGAACGTGAGGTCGATGTCGCGACCGAATTCCGGATACTTCTCAAAGTCCGGCACGACCGGGAAGACGGTCATGGTCGCTGCGGTGCCCTTGAAGATATGCGAGCCGGTGGAGGCCACACAGGCGGCGCCCATCTCGGCCATCGAGGCGGTGTGCGTCGGCTTCTCTGCGCCATTCAGCATGTCGCGTATGCTCATGGCAACGGCTTTAGCCATGGCGGCTGAGGGCATGCCGGTTCTCGGGGCTGTCGGATTGATCGGCGTTCCGTTGGCGCTCTGCATCGGCTTGCTGATCAGGTGCGGAGTCGCAAAGGCGATGCCGACTGCGAAGATGTTGCGATAGGACGGTGTCTGGTAAGTCTTCGGCCAATCCTTGGCACTCCACTCCATGTAGGGACGCTGGGTGTAATCAGCATCGACCTTCATGAAACCGTTGGGCGCGAACAGCTGGCTGGTGATGTCTTCGCCAGTTTTGTTGAAGGCCTTCAGGCCGACGCCGGCAAACGGCGGGATCAGCATGGAGAAATCGAATTCCAGCTCATGGAACTGGCCGTCCATGGTTTCATAGTGAATCTTGCCGGCTTCGACTTTCTTGACGTGCGCGCGGGTGATCCATTCGATGCCGCGCTCGACCATCAGCGACTCGGCGAAAGTCTTGCCATTGGTGATGTAGCCGCCGCGTTCGATGTGCACGCCGCCCATGCCGAAGTCGCCCAGCTCATATTCGTTGCTCAGCCACACGATGCGCGCCTTGTCGCGGACACCGGCCTCGCGCAATGCATGATCCACGTTGTAGATGTACTCGAACGCAGCGCCCTGGCAGGTGCACATCCCGTGGCCCGTGCCGATCACGATGGTCTGGCGCTTCCCCTTGCGCATGGCTTCGATGCTGACCTGCAACTTTTGGTTGGCCTCCAGCGCATGCTTCGCCGAGCAAACGGAAACGGTGTGCCCATGCTCAGGCCCGAGTCCCTCGGTAGCGCCGAAGTTCAGCTTCGGTCCGGTGGCGTTGATCAGAAAATCGTAAGCGATGTCTTCCTGTATACCTGCCTTGTCGGCTCTGGTGTACTCGACCGTCACGAAAGGTTTTGCGCTCCTGTCATTGCCTTCCGGGTGAATGGACAGCGCCTTGGCCTGTCGGAAGTCCACATTGGTCTTGCTGTACAGCTGGGCAAGATCGAAAGTGACATCTTCCTCGCTCATCTGGCCCACGCCTACCCAGATGTTGGAGGGTATCCAGTTCCATTTCGCATTAGGCGAAACCACGACGATCTCGTGTTGTTTCCCTATCCATTTGTTGAGATATCTGGCGGCGGTATGCCCGGATATTCCAGCGCCCAAGATTACGACTCGCGACATTTCCTCTCCTTCGCTCATGCTTCCAATTCAAACAGACCATCGGTCAAAATCAGATTCAAGCTGAGATTGCCGGATCCCTGAACAGGGGTCACCTGGATGACCACAAAGCCGTGTGGCGATGCCAGTCACATTGGGAGACCTCTTTAGCCCTGCGGATGATTAACGCCCATTCGCAACCATATAATAATATAAGAATGTACTAATGTGGATGTTAATTTCATGGTGGTTTTGGCGTTGCGGCACGCGACTCAAATAGTAGTGCGCCGCGTCATTTTGACGCCAACTTCGGCAATAACTTGACGGCAGGAAGCCGGGAATAACGGACTGTCGGATCGTTTGAGGGGTGCCGAAAACTGGCCGTATGGAGTGTCGGCCGAGGATCTACGCAGGGGTGAAGTCGGTTGAGGGCGCTATCTCTTTCTTGGCAAATCTCACGCAAATCACAGCACCGTAATTCATCTGCCAGTTCAGTGTATTCGCCAGCGGCACGTTCGCCGTCAATGCCAGCATTGCGCGGATACTGCCGCCGTGGGCAGCTAGTGCGATGCTCTGCTGGGGCAGTTGCGCCAGGTCGTACATGAAAGCATGAACGCGCTGCATGACCTGCTGTGCGGACTCGCCGCCCCTCGGGGCGTAGCCCATGACGTCGGCGGCCCAGGCGTCGATTTCGCTGCGCGCGATGTCGTCCCATTCCTTGCCTTCCCAGCTGCCGAAATGCTTTTCCATCAGGCGTGCGTCGCTGCGCAGTTCGCAATGTTGTGCGTGCGCCAGGTATTCTCCCAGCCGTCTGGTTCGCCGCAAGGGGGAGGCGATGACGAGTTGCAGTGGCGGCAGACAGCGCAAGATGTTGTGCGCCTCCGCCTCGAAGCTGTCGGCTACGTCGATGTCGAGTTGGCCGTAGCAGATGCCGGGCGCGATGCGCGGCCTAGTGTGGCGGATGAGGTAAAGCGTCTTCATCAGACGGTGGCGAGCAGGCCCAGGTAGAACGCCAGTTCGGTGAGTTGCTGCATTGCGCCCAGGCAGTCCCCGGTGTAGCCGCCTAGTCGTTGTTGCAGGCGCCACGCGAGATAGGCGCGCATCAGCAACGCGCCGACTGCTGCGGTAAATATGGCCGCGATACCTGCGCCTGCGGCAAACAGGAGGCAGAGCGCGGCGGTGCCGGTGAGCAGCGCGACGGCGAAACTGGTATGACTGAGCTGATGGGCAGCCGGTTTGGCGCGCGCGCTGTCATCGTCGCGGACGTAACGCTGGGTCATCATGAGGCTGGCCGCCATCAGGCGGCTGACGGTGTGTGCTGCAATCAGCGTGGCGGCGGTCATCGTCATGGATCGCGTGTCGCACAGTGCGAGCAGCGCCTGGAATTTCAGCAGCAGTACCAGCACCAGCGCGATGACGCCGTAGGCGCCCACGCGCGAGTCCTTCATGATCGCCAGCGCCTTCTCCTTGCTGTGACCGCCGCCCATGCCGTCGGCGAAGTCGGAGAGGCCGTCCTCATGGAATGCACCGGTGACGAGAATGCCCGCGACCATGCTCAGGCCAACTGCGAGAGTTAGCGGGAGCGCGTGTACGCCGGCCCACAGCGTGGCTGCGGCGATCGCGCCGACGAGCACTCCGACCAGCGGCAGGTAGCGTGCGGCCTGCTCGAGTTGTTGCGCGGAGTGGCCCACCCACGCGGGCACGGGCAGGCGCGTGAAGAATTGGACAGCGGTGAGGAACAAGCGCAATTCTTGCAACATGGTCTACATGGGAAATGAAGGCGCGGGCAGACTAGCAGCGGGCACGCGGGCTGTCCAGTTGCAGGGCGGACCGGGCGCTTTGGCGGACGCTTTTCTGCTAAAGTGCGCGCCATCATGAATATGACCAACAGCCAGCTTTACCTGCGCCTCCTTGGCTACGTCAAACCCTATTGGCGTGCCTTTGCGGTTTCCATCCTCGGCATGGTGGTGGCGGCAGCCACCGAGCCGCTGCTGCCGGCCCTGCTGAAGCCCATGCTGGACGGCACTTTTGTGCACAAGGACGATACGGTCATCAGGCTTGCGCCCTACTTTATCGTGGGGATATTCTTCGTGCGCGGCGTGGCGACATTCGTCTCGACCTACGCCATCAACTGGGTCGGCAACAAGCTGGTGATGGATCTGCGCGATGAGATGTTCCGCAAGCTGTTGTCGCTGCCCACGCGCTATTACGACGATCATGCCACAGGCATCCTGATCTCCAAGCTGACCTTCGATGTGACGCAGGTGACGGCGGCGGCGACCACCGTGGTGACCATCGCGGTCCGCGACTCCATCATCATCGCGGGGTTGCTGGGGTGGCTGTTCTACCTCAATTGGAAGTTGACACTGCTGACCCTGGTGATGGCGCCGGTCATCGCCGCCATCATCCGCACCATCAGCCGCCGCATGCGCAACGCAAGCCGCGACTCCCAGCGCGCCATGGGCGACATCACCCAGGTGATCGAGGAGAGCGTCACCGCGCACAAGGTGGTGAAGCTGTTCGGCGGCCAGTCATACGAAAGCGGCCGTTTCCATGACCAGGCGAATTGGGTCCGGCGCCACGCCATGAAGCAGGCAGCCGCTGCGTCGGCCAACGTGCCCATCGTGCAGATGGTCGCCGCGCTCGCGCTCGCCGTCATCGTCTACCTCGTCACACTGCAGGCCAAGACCGACGAAACCACGGTGGGCGGCTTCCTGTCATTCATCGCTGCCATGCTGATGCTGACCGCGCCGATCAAGCGGCTCACCGGCGTAAGCGAGTTCCTGCAGCGCGGGCTGGCCGCGGCGGAGAGCGTGTTCGAGCTGATCGACACCGAGAGCGAGATCGACCGCGGCACGGTCGCCATCGGTCGCGTGCGGGGCGAGCTGCGGCTCGACAACGTGCAGTTTGCCTATGCGCCGGAGGCGCGCCCCGCGTTGCGAAACATTTCGCTTGATATCCGGGCCGGTGAGAATATCGCGCTGGTGGGGGCTTCAGGCAGCGGCAAGACCACGCTCGCCAACCTCGTGCCGCGCTTCTATGCGCCGACGGGAGGACGCATCACGCTGGACGGCCACGACATCAATGACCTGACGCTCGCCAGCCTGCGCGCCAATATCGCGCTGGTCAGCCAGGAGGTAGTGTTGTTCAACGACACCGTCGCGGCGAACATCGCCTACGGGCAGATGCGCGAGGTGAGCGAGGAGGAGATCGTCGCGGCCGCGACCGCGGCGCATGCGATGGAATTCATTCGCGAATGGCCGGAAGGGTTGAATACGCTGGTCGGTGAGCGCGGCGTCAAGCTCTCCGGCGGCCAGCGCCAGCGCATCGCCATCGCACGCGCGATCCTCAAGGATGCACCCATCCTGATCCTCGACGAGGCGACTTCGGCTCTGGATTCCGAATCCGAGCGATATGTGCAGGCCGCGCTGGAGACCCTGATGCAGGGGCGGACCACGCTGGTCATCGCGCACCGCCTGTCGACCATCGAAAAGGCCGACCGCATCGTGGTGATGCAGAAGGGCGAGGTCGTCGAGACCGGTACGCACCGCGAGCTGCTGGCGCACGACGGCGTGTATGCTCAATTGCATCGCATCCAGTTTGCCGTGGCGTCCAACACGTAAGACCACATACCCCGGAAGGTTGACGCGGTCGCGGCAAATGGCCTAAATTGCGCTACCCAACGCAACAAACAATCCCAAGGAGAAAAATATGGCCGTTCTCGTCGGCAAAGCCGCCCCCGATTTCAACGCCGTTGCCGTCATGGGCAACAACGAAATCAACGAAAATTTCAACCTGAAGAAGCATGTCAGCGGCAAATACGCCGTGATCTTCTTCTATCCGCTGGACTTCACCTTCGTGTGCCCGTCCGAACTGATCGCGTTCAACCATCGTCTGGACGAGTTCAAGAAGCGCAACACCGAAGTGATCGGTGTGTCCATCGACTCGCAGTTCACCCACCTCGCCTGGAAGAATACCCCTGTCGAGAAGGGCGGCATCGGCCAGGTGCAGTACCCGCTGGTTGCCGACGTCAAGCACGAGATCTGCAAGGCCTATGACGTCGAGTTCGACGCCGCAGGCGTCGCGTTCCGCGGTTCCTTCCTGATCGACCGCGCCGGTACCGTACGCCATCAGGTGGTGAACGATCTGCCGCTGGGCCGCAACATCGACGAGATGCTGCGCATGGTCGACGCACTGCAGTTTACCGAAGAGCACGGCGAAGTCTGCCCCGCAGGCTGGAACAAGGGCAAGGCCGGCATGCAAGCGTCCCCGGAAGGTGTGGCGAAGTACCTGGCAAATCACGCTCAAACCCTGTAATCAGGCGCTCTGAACGTTTAAAGGCCGCCGTCTTCACGGCGGCCTTTTTGTTTGGCTTCATCGCACGCAAGGCTGCTAGAATCAGCGTCGTTGCAATTTCGACGCTGAGCACCCTTCATGTTGATCTGGTTCGTCATCTTGTATCTGTTGGTTTCCATCGGTATCGGTCTGTATGCCGCGACGCGTGTGCACAGCGCAAAGGACTTCGCCGTGGCAGGACGCCATCTGCCGCTGCCCGTCGTCACCGCGACGGTGTTCGCTACCTGGTTCGGCGCGGAAACGGTGCTGGGCATCTCGGCGACCTTCGTCAAGGACGGCTTGGGCGGCGTGGTCGCCGACCCCTTCGGTGCCAGCCTGTGCCTGATCCTTGCGGGTCTGTTCTTCGCCAACAAGCTGTACCGCATGAACCTGCTCACCATCGGCGACTTCTACCGTGTGCGCTATAACAAGGCCGTCGAGTTGATCGCGGCGGTGTGCATCGTGATCTCCTATCTCGGCTGGGTGTCGGCGCAGATCATGGCGCTGGGGCTGGTTTTCAACGTGGTCAGCGACGGCGGCGTGTCGCGCGAGGCTGGCATGGTGATCGGCGCGCTGATCGTGCTGACCTACACCACCTTCGGCGGCATGTGGTCGGTGGCGTTGCTTGATTTCGTGCAGATGACGGTGATCATGTGCGGCATGCTGTTCATCGCCTGGTTCGTCAGCGGCATGACCGGCGGCGTGGGGACGGTGGTATCGCACGCGCAGGCCGCAGGCAAGCTCGACTTCTTCCCCCGGGGCGACTATACGCAATGGGTGCCGTTCATCGGCGCATGGCTGACCATGATGCTGGGCTCGATCCCGCAGCAGGACGTGTTTCAGCGCATCACGGCCGCGAAAAACGAGAAGACCGCCGTGCGCGGGTCGGTGCTGGGCGGGTCGCTGTACTTCGCGTTCGCCTTCGTGCCGATGTTCCTCGCCTATTCCGCGACGCTGGTCGACCCCAAGCTGTTCGGCGACCTGCTGGAGCAGGATTCGCAACTGGTGCTGCCGACGCTGATCCTCGAGCACACGCCGGTGTTCGCGCAGGTGATCTTCTTCGGCGCGCTGCTGTCCGCCATCATGAGCTGTTCATCGGCTACGCTGCTCGCGCCTTCGGTCGCCTTCACCGAGAACATCCTCAAGCACTTTGTTTTTAAGAACATGAGCGACCACCAGTTCCTGCGGGCGATGCGCATCACGCTGTGGGGCTTCGGGGCGGTGGTGCTGGCCGTGGCGCTGAATTCCCAGCTATCCATCTTCAAGATGGTGGAGAACGCCTACAAGATCACGCTGGTCGCCGCCTTCGTGCCACTCGCCTTCGGTCTCTACTGGAAACGCGCCAACGCGCAGGGGGCGTTGCTGGCGATGATGTTGGGGCTGGTGACCTGGGCGCTGTGCGAGGTGCTCGAACCTTCGGAAGTATGGCCGCCGCAACTGTTAGGCTTGCTGATGAGCATCGTGGGCATGGTGGCCGGTTCTCTGCTGCCGAATGTGATCGGCAGGCCGCTGCCGCAGGAGCCGGAACACGCGTATCTGCACCATCACGCCGCGAGCCATACGGATCACGTGCCTGTGCCGCACCACCCCAGCCACCCGGTTGACTGAATCGTGTCATACGTTTGTCACAAATTCTTCATACCCTTGCAACTTCGACAGAGCGGGAGGGAGTGACGATGAGTGCGAAAGTATTGATAGTGGAAGACGAACCGGCGATCCAGGAACTGCTGGAATTCAATGTCATGCAGGCGGGGTTCCAGGTGTTCCGTGCCGACGATGCCGACAGCGCTTGGCAGCAGATCCGCAGCAAGTTGCCGGACCTGATACTGCTGGACTGGATGTTGCCGAACACCAGCGGCGTGGTGCTGGCAAAACAACTGCGCGCCGATGCGCGCACCAAGGATATTCCGATTATCATGCTGACCGCGCGCGGCGACGAGCGCGACAAGGTGCTCGGGCTGGAATCGGGGGCGGACGACTACATCACCAAGCCGTTCTCTCCGCGCGAGCTGATGGCGCGTATCCGCGCCGTGCTGCGCCGCCACATTCCACAGATGCCGGATGAGGTCGTCACGGCGGGCGGGCTAGAGCTGTCGCCGGTGTCGCACCGGGTCAGCGCGAAGGGCGAGGTCATCGAGCTGGGGCCGACGGAGTTCCGTCTGCTGCATTTCTTCATGACCCATGCGGAGCGTGTGTACAGCCGCACCCAGCTGCTCGATCGGGTGTGGGGCACGCAGGTGTTCGTGGAGGAACGCACTGTGGACGTGCATATCCGCCGCCTGCGCGCCGCACTCGAGCCGGCCGGCATGGACGGCCTGATTCAGACGGTGCGCGGAAGCGGGTACCGTTTTTCGATAACATAACAAAAGCCATTCCGCCAAGCGCCCCAAAGACGGTCGCCAACGGAGTGGTTACAGGGAGAAGTTTTTGCGTGATTTCTGGCTGCGCCTGAGCATACCCATCGCATTTGTCGCGCTTTTCGCGTTGCTGCTGTGGGGTATCTTTTCCGCCACGGTGGCCGTGGTATTCATGCTGGTGGTCCTCCTGGTCGTGATGGCGATGCATGCGCGGCAGCTCTACAAGCTGGGCGTATGGCTGAACGATGCGCGCCTGGAGAACATTCCCGAGGCGGGGGGCATCTGGGACGAAGTGTTCTCGCAGCTTTACCGCATGGTCAAACGGCACAAACAGACCAAGCAGGAACTGGCTGGCGAGCTGCAGCACATCGAGCAGGCGACCGCCGCGTTGCCGGAAGGCGTGGCGATCCTGAACGAGGCGAACCGCATTGAGTGGTGCAATCCGCTGGCCGAGCAGCACTTCGGTCTCGATGCCCAGCACGACATCATGCAGGACATCACCTATCTGGTGCGCCAGCCGGAATTTGTAGAGTACCTGCATGAATCGAACTTCAGCGAACCGCTGGTGATGCGCCCGGCGCGCCACCACGACATGGTGCTGTCCATCAAGCTCATCCCCTACGGCGAGAACAAGCGACTGCTGATCAGCCGAGACATCACGCAGATGGAGCGTATCGAGGCGATGCGCCGCGATTTCGTTGCGAACGTGTCGCACGAGTTGCGCACGCCGCTGACTGTGGTGAACGGCTTCGTCGAGAACCTGCAGGACATGCCCGACATCAGCAAGGATAACGCGAGGCGTGCGTTGCAACTGATGGCGGAGCAGACACGGCGCATGGAGAGTCTGGTATCCGACCTGCTCACCCTGTCGCGCCTGGAAAACGACCAGACGCCGATGAGCGAAGATGCGGTGGACGTCCACACCCTGCTCAACGAGATCCTCCAGGACGGACAGCTGCTGAGCGCCGGTCGGCATACGTTGCGCCTGGAGATGCCCAGCAACGCAAAGTTGCTAGGCAATCGCGAGGAGCTGCGCAGCGCGTTCGGCAACCTGCTCAGCAACGCGATCCGATATACCCCCGAGGGCGGAGAAATCCTGCTGCGCTGGGCGGAGCGCAACGAGCAGCCGGTATTCTCGGTGCGGGACAGCGGCATCGGCATCGCGCCGCAGCACATTCCGCGCCTGACCGAGCGCTTCTACCGCGTGGACCGTAGCCGGTCGCGCGAGACGGGGGGGACAGGGTTGGGGCTGGCGATCGTGAAGCACATCGCGATGCGCCACCAGGCCAAACTGGAAGTGTTGAGCGAAGAGGGCAAGGGCAGCACGTTCAGCCTGGTGTTCCCCATCAAGCGCGCGGTGCGCTAGCAGGCTGTTGAAAAACTACTGCGGTGGTCATCTGCGGCGTTGCGCGGTACTCGCTTCCTCGCCTACCCAATGGGTATGTGGCTCCGACATAACCTGAAGGTTAGTCTCCGCCGAAACTTGCTGCGCCTGTTTTCTCGTCGCTCCGTTCCGTGCGCCTTGCAGCTGACTATCCTCGCTACGTTTTTGAACAACCTGCAAAACACTAGGAAAGATAGTTACACCACGCTGAAGCTGACGCGCTCGTAGTCGATGCCGCGCTCGACGCTGAAGCCCATCTTCATTTTTTCGGTGTCGCGGTTCTGGTGCAGGACTTCCACCACGCGGTCCGGCTGGAACCAGTCGCGCGGGATGATGAGGCTGGCGGGGGTCTTCAGTGCGGGAACGGCTTGCAGCAGGAAGGCCGGCACATATTTCTCGGACGAGCCTACGTTG
The DNA here is from genome assembly GCA_035605585.1 of Gallionella sp. Taxonomy (GTDB): domain Bacteria; phylum Pseudomonadota; class Gammaproteobacteria; order Burkholderiales; family Gallionellaceae; genus Gallionella. Next base: position 18,030 of record DASTGP010000144.1, on the reverse strand, counting down.
AGGCCGGTCGCACGGATGCTGACCGCTTCGGCGATGCCGGGCAGATAGCGCACGCCGATCTGCAGCTTGCCGCTGCGCGTCACGTTCGCCCATGCCGTCGCACCCAGCATGAAAGTCTCCGCATCGCTGGGGCGCAACGCGACCAACTGGTTATAGCTCAGCCGGCCGCCGAACGTGTCTTCGCGCGTCAGCCGCGCGCCTAGGATGCTCTCGTTCTCGAATTGCCAGGTCTCCAGCGGGAAACCCATTTCCAGTAATTCCTTGTTGTGGGCATCCTGCAGGACGCGCCCGAAGGTCTCGATCTGTCGCCGCGCCACGCTGTCGGCGCCGCTGTCGCGGCCGGGTTGCCTGAAGGGGTGACCGGTGAGGTGCGCGTAGATGCCTTCCATCCTGTAGCAGAGTTGCGCATTCTGCGCGACGGGATAGCGTTCGCCGAAACGGGTCGTGTGATCTTCGCACCAATAGCGATGCAATGCCGTGAGGAACTCGATGCAGTCGACGCCGGAGCAGTGGTCGCACAACTCCAGTTGTTGCGGCGTCTGGCCTTGCTGCAACAGGATGGTCTTGACGCGCAGCAGCTTGGAGAGCGGCACCATCGCCAAGTAGCGGATGCTGTCGTTGTGGGTCACCTGCTTGATGGATTGCAGGCCGTACTTGTTGCTCAGATCCACCGCGAGCGGTTGGGCATCGCCCTTGCTGACGGTATAGGTGCGCTCCACGGTCACCGTGCTGCTCCATTGCGCCAGCCAGTTGTCCAGCAGGTGAAGTTGCGAACGGGTCAGCTCGGCGGGGTGTGCGTAGCAGGCGAGCAGGGTCTTGACGTAGATGCTGCGGCAACTGCTGCGATGCTTGCCGTTCAGCGGGTCGAGCACCTCTGTCGTTTGCAGTTTCTGCCGTTCGGCGAAGGCGTACAGCGCATGCAATTGGTGCCACAGCTTGGCGTCGAATTCGTATCCGGTGCGCAAGTGCTCGAAGATTTCCAGGCCGCTGTATAGCAGGCAGCGCTGGCACAGTAGTGCGCCATGTTTGGCGAGTTGTTTGTCGCCGGCCATGTAGGCCTGCAGGCAGCGCTGGTAGCCCAGCACCATCGCCTGCCAGAGTTGCACGATGGCGACGAATACCATCAGTTCGCTCTCGTTCAGAGGCAGCGGCTTGGCGATGAGCTTCTTGGCGTAGTCATCCTGCACATAGCCCACCGTCTCGCGCAGCAGTTCCAGCGTGTTCAGGCGCTCGAGCCCGCGCATTGGATAACGGTTGAGTTCGTTGATCTGGGTGAGCAGCAGGCTGTGGGCCAATTGCAGGTTGGTCAGCTGCAGCTGACTGAGCCACTTGGCGCAGCCAGCCTCATCCTTGAAGATCGGGTTGGCGCGGTCGTCGGTGGGCTCGAGTGGAAGTGTCAGCATGGCTGTCTTTTTATATTTAGACCGCTACTTTCCACGAGGAGCGCCCTGCCGTCAAGCGCGGCAGGGATTAAAGCAGTACACGTTCTATCCCGCCGCTATTGGCTTTGGCGACATAATCCGCCTGCCAATCCGGCCCGAGCAGGTGCTTGGCCATTTCCACCACGACGTAGCCGGCGTCGGCGTGCACATCGTCGGCGTAGCGCGACAGGCCCTGCTGGCACGCTGGACAGGAGGTCAGTATCTTCACCTTGTCGCCGCTGCCGTCGGCGCGCAGGGCGTCCGCAGCCTTGCGCAGCTCTTCGGTCTTGCGGAAGCGCACTTGCGTGGCGATGTCCGGACGTGTCACGGCGAAAGTGCCGGCCTCGCCGCAGCAACGGTCGTTGACCTTGATGTCCTGCGTGCCCATCAACTGGTTCACCACCTTGATCGGCTGGTAGGTCTTCATCGGGCTGTGGCAGGGATCGTGGAAGACGTAGCGGGTGCCCTTCACGCCCTCTAACTTCACGCCTTTCTCCAGCAGGTATTCGTGGATGTCGAGCAGGCGGCAGCCCGGGAAGATCTTGTCGAACTGGTATTCGAGCAACTGATCCATGCAGGTGCCGCACGACACGACCACGGTCTTGATGTCGAGGTAGTTCAGCGTGTTCGCCACGCGGTGGAACAGCACGCGGTTGTCGGTGATGATCTGGTTGCCCTTGTCGGCGAGGCCCACCGAGGTCTGCGGATAGCCGCAGCACAGATAGCCGGGAGGCAGCACCGTAGTCGCACCAAGGTCGAACAGCATCGCCTGCGTCGCCAGGCCGACCTCGGAGAACAGCCGCTCCGAACCGCAGCCGGGGAAATAGAACACCGCTTCGCTGTCCTCGCTCGCCTTGCGCGGGTCGCGGATCACCGGGACGATGGTGTTGTCCTCGATGTCGAGCAACCCTCGCACCGTCTTGCTCGGCACTTTGGGCATCGGCTTGTTCACGAAATGGATCACCTGAGCGACGACGGGTGGCTTGCCCACGGTCGCGGGCGGCCGCGCCACCTGCGCACGGAACAGGCCGAGATACTTGGCGGCACGGTAGCCGACGCGCTGCAGCGGGTAGCTCCACTGCAGCAACAGCTTGCGCAGCAGCTTGACCGTGGCCGGCTTGCTGCTGTTGAGGTACAGCATGGACAACTTGGTGGTCGGGCTGAATTTCTTCTTGCCGCGCTTGCGCAGGAAGTTGCGCATGGCGCTCGACACGTCGCCGAAGTCGATGTCCACCGGGCACGGGGTGACGCACTTGTGGCACACCGTGCAATGGTCGGCCACGTCGTCGAACTCGGCAAAGTGCGCGACGGAAACGCCGCGCCGCGTCTGCTCCTCGTACAGGAAGGCCTCGATCAGCAGCGAGGTGGCGAGGATCTTGTTGCGCGGCGAATACAGCAGATTGGCGCGCGGCACGTGGGTGTTGCACACCGGTTTGCACTTGCCGCAGCGCAGGCAGTCCTTGAACGAGTCGGCGATCTCGGAGAGTTCGCTCTTCTCCAGGATCAGGCTCTCCAGCTCCATCAGGTTGAAGCTGGGGGTGTACGCGTGCTCGAGGTTGCTGCCGGGCAGCAGTTTGCCCTTGTTGAAACGGCCTTCGGGATCGACCTTTTGCTTGTAGGCGATGAACGGCGCGATCTCCTGCTCCTCGAGGAAATCGTACTTGGTGATGCCGATGCCGTGCTCGCCGGAGATCACGCCGCCCAGGTCCTTGGCCAGCTGCATGATGCGGTCCACCGCGCCGTTGGCCTCCTGCAGCATGGCGTAGTCGTCGGAGTTGACCGGGATGTTGGTGTGCACGTTGCCGTCGCCGGCGTGCATGTGCAGCGCCACGAACACGCGGCTCTTGAGCACGTTCTGGTGGATGGCGTTGCACTGGTCGAGGATGGGCTGGTAGGTGCCGCCGCTGAACATCTGGCGCAGCGGCTCGCGCAGTTCCCGTTTCCACGAGGCGCGCAGCAGGTGGCGCTGCACCGCGTCGAACACGGTGACTGCGTCCTGCTTGTCTTCCGGGGCGTACATTCCGCCTTCGATCGGCGCGTCCAGATTGTCCAGCAGCCACTGCCAGCGCGTGCGCACCTCTGCAAGCAGCTGTTGTGCCTGTTGGGGGCGGTTGCCGAGCAACTCGGCATCGCCCAGCTGTTCGTCGTCCTGATAGCGCAGCGGCAGTTCGCCGCCGAAGAATTCGTCCAGCGCACCCAGCAGCTTGAGCTTGTTCTTCAGCGACAGCTCGATGTTGATGCGTTCCACGCCGTCGCAGTAGTCGCCCATGCGCGGCAGCGGGATCACCACGTCCTCGTTCACCTTGAACGCGTTGGTGTGTTTGGCGATGGCCGCGGTGCGTGCGCGGTCCAGCCAGAATTTCTTGCGTGCCTCGGCGGAGACGGCGATGAAGCCTTCGCCGTGGCGCAGGTTGGCCATGCGTACGATGGCGGAAGCGGCCTCGCCGACCGCGACCTCGTCGTCGCCCGCGACGTCGGCGACCAGCACCATCTTCGGGCGTGTGCCGCGCTTGGACTTGGTGGCATAGCCCACCGCCTTGAGATAGCGTTCGTCGAGGTGTTCCAGACCCGCCAGCAAGGCGGTCGAGTTGCCGTTGCGGCGATCGAAGTAGTCCACGACCTCGACGATGGACGGAACGGCCTCATGCACCTGGCCGAAGAATTCCAGACACACGGTGCGTGTGAACTTGTGCTCGCGGTGCAGGATGAAGCGCGCCGAGGTGATGATGCCGTCGCAGCCTTCCTTCTGGATGCCGGGCAGGCCGGACAGGAACTTGTCGGTAACGTCCTTTCCCAGCCCCGCCTTGCGGAACGAGCTGCCGCGGATGGAGAGGATCTCCGATTCGCCGTGCGGCGTCTTGCCGTCCGCCTCGAAGCGGCTGATGCGGAAACGCGCGGTCTCCGTGTCGTGGATCTTGCCGAGGTTGTGGTCGAGCCGCTCGACGGTCATCCACAGGCCGTCCGGCGTGACCATCTTCCACGAGGCCAGGTTGTCCAGCGCGGTGCCCCACAGCACGGCCTTCTTGCCGCCCGCGTTCATCGCGACGTTGCCGCCGATGCAGGAGGCGTCGGCCGAGGTCGGGTCGACCGCGAACACCAGGCCGTTGGCCTCGGCCGCCTCCATGACGCGACGCGTGACCACGCCTGCGCCGCAGTGGATGGTCGCATAGGGCTCAGTCAGGCCGGGCAGCACCAGGTGTTCGACCGGAGAGAACGCGTCCAGCTTCTCGGTATTGATGACGGCGGCATGTTTGGTGAGCGGCACGGCGCCGCCGGTGTAGCCGGTGCCGCCCCCGCGCGGGATGATGGTCAGGCCGAGCTCGATACAGGCACGCACCAGCGGTGCGACCTCCGCTTCCGTGTCCGGATGCAGCACCACGAAGGGATATTCCACGCGCCAATCGGTGGCGTCGGTTACGTGCGAGACACGCGCCAGGCCGTCGAACTGGATGTTGTCCTTGCGGGTGATGCGGGCGAGCACGCGCAACGCGCGGCGGCGCAGCTGCAGGGTGTGCTCGAATTCGGCGGCGAAGCGGTTCACGGCCTCGCCGGCGAGCTCGAGCAGGCGCTTCACCTTCTGGTTGTGATCTTGTTTGGAGTTGGAAGCGCCTTCGGCGACAACGCGGCGGGACTCGATGGCGTTCAGACGATGGCGCAGCGCACCGATCAGCGCCTCGCGACGCTTGCGATTGGCGAGCAGGTCGTCTTCCAGGTAGGGGTTGCGCGTCAGCACCCAGATGTCGCCCAGCACCTCATACAGCATCTGGGCCGAGCGGCCGGTGCGGCGCTCTTCGCGCAGGGTGTTGATGATCTCCCATGCCTCGTCGCCCAGGATGCGCAGCACGATCTCCCGGTCGGAGAACGAGGTGTAGTTGTAGGGGATTTCGCGCAAACGTGCCGTCATGGTGAGCCTTGGTTAACGAGGGGCGCATTCTACCGCAACCCAAGGTAGTTCTCGACCCCGAGCGGAGCAGGGAGTTCAGCTTCGGCAGGCAAAAGTTTGCGGAATTGACCGGCAAGGCGCGGTGCCGCTCGCTTCGCGCCACACCTGGTGCCCGAATACGCAAAAAATGACAGCCACCGGTGTAAGCTATGCGGCATGAGCGACAAGCCTGATTCCACTGTCCGAGTGTTTTTCGCGCTCTGGCCGAATGCCTCGGAACGCGCCGCCCTGGCGGGATGGCAGCCGCCGCTGCGCGAGCTGTGCGGGGGGCGTGCGATGCCGGCGGCCAACCTGCACAACACGCTGGTATTCGTCGGTAACGTCGCCGAGCATCGCCTCGAGGCCTTACAGCTCGCGGCGCAGGAGGTCGAGGGGGAACGGTTCGATCTGCGTTTCGATCAGGCACGCTACTGGGGGCACAACCACATCGTGTTCGCCGCGCCACGCCGCGTGCCGCCGCAGCTGGCGCAGTTGGTGCGCGATCTGGAGCAGCGCCTGGAGCACCACCGTTTCCGTTTCGATCGGCGCGATTACAAGCCGCATGTCACACTGCTGCGCCACTCCAAATGGAGCGACGCGCCGCTGCCCGAGATGCCGGCGGTTCCCTGGCCGGTGCACGACTTCGTGCTGGTGCAGTCTCCGCAACAGGAGGGCGATTCGCACTATCGCGTGTTGGCTCGATTCCCCTTGATGCCAAGGCCATAGGATAATGAAACCCATTCATCGAGGAGCACCATGCTTTACGCATTCAATCTGAGCAATGGCCGTCTGAACCGGCTGCACGTCGAGGAGGGGGGCGATGTGTGCGCCATACAGCCGGTGTGGGTCGATCTCGTCGCGGCTACCGACGAGGAGCGTGACCGCGTCGAGCAGGCCTTTGGCGTGCAGTTGCCGCGTCCGGCACACCTGCAGGACATCGAGGCCAGCGCGCGTTTTTACGAGGGGGAGGGCGGGGTGCACCTGCGCTCGGATTTTCTGTCCGGAAAGGAAAGCCATTCCCGCAGCGTGACGGTGGCGTTTGTGCTGTCCGGTTCCACGCTCATCAGCGTCCACGAGGAGGACTTGCCGATCTTCCGCCTGCTGCGCATGCATCTGCACGCGCAGACAGGCGATATCGTGGACAGCCTGGACGTACTGGTCGACCTGTACGGGATGGACGTGGAGTTCTCTGCGGATGCGCTGGAAAAGGTGTATGCCGACCTCGGCTCGGTGAGTAACCGCGTGCTGAATGCGCCGCTGCGCGACCGCGATGCCGCGAAGGCGTTGGCGATCATCGCGCACGCCGAGCACATCAACGGCCGTATCCGCCGCAATGTGATGGACACGCAGCGCGCCGTTTCCTTCCTGATCCGCAGCAAGCTGCTCAGTCCGGGGCAGGTCGAGGAGGCGCGCCAGATCCAGCTGGACATCGAGTCGCTGCACGGCCACACCTCGTTCCTGTCCGACAAGATCAACTTCCTGATGAACAGCACCACCGGTTTCATCAACATCAACCAGAACCGCATCGTGCGCATGTTCACGGTCGCTTCCGTGACCCTGCTGCCGCCCACGCTGATCGCCTCCATCTACGGCATGAACTTCCAGTTCATGCCTGAACTGGCCTGGAAACTGGGCTATCCCTTCGCGCTGACGCTGATGGTGGTGACGGTCGCGGGGCCGCTGTGGTTCTTCCTGCGCAAGGGATGGCTGAAATGAGCGAATTGAAAGTCCTTACACATTACGAGCGGATCGGCGGCGAGGAGAAGGTGCGCGCGCTGGTGCGGCGTTTCTACGAGCTGATGGATGAGTTGCCGGAGGCCTACGGCATCCGCAAGATGCACGCGGAGAGCCTGGACGGCGCCGCCGACAAACTGTTCAAGTTCCTCTCCGGCTGGCTGGGCGGGCCGCAGCTGTTCGTGCAGGAATTCGGCGAACCCTTCCTGCGCCGTCGCCATTTTCCCTTTGCCATCGGCGAATCCGAGCGCGACCAGTGGCTGATGTGCATGGACCGCGCCTTGAATGACGTGGTCGAGGATTCCGAGTTGTGCAGCGAACTCTCCGCGGCCTTCGCCAAGCTGGCGGATCACATGCGCAACCGGCCAAGCTGATTCGGTTGGTCAGTCCTCGGGATTCTGCTGCGCCATGATCCGCTCCAGGCACCAGTTCGCCGCAGCAAAGCCCATGGATGCGGTGACCGTCACCGACGAACCATAGCCGGAGCAGCTAAGGTCGCTCGCTGAGCAAGCGGTGCTGCGCTTGGATGGTTCTTCCAGATACACGCACGCTGCGCCGAACTTTCCGTTCTTGCGCGGCTGTATGTTGAAATCCTTGCGCAGCATGTTGCGGATGCGCGACAGCAACGCGTCGTGCGTGGTGCGGCCGAGGTCGTCGCAGCGCAGCTTCAGCGGGTCGCGCTTGCCACCCGCCGCACCGCATACCACCAACGGAATCTTGTTGAAGCGGGCATGGACGATCAGCGCGGCCTTCACTTTCGCCTCGTCGCAGGCGTCGATCACCGCATCGAACGTGCCCGCCGGAATCAGTTGCTGCAGGTTCTCCACGGTCAGGAAGTCGTCGATCGGGGTCACGCGGCAATCGGGATTGATGTCGCGTATCCGCGCCTCCAGAGCGCTCACCTTGGCCTCGCCGAGCGTGCTCGTGAGCGCCTGTATCTGGCGGTTGACGTTGGACACGGCGACATGGTCGAAGTCGATCAGCGTGATGTTGCCGATGCCGCTGCGCGCGAGCGCTTCCACCGCCCAGGAGCCGACGCCGCCGACGCCCACCACCGCGACGCGGCTGCGGTGAAGCGCGAGGCGCGAGCCTTCGCCGTATAGCCGGTCCAGTCCGCCGAAGCGGCGGTCGTGTTCGTCGTCGAGAGGGTGATGGTGTTGCATGTTCAGTTTGCCGAGCCGAGTTTGGGGAGCGCGGACAATACATTCTCCGTGGTGATGCGCGCAATCTCTTCCAATGGCAGCCCGCGCAATTCCGCCAGCGTTTGCGCGATGTGCGGCACGTATTGCGGCTCGTTCGGCAATCCCCGCTCCAGGAAGTCGGGAGGGATGTCCGGTGCATCGGTCTCCAGCACGATGCTGTCCAGCGGCAGCGTCGCCGCGAGTTCGCGCAGACGCGTGGCGCGTGGATAGGTCATTGCGCCGCCGAAGCCGAGCTTGAAGCCGAGCCTGATGAACTCGTCCGCCTGCTGGCGGCTGCCGTTGAAGGCATGCGCGATGCCGCCGCGCACCTTGGTCTGGCGCAGGTGCTTGAGCACGATGTCCTGCGCCCGGCGGATGTGCAGCAACACCGGCAGGTCGAATTCGCGCGCCAGTTTCAGCTGTTCGACGAAGAAGAATTCCTGCCGCGCACGGTCGTAATGCTGGATGAAGAAATCCAGCCCGATCTCGCCTACCGCGACGGCATCCGGCTGCGCCAAGTACTCGCGTAGTGCAGCGAGGTCTTCAGGCAGCGCACCGTCGGTGTACATCGGATGGATGCCGTAGGCCGGGACGCAGCCGGGATGCTGTTTGCACAGATCGCGCACGATGCCGAAGTTGGCGCGCGCCACCGAGGGCACGACGAGGCGCTCGACGCCCGCATCGTGCGCTGCCTGAACCAGCGCGGCTTGTTCGTCGCCGAATTCCTCGGCGTCCAGGTGGCAGTGAGTGTCGATGAACATAGTCGGCTTTCTGGGTTGTCATTCTCGCGAAAGCGGGAGTCCATGGTGGTTAAACAAAAGGCATTTTGTATTGCTGGATTCCCGCCTGCGCGGGAATGACGGCGTTTCCGGGAATGTCGCTATGTTAAACTCACGCAATCAAATTAGCGAGACGACGCCATGTCTGGAAACACATTCGGAAAGCTCTTTACGGTCACTACTTTCGGCGAATCGCACGGCGCGGCCATCGGCTGCATCGTCGACGGCTGCCCGCCGGGAATGGAGCTCTCCGCTGCCTGCATTCAACGCGACCTCGACCGCCGCAAGCCGGGCACTTCGCGCCATGTCACGCAGCGCCGCGAATCCGACACGGTGGAGATCCTCTCCGGCGTGTTCGAAGGCAAGACCACCGGCACGCCCATCGCGCTGCTGATCCGCAACGAAGACCAGCGCAGCAAGGACTACGGCAGCATCGCCGAGACCTTCCGCCCCGGCCACGCCGACTACACCTATTGGCAGAAATACGGCGTCCGCGACTATCGCGGCGGCGGACGTTCCTCCGCGCGCGAGACCGCGGCGCGTGTCGCCGCGGGTGCCATCGCCAAGAAGTGGCTGAATGAGCGCTACGGCATCGAAGTGCGCGGCTACCTCGCGCAGCTCGGCGAGATCGAGGTCCCGTTCAAGAGCTGGGCCGAGCTGAACGAAGAGGGCAACAGCTTCTTCGTCGCCGATGCGAGCTACGTCGGCCAGCTCGAAGACTACATGGACGAATTGCGCAAGTCCGGCGACTCCATCGGCGCGAAGCTCGCCGTCGTCGCGAACAACGTCCCGGTCGGATGGGGCGAGCCGGTGTTCGATAGATTGGATGCCGACATCGCGCATGCGCTGATGGGCATCAACGCGGTGAAGGGCGTGGAGATCGGCGCGGGCTTCGCTTGCGTCACGCAGAAGGGCAGCGAACACGGCGACGAACTCACGCCGCAAGGTTTCAAGTCGAACAACGCCGGCGGTGTCCTCGGCGGCATCTCCACCGGCCAGGACATTGTCGCCCATTACGCGATCAAGCCGACCTCCAGCATTCGCATCGAGCGCGACTCCATCGACAAGGCTGGCAATCCGGTGAAGGTCTCCACCGAAGGCCGCCATGATCCCTGCGTCGGCATCCGCGCCACGCCTATCGCCGAGGCGATGGTGGCGCTGGTGTTGATCGACCATGCGCTGAGGAATCGGGCGCAGAATGGGGATGTGGTTTGCCCAACACCTAAATTAGGTTAGATCAAGAGGAAAGTATGCTCCGCGATCCTGATTTTCGAAAAAATCTGCTAGTAAGCATTATGACCTCGGTGCTTGTCTTGCTATTTATTGAGCCGATTTTGAAATGGTTAGGCAATGCAATAGTGTGGCTTGGAGCGAATATATACAACGGCATAACTGATTCAATCTACAAGAGTGCAGCACTTGGTTTTCGAGAAGAGTCCTCATTCGTCACACTCATACTTTTGGTGTCCATACTCTCAGGCGTCTTCTCAGCGGGTGCTGCTTTGAGGTTAATTCCGGAGGGGGATGAAACGACGGTGATTAAGAGAAAAAATTACCGAAAAATTTTTTCTGTTGTGCTTACACTTCTTTTTCTATTAGATGTCTTATTTCTTTTAGGGAGGGACTTTGCAACACTTCAGCTTAATACGTACTTTAATCAAAAGATAACGATATTAGCGGCAAAAATTCCTGAACAAAAGATAAAGGAATTGAAAGCTTCGTGGGCGTTAATGGATAAGCGTACAGATTATGAAGTGCTGACTGCAGAAATGAATACGCTTGCAAAGCAGTTTAATATTAAATTCCCTGCTCCTTTACCTGGTACGCAATGAGTGTAGGTAGGGATAATAGTTAACAGCAGAAGTGTAAGATGGATGGGGCATAGCAAAGCTACCATCGAAAACCGTCGGGGGTAGCCCGACAGCTAGTTACTTTTCTTGTCTTGCCAAGAAAAGTAACCAAAAGAAGTCGCCCCCGGTTTGCCGCCCACTTCGTGGGTTCCCTGCGTTGCTCGACTGGTCAGGCGGCTGCGGAACTCGCGCTACGCGCTCAGACAGTCCTCGCCGACGACCCCTGACCAGCCTCCGCTACTCGGCGGCGCACAGGGGAAAGAAAAGCAAGGCGGTTTTGTGTGCGCTACGCGCACGAATCTTTTGGTGGGATGCGAGGCGGGCTTTGGCCTGCCTCGCTGGTTTTGGGTTTTGACTTTCTATCCCCTGTGCGCCGCCTCGATCAGGCGTGAACGGGCGGTGGGGTTGGGCGAGCACTGTTTGAGCACGTGGCCGCGCAGCGGATCGTGCGAGTTGCGCAGCCCCGCTCGTTTGCGTCTGATCGAGGGAACCTCCGCAGGAGGCGGCAAACCGGGGCGGCGTTTCTTTGGTTCCTTTCTTTGGCCGCACAAAGAAAGGAACCGGCGTGCGGGGCCGCACCCCGCGGTTTAGTTTTGTCGTTCATGCTTCGACATAGCCATTCGACTAAGCTGGCAAAAGACGCCAGCTTAGTCGCAGGTTATCAGCACGAACGGACTTGGCTTGATTGCCCGTCCCTACGGGATGCGGCGATACAGCCGGTAATGCTCTCCCTTGTCGCCCTTGCGGCTGCCTTCCCAAATCTTCTCCCAGCGTGTCTCGTCGAGCAGCGGCTTCGATAGACGGTTCCCCTGGATCAGGCGCAGGTCGCAACGCTCCTTGCGGTCCTCGCGCGTGACGATGCCGCCGAAGTAGTACAGCATCGCGCGCTGGCCGTCTCCGACGTAGTCGTAGCCGACGCAGCGATAGTGCTGCGGCATGGACTGTTTCAGCGAATCGACCATGTGGCGGTAGCTCTTGCCGCTGTCCAGCCACGGCAGCCACAGCGTCATGGCCAGCACCCAAGTCAGGGTAATGCCGGCGGCCCAGTTGGTGACTGCGCGGCGCATCGAGCGGCCGACGCGCCATACCATCACCAGCCACAGCACGGTGGCGGCGACGGCGATCCAGAACGGCAGCGCCTCGAAGGAGGGTTCGAAGCCGGGCTGGTAGTCCTTCAGCCAGAGCGTGATCTTGGCGTGGTTGTCCAGCAGCAGGCCGGCCCAACCCCACCACATGGCGATGGCGACCAGCGCGAAGGTCATCAGGCCGAACCAGTCCAGCGCATTGGCCGCGCCGCGCTTCAGCGACGACAGCGATGCGGTGGCGAGCAGGGTGAGCGGCAGCAGCATCGGCAGTGCGTACACTTCCTTGATGTTGGGCACGAAACTGAGGGTGACGAACATCACACCGAAGGCGACCAGCGGTAACTGAAGGTCGTCGCGCTGCGCGAGGCGGCGGCGCGATTGCCACACCGCCCAGGCAGCCAGCGGCAACGCTGGCCATGCCAGCCACGGCAGGTTCTTCAGGTAGTAGAACGCATCCTTGGTCGGGCCGTGCTCCGCGTAATCGATCCAGCGGCCGATGTTGTGAGTCCAGGCCCAGTCGGCGAACAAGCGCGGCGAGTGCTGGTACAGCAGCAGCGGCCAAACGGTGAGCCACGGTAGGGCGAACAGTACGGCAACGGCGAGGCTGGATAGATACCGGCGCTCGCGCCATTGCCGGAACAGCGCGGGCAGCATGGCCGCGATCAGCACGAACAGCACCGGGGCGATGAACCCCTTGGACATGAAGCCGATGCCTACGCCGGTGCCGATCAGCAGTCCGGCGCTCAGCGCGCGTTCCTGGCTCAACGAGAAGCCGTAGAGCATCATCGCGCAGCCGGCGAGCAGCGGGAGGTCGGTGACCATCTGGTGCGCGCGCACCATCATGCCGACGCAGCCGATCAGGATGACGGCGGCAGCCCAGCCGCGGTTCTCACCGTACAGCTTGCGTCCGGCGAGGCCGATGAACAGCAGGGCGAGCCCGACATAGAGGGCACTCGCGAGTCGCGCTCCGTCGTGCAGCGGCAGCAACGGTTCGAACAGGCTGGCGGACAGCGCGGCGGTCCAGTAATACAGCGGCGGCTTGTCCATGTAGGGCTCGCCGACCAGCGTGGGTACCAGCCAGTCGCCGCTTTGCAGCATGGAATACACCACCCCGAAACCTTGCGCTTCGTCCGGTTTCCACGGGTCGTGGCCGACCAGCCCGGTACAGACCCAGATGAGGAGCAACGCCCCCAGCAGCACCGCCTTGGCGGGAGTGATGGGATTGGGATCGGTGGGTTTAATGAAGTACAACGGCTATTCCACGATCTTGATTGCTTGTCCGGCGTGCGGCTCTCCGTCGGGGTACTGCGCGTTGATCAGGCGCAGGTAGGATTCCGCCGATTTGCCCAGCGGCGAGCCTTGTGCCAGTTTGGCGTAGGTTTCGCCGGCGCGGACGTGGATGACGCGGATGCTGAGCGGGCGAACCAGCTTGCGTTCCTCGGCGGTGAGTGTGTGGAAGCTGCGCACCGTGCCGTAGATCTCGTTGCGGTGTGCGTTCAGGCTCCCGCGCTCCTTGGCCTGTGCCTGCAGGATGTAGGCATGCTTGTCCTTGTAGATCACGCCGCCCATGGTATTGGACGTCTCGAACGTCGCGGCGGGCAAGCCGTTCAGGTCGAGCGATTGGGTCTGCGCGCTATAACCTGCCAGGCGGCGCGCATATTCAGTTGGCGTGCCGGTCGGCTGCTGATCCATCTTCATCTGCATCATCGCTTCGCCGCCGGGGCTGACGGCGACCAGCGCGTCGGGCAGGTTGTGCACCTGCCAGGTTTCCGGGAAGGAGAGGGCGATACCGAGATCCGCATGGTAGAAACTGTTGTTGCGCACCACGCCCTGGTCGCCGCTGTCGCCGAACGTCAGGCCATCGGTGGCGGCCAGGAACTCGGCACGGCCCTCGAAGGGGGCGGCAGGCGCCTGTTTGTTCGCTTCGCCGACCACTTGCTTCAGGCGCGTGTCGTTGTCCGGGTGGGTGGCGAACAGGCCGGAGTAGCGCCGCGGCTCTCGGCCTTCCTGCTTAGCCAGCTCGATGTCTTTCAGTTCCTGGTTCTTCAGCACTCGGAGGACGCTGATGATGGCCTGCGGGTCGTAATCCGCACGCGCCAGATATTGGGCGCCCAGGCGGTCTGCTTCCAGCTCGTGTTCGCGGCCGTAGCCGGACAGCAGGGCTCCGCCGACGATGTTGGTGATGTTCTGTCCGCCCATTGAGCCGATCTCCGGCACGAAGATCGAGGCGATAGTCAGGCCGATGTTGGCGGCCTGCGCGGCGCTCTGCTGGCGCACGCCATGGCGCGCCGTGACGTGGCCGACCTCGTGACCCACCACGGCGGCCAGCTCGGCCTCGCTGTTGAGATAGGGCAGGATGCCGCGCGTGACGTAGACGTATCCGCCGGGCAACGCGAAGGCGTTGACCTCCGGGGTGTCCAGGACGGTGAAGTGGTACTGCAGATTGGGGCGGTGGCTCTGCTGGGCAAGTCTTTGGCCGACGCGGTTGACATAGTCCTGCAGCGCCTTCGACTCATAGACCTTGTATTGCTTCTTGATCTGCACGTCGGCCTGGCGGCCTTCGGCGATCTCCTGGCTTTCCGACATCATCACGAAATCGTTCTGGCCGGTGACCGGGTTCTGCGCGCAGCCGGCCAGCAGCGCGAGTGCGAGAGCGGGGATTACAAAACGCATGGGCATACCTGTTCAGCTTGTTCGGAAAGAAGAATTGTCGCCGCAAATAAAAAAGGCAGCAAACTGCTGCCTTTTGATGCTTTCGCTGCGCGAAGTTCCTTAAGCGGTCTTGCCGTACTTCTGGCGGAACTTGTCGATACGGCCAGCGGTGTCGACGATCTTCTGCGTGCCGGTGTAGAACGGGTGGCACTCGGAACATACTTCGATGTTCAGAACCGGCTTGCCGATCACGGACTTGGTCTTGAAGCTGTTGCCGCAACTGCAGGTCACGGTGATTTCCTGGTAATTCGGGTGGGTGTCTGCTTTCATTTTCTTTCCTTTAGGGGTTCGGTGCGGCGGGTGTACGCACTCTCAGTGGGCGCGCATTATCCATAAAAATAGTGAGTTGCGCAAATTCTCGTCAGCAACATCGCTTGATGCCCGACCACTTCTGCTTTTCCTGAAGGGCGAACCACTCGCGGCGCGATAAAGGGGGCTGGCCCGGATGGACGGCGGCGTGGTGCACCAGATAGTGTTCGTAGCCGTCGTCGCCGCTGAGGCGGCGGATGGCCGCCCAAAGCCGTTTCAATCCCTTGCCCATGCTGCCTCCAGCTTTGTCGGGTAATGGGGTTCTTCACTTAGTGGTGGCACCGGCTTGCCGCGCAGGTGGCGCAGGCAGACGCGCAGCATATCGGCGACGATCAGCCACAGCAGTGCCACGAAGAACAGCGCCAGCACGGCATCCAGCTGCTGGTTGAAGATCAGCTGCGGCGCGACTGCGGCCTTCTCCGGCGGCAACGCACCTGCGGCGAGCTTGTCGGACAGGCTGTTGGCCGCGGCGATGAATCCGATGCGCGGGTCGTCGCTGGTGAGCTTCTGCCAGGTCGCGGTGCTGGTGATGATCACCAGCCAGGCGAGCGGCAATGCGGTGATCCATGCGTATTTGAGCTTGCCGGACTTAACCAAGATACCGGTGCCCACGCACAATGCGATCGCCGCGAGGATCTGGTTGGAGATGCCGAACAGCGGCCACAGGATGTTGACCCCGCCGTTGGGGTCGATCACGCCGATGTACAGGAAGTAACCCCAGGCCGCGACCACCACGGCGCTGGTGAACAGCACCGACGGATACCAGGATGTCTGCCCCATCGGTTTCCACACATTGCCGAGCATGTCCTGCAGCATGAAGCGGCCGACGCGCGTGCCGGCATCCAGCGTGGTGAGGATGAAGATCGCCTCGAACATGATGGCGAAGTGGTACCACAGCGCGAGCAGATTCTGGCCGAACGCGCTGCCGAAGATGCTGGCCATGCCCACCGCCAGCGACGGCGCGCCGCCGGTGCGCGCGAACAGCGTGGCCTCGCCCATCTGCTGCGCAAGCAGGTTCATCTGCTCGACGGTGACCGGAAAGCCCCAGGACGAGATCTTCGCGACCGCGTCCGCCGCTTCCTTGCCGACGATGCCGGCCGGAGAGTTGATGGCGAAATACACGCCGGGGTCGAGCACGGTCGCGGCGATGATCGCCATCACCGCGACCATCGATTCCAGCACCATGCCGCCGTAGCCGATCATGCGGATGTCGCGCTCGTTGGACAGCAATTTAGGAGTAGTACCCGACGAGATCAGCGAGTGGAATCCGGAGATCGCGCCGCAGGCGATGGTGATGAACACGAAGGGGAACAGCGCGCCGCCGAAGATCGGGCCGCTGCCGTCGATGAACTGAGTCAGCGCGGGCATCTTGATCTCGGGGCGCAGCCACACGATGGCGAGCGCCAGCAGAATCACCGTGCCGAGCTTCATGAAGGTGGAAAGATAGTCGCGCGGCGCCAGCAGCAGCCACACCGGCAGGATGGCGGCGGCGAAACCGTAGCCGATGACGGCGAAGGCCAGCGGCAGGCCGGGATGGTTGAACAGCTCGCGCAACCCGGCCTGCTGGTCGATCCAGCCGCCGCCCGCCACCGCGAGCAACAGCAGGATCACGCCGAGCGCGGAGCCTTCGAGCACGCGCCCCGGCCGCAGCTTGTACATATATAAGCCAACCAGCATCGCGATGGGGATGGTCGCGGCCACGGTGGAGGTCGCCCACGGGCTGTTCTTCATCGCATTCACCACTACCAGGCCGAGCACGGCGATGAGGATGACCATGATGAGGAAGGTGGCGGTCAGTGCGGCCACGCCGCCGATGTTGCCGAGCTCGTCGCGCGCCATCTGGCCGAGGCTGCGGCCGTTGCGGCGTGTCGAGAAGAACAGCGTCACCATGTCCTGCACGCAGCCGCCCAGCACGGCGCCGAACAGTATCCACAGCGTTCCCGGCAGGTAGCCGAACTGTGCGGCTAGCGTTGGGCCGATCAGCGGTCCGGGTCCGGCGATGGCAGCGAAGTGGTGGCCGAACACGATCCAGCGGTTGGTCGGCACGAAGTCGCGGCCGTTGTTCAATCGTTCGGCGGGCGTGGCACGCGTCGCATCGATGCAGAGCACCGTGGCGGCGATCCAGGCCGCATAGAAGCGGTAGGCGATGGCGTAGACACACAGCGCGGCGGTAACGAACCACAGTGCGTTGATGGATTCGCCGCGGTTCAGCGCGATGCCACCGACGGCAGCGGCGCCCAGCACGGCAACGCCGAGCCAGACCAGAATAGAGGAGAGGGATCGTTTCATAAGGGCACCATTCGAGGAGGGTGCGATTTTATGCGACAATGCCGCCCCACGAGAAGAGCGCGTACGCGCCATTTAGGCAAATCAGGCAACGTCTTACAAGAATTCAAGGTGGAGAGTTTGGAAAACCTCAAGCAATTGCTCGCGGCGGACATGGCTGCAGTGGACCAGGTGATACGCGCGCGGCTGCATTCCGAAGTGGTGCTGGTCAACCAGATCGGCGAATACATCATCAACAGCGGCGGCAAGCGGCTGCGCCCGGCGCTGGTGGTACTGTCCGCCGAGGCGTTCGGCTACCGCGGCAAGCATCAGCACGAGCTGGCCGCGGTGGTGGAGTTCATCCATACCGCGACCCTGCTGCACGACGATGTGGTGGACGAGTCTGAGCTGCGCCGCGGGCGTGAGACCGCCAACGAACTGTTCGGCAACGCTGCCAGCGTGCTGGTGGGCGACTTCCTCTATTCGCGCGCCTTCCAGATGATGGTCGAAGTGGGCGAGATGCGTGTGATGCAGGTCCTGGCTGAAGCGACCAACGTCATCGCCGAGGGCGAGGTGCTGCAGCTGCTCAACTGCCACGACGCGAGTGTCGATGTCGCCAATTACATGCGTGTGATCCATTGCAAGACCGCCAAGCTGTTCGAGGCGGCGATGCGCCTCGGTGCGATCCTCGGCAAGGCTTCCGCTGCCGATGAAGAGGCGGCCTCGAGATACGGCATGCACCTCGGCACTGCGTTCCAGCTGATCGACGACG
>DASTGP010000116.1:0-17345 GCA_035605585.1 Gallionella sp. | reverse complement strand
TCCCTGCTTCCCATCATTCAAGCCTTCACCAAGGCCGCCGGCATCGCCGTCGAGACACGGGACATCTCTCTTGCAGGACGCATACTCGCGAACTTCCCGGAGAATCTGACTGCCGCCCAGAAGGTCGGGGATGGACTGGCCGAACTGGGCGAGCTGACGTTGAAACCGGAAGCGAACATCATCAAGCTTCCCAATATTAGCGCATCGCTCCCCCAGTTGAAGGCAGCGATCAAGGAATTGCAGTCTCAGGGATACAACGTCCCCGACTATCCGGAAGATCCGAAGACGGATGCAGAGAAGGAGATCAAGGCGCGTTACGGCAAGGTCCTCGGCAGCGCCGTGAACCCGGTGCTGCGCGAAGGCAACTCCGACCGACGCGCCGCCGCCTCCGTCAAGCAATACGCACGCAAGAATCCTCACAAGATGGGCCCCTGGAGCGCCGACTCGAAGACGCATGTGGCGCACATGAACGCCGGCGATTTCTACGGCAGCGAAAAGTCCATCACTGTGGACGAAGCGGGAAGCTTCAGGATCGAATTCGTCGGCCAGGACGGCAAGGTAACCGTGCTCAAGGAGAAGACACCGCTCAAGGCGGGCGAGGTCCTCGACGCCTGCGCCATGAGCCGCCGCGGCCTGCGCGAATTCTACGAGACGCAGATGCAGGACGCGAAGAAGCAAGGCGTGCTGCTGTCCCTGCACCTCAAGGCCACCATGATGAAGGTCTCCGACCCCATCATGTTCGGTCACGCGGTTTCCGTCTATTACAAGGACGTCTTCGAGAAGCACGCCGCGGTCATCAAGGAACTCGGCGTCAACGTGAATAACGGCCTGGGCGACCTCTATGCCAAGATCGCGACGTTGCCCGAGGCCAAGCGTGCCGAGATCGAGGCCGACATCCAGGCCGTCTATAGGACCCGCCCGGAACTGGCGATGGTGAACTCCGACAAGGGCATCACCAACCTGCACGTACCGAGCGACGTGATCGTCGACGCCTCCATGCCCGCGATGATCCGCGAAGGAGGCAAGATGTGGGGGACCGACGGCAAGCTGCACGACACCAAGGCGATGATCCCCGACCGCTGCTACGCGCGCATCTACCAGGTGGTCATCGACGACTGCAAGAAGCACGGCGCCTTCGATCCGAAGACCATGGGCAGCGTGCCCAATGTCGGTCTGATGGCACAACAAGCGGAAGAGTACGGTTCGCACAACAAGACCTTCGAAATTCCGGCCACCGGCAAGGTGCGCGCGGTGGACGAGTCCGGCAAGACCCTGCTGGAGCAGGACGTGGAACAAGGAGACATCTTCCGCATGTGCCAGGCGAAAGATGCGCCGATCCAGGACTGGGTCAAGCTGGCAGTCACGCGTGCACGCCTGAGCAACACGCCTGCCGTGTTCTGGCTGGACAAGAACCGCGCGCACGATGCGCAGATCATCCGGAAGGTGGAACGCTACCTGAAGGATCACGACACCAGCGGCTTGGATATCCGCGTCATGACGCCGGAAGACGCGATCCAGTTCTCGCTGGACCGCATCCGTGCCGGCAAGGACACGATCTCGGTCACCGGCAACGTCTTGCGCGACTACCTCACCGACCTGTTCCCGATACTCGAACTGGGCACCAGCGCCAAGATGCTGTCCATCGTTCCGCTGATGAACGGCGGCGGACTGTTCGAGACGGGTGCCGGCGGTTCTGCACCGAAGCATGTGCAGCAATTCCAGCAGGAAGGCTATCTGCGCTGGGATTCCCTGGGCGAGTTCCTGGCGTTAGGCGTGTCGCTGGAACATCTGGCGCAGACATTCAAGAACGACAAGGCACAAGTGCTGGCGGATACGCTGGATGAGGCCAACGGCAAGATACTGGACAACAACAAGTCGCCTGCCCGCAAGGTCGGCGAACTGGACAACCGGGGCAGCCACTTCTACCTCGCTCTGTACTGGGCACAGGCTCTGGCCGCACAGACCCGGGACAAGGAGCTGCAGGCGCGTTTTGCCCAGTTAGCCAAGGCATTGACGGACAACGAAGCGAAGATCAATGAAGAGCTGATCGCGGCGCAGGGCAAGCCTGTCGATATGGGCGGCTATTACCATCCGGATTTCAGCAAGACATCGCAAGCCATGCGCCCGAGTGCAACATTCAATGCGGCCTTGAACGCCATTTGATGCTCCTCGACCGATAGTCACCGAAGCCCGGCCCCGCCGGGCTCTTTGTTTGACGTTGAAGCAGACTAGACTTCCGCACACATCGCAAGGAAACAATATGAAGAAAGCCGTCATCGCATTGCTGGCGGTGGCCGTCGTCGCGGCAACCGTCACCCTCTGGTTCAGCAACCCGCTCGACTCGCTGCTCAAGGCGGCCATCGAAAAATTCGGCTCGGAGATGACCGCAGCGACGGTGCGTGTCAGCAAGGTCCATCTATCCCCGACCGACGGGCGAGGGGCACTTTCCGGCCTTTCGCTGGGCAACCCAAAGGGGTTCAAGACCGACCATGCCTTCAAAGCCGGACACATCGAAGTGGCGCTCGATCCCGCCACACTTGCCGACGACACGATCCTGATTAATAAGATTCTGATCGACGCCCCCAGCATCAGCTATGAAAAGGGGGACAACGGCACCAACTTCGACGTCATCCAGCGCAACGTCGAACGCTACCTCGGGACGGCACAGAAAAAGAATGAGAAGACCGAACCCGGCAAGAAGATGGTCATCGAATCTCTTGTCATCCGCAACGCAAAGGTCAACTACAACGGCATGATCGAGCTGTCGCTGCCCGACATCGAACTGCACAACATCGGCAAAAAACGGGGCGGCGCGACTTCTGCCGAGGTGGTCAATGCCATCGTTGCCGAACTGAACGCCCAGATCGCCATCGCGCTGGCAAAAACCGCCGCCATCGGCGCGGTGGGCGGAATCGCCGTCGGCATAGGCATGGGAGTGAAAAGCCTGCTCGGCAAGTAACGCCGAGACCGAAAATAAAAAAACCCGCCAATGGCGGGCTTTTTACGCAACAAAAAAACCGCTTGAATTAGGCGGCTTGAATGTTGGAAGCTTGCTTGCCCTTCGGGCCTTGCACCACTTCGAAGGAGACCTTCTGGCCTTCCTTGAGGGACTTGAAACCGCTCATGTTGATAGCGGAGAAGTGCGCAAACAGATCTTCGCTGCCGTCATCGGGAGTGATAAAACCAAAACCCTTAGCGTCATTGAACCACTTTACGGTACCAGTTGCCATGTGTTTACTTCCTTACAAAAAAACCGGGAGAGTGTTCCCGTTAAACTGTTTGATTTAAGACCGCACACGGCAAGACCGGTACTGCAGAAACTTTGAATCAAACACCCGCGCGCTTTTTACTATCCTTTTATTGATATCGTCAAGAGGGGGAGCAAAAATATTTTGCGATTAGGCTTGAAAAAGTAGCGCTAATCATCAACTATGCTTTGCAGACCAGACCTCAGAATACGCATCAGGAACTATGGCAACCAAACAACACGGCAATACCGCACTCGCGCCGGATCGGGCCGCAACAAAGCCCCCACGCATGTATAAGGTAATTCTGTTCAACGACGATTACACCACGATGGATTTCGTGATCGAAGTGCTGGAACGTTTCTTTGCGATGAACCGTGAACGAGCGATGCAAATCATGCTCAAAGTTCACAATGAGGGCTCCGCGGTATGCGGGGTGTATTCATACGACGTCGCCGAAACCAAGGTGGCACAGGTATCCGAGTTTGCAAAGCAACAAGGGCATCCGCTACGATGCGGCATGGAGGAAAATTGAAATGATTGCGCAAGAATTGGAAGTCAGCCTGCATTTGGCGTTCGTCGAGGCCCGCCAGAAACGCCACGAGTTCATCACCGTCGAGCACCTCCTGCTCGCGATGCTGGACAATGCCTCCGCCGCGCAGGTGTTGCGCGCATGCAGCGTGAATATCGACGAACTGCGCGATGTCCTGACTGCCTTTGTCGACAGCCACACTCCTACCGTTCCCGGAGAAGGCGAGGTGGACACGCAGCCCACCGTCGGCTTCCAGCGCGTCATCCAGCGCGCGATCCTGCACGTGCAATCCACCAACAAGAAGGAAGTGTCCGGCGCCAACATCCTCGCCGCGCTATTCGGCGAGAAGGACTCCCATGCGGTGCACTTCCTCACCGAGCGCGGCCTCAACCGCCTCGACGTGGTGAACTACATTTCCCACGGCATCGCCAAGAACGAAGCTGCCAGCACCTCCCAGGCACAAGGCGAAACCGAAAATGAACAGCAAGCCGGACCTGACGAGGGCGTGCTGAAGAGCTACACGCAGGACCTCAATGCGCAGGCCCTGGCCGGCAAGATCGACCCGCTCATCGGACGCGACCTCGAACTGGAACGCGTGATCCAGACCCTTTGCCGCCGCCGCAAGAACAACCCGCTGCTGGTTGGCGAAGCCGGCGTGGGTAAGACCGCCATCGCCGAAGGTCTGGCGCGCCGCATCGTTGAAGAGAACGTGCCGGACATCCTGAAAGACGCGCGTGTCTATTCGCTGGACATGGGCTCGCTGCTGGCAGGCACCAAGTATCGCGGCGACTTCGAGCAGCGCCTGAAGGCGGTGCTGAAGGAACTGAGCGACGCGCCCAACGCGGTGTTGTTCATCGACGAGATCCACACCCTGATCGGCGCGGGCGCAGCCTCCGGCGGTACCATGGACGCATCCAACCTGCTCAAGCCCGCGCTCTCGAGCGGCGCGCTTAAATGCATAGGTGCAACTACCTATCAGGAATATCGCGGCATCTTCGAAAAGGATTCCGCGCTCTCGCGCCGCTTCCAGAAGGTCGACGTGGCCGAGCCGTCGGTAGAGCAGACCATCGAAATCCTGAAGGGACTGAAGACGCGCTTCGAGGAGCACCACAGCGTCAAGTTCAGCGCCGCCGCGATCACCAGTGCCGCCGAGCTTTCCGCGCGCTTCATCAACGACCGTCACCTGCCGGACAAGGCCATCGACGTGCTCGACGAGGCCGGCGCAGCGCAGCGCATCCTGCCGAAATCCAGGCAGAAAAAGACCATCGGCAAGCACGAGATCGAGGAGATCATCGCCAAGATCGCGCGCATTCCCGCACGCACCGTGTCGCACGACGACCGCAACGCGCTGAAGAATCTCGACCGCGACCTGAAGGCCACCGTGTTCGGCCAGGACAAGGCGATCGACGTGCTGGCACGCGCCATCAAGATGTCGCGCAGCGGCCTCGGCAACCCGCAGAAGCCCATCGGCAGCTTCCTCTTCTCCGGCCCCACCGGCGTCGGCAAGACCGAGGTCGCGCGCCAGTTGGCCTACGCGATGGGCATGCCGCTGCACCGCTTCGACATGTCCGAATACATGGAGCGCCATGCAGTCAGCCGACTGATCGGCGCGCCTCCCGGCTACGTCGGCTTCGACCAGGGGGGCCTGCTGACCGAGGCGATCAACAAGCAGCCGCATTGCGTGCTGCTGCTCGACGAGATCGAGAAGGCGCACCCAGATATCTTCAATATCCTGCTGCAGGTGATGGATCACGGCACGTTGACGGACAACAACGGCCGCAAAGCCGACTTCCGCAACGTCGTCGTCATCATGACCACCAACGCGGGCGCGGAAGCGCTGAACAAGGCGCAGATCGGCTTCACCAAGACCGCTGCGGCCGGCGACGAGATGGCCGACATCAAGCGCATGTTCACGCCCGAGTTCCGCAACCGCCTAGACGCCATCGTCTCCTTCGCGCCGCTGAGCCATGAAGTCATCCTGCGCGTGGTGGACAAGTTCCTGATGCAGCTCGAGGAACAGCTGCACGAGAAGAAGGTGGACGTCACGTTCACCGACGAACTCAAAGACTACCTGGCCGACAACGGCTTCGACCCTCAGATGGGCGCCCGCCCGATGGCGCGCCTGATCCAGGACACCATCCGTGCAGCGCTCGCCGACGAATTGCTGTTCGGCCGCCTGTCGAACGGCGGCAAGGTCACCGTGGACGTGAAGGACGGCAAGGTCGGCCTGGAATTCGAGGAAGAGGCCATCCCAGCCTGATCAGGCAAACGCAGGATGGGCTTGCCCATCCTACAACCCAAACTCTAGAGAACGT
This sequence comes from Gallionella sp., assembly GCA_035605585.1. Taxonomy (GTDB): domain Bacteria; phylum Pseudomonadota; class Gammaproteobacteria; order Burkholderiales; family Gallionellaceae; genus Gallionella. The sequence goes on along the minus strand of DASTGP010000116.1, from coordinate 11,253 downwards.
TTCAGTGCCGTCACGAGCAAGCCAAGCAAGCGTAGGGCGCAATAACCAACGGGCATTGCGCCGCATGAATATCATCCGGCGGGTTACGCTGCGCTAATCCGCCCTACGAAATGCGATGTCCTCATCGATCAATTATCGCGGGCGCTTTGCCCCCTCCCCCACCGGCCCCCTGCACTTCGGTTCGCTGGTCGCCGCCGTCGGCAGCTACCTCGACGCAAAACACCACGACGGCACCTGGCTGGTGCGCATGGAAGACCTCGACATACCGCGCTGCATATTCGGCGCGGCGGACGGCATCCTGCGCACGCTGGAAGCCTACGGCCTGCACAGCGACGAGCCCGTCATCTACCAGAGCCAACGCACCGCCGCGTACGATGAGGCATTGCACCGACTGCAAGCCATCGGCGCGGTGTATCCCTGCTGCTGCACCCGCAAGGAGATCGCCGACTCGGCGCTGTACGGCATAGACGGCGTCATCTATCCCGGCACCTGCCGCAACGGACTGGCACACCCGAGAGAGACGCTCGCATGGCGGGTGCGCACGAACGACACGCCCGTCAGCTTCGACGATGCCTTGCAAGGGCTCCAGTCGCAGCGCTTAGAAAGCGAGATCGGCGACTTCGTGGTGAAGCGCGCCGACGGCCTGTACGCGTACCAGCTCGCGGTGGTGGTAGACGACGCCTTCCAGAACATCACGCACGTCGTGCGCGGCGCAGATCTGCTGCATTCCACCCCGCGCCAGATCCACCTCCAGCGCCTGCTCGGCCTGCCTACCCCGCACTATCTGCACCTGCCCATCGCGGTGAACGCACAAGGCGAAAAGCTCAGCAAGCAGACACTCGCCCCCGCAGTTACGACCGACCGCATCGTCGCGACACTGATTTCAGTATTGGATTTCCTGCGCCAGCAGCCACCTGCGGAATTGTGCCAGGGGAGTATTGACGAGGTATTGAGCTGGGCTGTCAAGAACTGGCAGCCAGCACGACTAAAGGGATGCCAGCAACTCCCCAACCCTAAGACCGCGTAGCACCGGTATCGAGCCGATTAGTACGAATCAGACGGAAGTTCTGCGTGATGGAGGCAGCAGTCGCCCCAGATTTCCGGAAACGCCCAAGTCAATTCAACATCGGCTTAAATCAAAATTCGCTATTCAGAAGCAATTTTGCGTTTAAATAGACCTAGTTGAAGTAGTGTTATCATTTCCAAAGTCAGGGCTGCGAGCCTTTTCGCAATAGGCGCTTTAGGGGAGGAAGCATGCTCCGGCATGAAAACAACCAATTTGCCGATACAAGTAGTTTTTTCACGGCGAACCAAACCTTGCCGGAGAGTGAAGTCCGCCGCCGGTTGCTCGAACATCAGAAACTCATCCAGACGTCTCTGGATGGATTTTGGGTTTCGAGGACAACGGACGCTCGCATCGTCGAAGCCAACGACGCATTTTGCAACATGGTGGGATACTCGCGCGACGAGCTTCGAACCATGTGCGTCGCCGATCTTGAGGCTAACGAATCGCCTGCTGAGACAGCCGCCCATATCAAGAAAATCATGGAGGTCGGCTATGATCGCTTCGAAACACGACACCGCCACAAGCAGGGCCACCTGATCGACCTTGAAGTCAGCGTCAGTTACTCGACAATGAACGGCGGTATGAATTTTGTGTTCGTCCGCGACATCACCGAACGCAAGCGCACCGAAGATGCCTTGTACTTCATTGCGCAGCGCAGCTGGATGGGCAGCGCCGAAAACTTTTTCGACGCACTCGCGCAATATCTTGGCGAAGCCCTGAACGTGGAGTACGTTGTCATCGACAGGCTGGACCAGCCGGGTGTTGCAAAAACGGTTGCGGTATATGCCAAGGGCGAAATCGTTCCGAACATGCGCTACGACCTCAAAGGCACGCCATGCGAAAACGTCATGGGACGGACATTCTGTTTTTATCCACGAGGCATTCGGCAACTGTTTCCCGATGATGCTCTGCTGGTGGAAATGGGCGCGGAAAGCTATGCCGGCGTTCCGCTATGGGACTCCGACGACCAGCCGATAGGGTTGATCGCGGTCATGGATCGCAAGCCGCTTGCCGACGAAGCGGCGATTTCCAGGCTGCTGAGACTGGTGGCGATCCGGGCGTCCGCTGAACTGGAGCGCGAGCGTTGCGACCACGTCCTGCGGGAGCGCGAACGGGAATTTCGCAGTCTGGCGGAAAACCTGCCGGACAATGTTGTCCGTCATAACCGGCAAGGCGAGATTGTTTACGTCAATCCGACGCTCGCACGAACTCTGGGAAACGATGCAGTCGCGATGATAGGCAAGGCTCCACGAGAATATCCGGATGGAACACTTGAAGATTATGCGCAACTGCTCGATACGGTGCTTGCCAGTGGCAAGGCGGGGGAGCTTGAAAAGATAATTCGCCACCCGGATGGGGGAATGAACGTGCATCAGATACACATGGTACCTGAGCGTAACAAGCACGGCGAAGTGACTGGTGTCCTTGCCATCGGTCGCGACATCACCGAGCACAAGCGGATGGAACAGGCTATCGCTGCAAGGGAACAGGAATTCCGCAGCTTGGCGGAAAGTTCGCCGGACTTCATCGTCCGCTACGACCGCGAAGGCCGCCACCTCTATCTCAGCGACAGATTGCTGAAACATCTGGAACTTGGCAGCGCGGAGGAGGTGATCGGCAAGCGCCCTGGTGAGGTGTGGACGGACGGTCGTTTTGCGGAACTCGAACGAGCCGCTGCGCGCGCGGCGGATAGCGGAAACCAGGTGGATATCGAACTCGTCGAGCCGACCGAAAAAGGCGCTTTTCGTTACCACCAGATTTTCGTCGTGCCGGAGCGCGATGTGGACGGGCAGATCGTCGGCACCCTCGCCTTCGGGCGGGAAGTCACCGTCATCCGCGAAGCCGAACGGCGGCTGAAGCACTTTATCGACAACTTGCCCGGTATGGCTTATACCTACCGGCTGTCGCCCGACGGGCATGCCTGCTTTCCCTTCATCAGCCCCTCCGCCGAGAAGTTCTACGGCCTCAAGCCGGAAGATGTGCAGAACGACATTGCTCCGCTCCATCGATTCTGGCATCCCGATGACCGACCTCACATCGAAGCCGCCGCAGCGGAAGCGGCACGCACGATGACGCCGTTCCGCATTGAAGCCCGCGTCTGCCGCCCGGGTCAGCCAGAACATTGGCTTGAGGCGCGCGCTTTGCCGGAACGCGAGGCTGACGGCAGCATCCTCTGGTATGGCCTCCTGCTCGACATCACCGAACGCATCCAGGCCCAGCAGCAAATGGCATTGCTGGAACGCGCCATCAACCAGTCCAGCGATGCCGTATTCCTGGTCGACGAGGACATCCGGTTCACTTACGTCAACGAAGCAGCCTGCCGATCGCTCGGCTACAGCCGGGAAGAATTGCTGGACTTGACGCCGCCCGACATCGATCCGGACAGGACTCGGGAAATGATCATGGCCCTGATGCGTAACGGAACGGAAAAGGGCAGCGTTTTCGAAGCCAGGCAGCAAGCCAAAGATGGACGTATTTTTCCAGTTGAATTGTCCGGCGTTACGTTTAAGCGGGATGGCAAGGCATTTAGCCTTGTCACAGCGCGCGACATCACCGAGCGCAAACACGCCGAGGCCCAACTGAGTGAGCGCTTGAGTGAGATCGAAGAACTCAACATGAACCTGGAGAAAAGCGCGTGCGACCTGCGGACGCAAACGGAAGAGTTGGCGACATCGCAGGAGCATCTCAAACAGACAGAGGCATGGTACCGCGGCATACTTCATTCGGCACCGGACGGCATGGTGGTGGCAGACGCACACGGCGTGATCACGCAGGTCAATGCGCAGATCGAAGAGATGTTCGGTTACGCGGCGGGCGAGCTGGCCGGACAACCGGTCGAACTGCTGCTGCCGCCCGGCGTGCGCGAAGGACATGTGGGCAAGCGCGAAGATTTTTCCGTTGCCACTGCGGGTGATGGCTCGAAGTCGGCCCGGGCGAGAGGTTTGCGCGGTTACCGCAAAGATGGGTCGGAGTTCCCGGTCGATGTGAGCCTGTCGCGCCTTCCGGATACGGACGAAAAGAAGGGCTATGTTTGCGCGGCGATACGCGACATCACCGAGCGCAAAAAGATGGAGCGGGAGCGCAAAAAGATGGAGCGGGAGCGCCTCAATTACTCGCAGCGATTGGAGGAGATATCGCGCAACCTTGTTGCGGCACAAGAAGAAACACGGCAGCGCCTTGCCCGTGAATTACATGATCGCACTAGCCCAAACCTGGCCGCCATTGATATCAATCTGAATGTCATCGCCGCAGAAATCGCTAATGGAACCCTGACAGACTTGACCGAGCGCCTTGAGGATATCCGTGCGCTGATTTCGGATACCGCTGTCAGTATCCGTGAGGTCGGCGCCGAAATGCGTCCGCCTTTGCTTGATTATGCCGGGCTGATAGCGGCGATGGAAAACCATGCTTTGCTGTTCGCTCGGCGAACAGGTATCCAGATTTATTTTGAATGCAAAAATAAAGACACCAGATATACGCCGCAAATCGAATCTTTGCTGTTCAGGATTTTTCAGGAAGCGCTTACGAATTGTTCCAAGCATTCCAGTGCCCAATCGATCCGGATATCGCTTTGCAATGATATTCACCCTAACATCCTGTCCATCGCCGACGATGGGGTGGGTTTCGATCCTGCACAACTGGGCAAAACCGGGAAAATCGGCCTGGGGCTGCTGAATATGCGTGAAATGGCCGAAGTTGCAGGCGTCAAAATCGCCATTGAATCAGCTAGTGGAAAAGGAACCTGTATTACGGTAGAAATCTAGCAGCGCTTGTTTAACTGGAAAATAACTTGTTATTGGATACCTATGGAAAACGTTCGCATAATGCTTGTCGACGACCACAAAATATTCCGCGATGCGCTGCGGAGTTTGCTGGAAAAAATGCCGAATCTGGAAGTCGTCGGGGAAAGCGGCGATCCATTCGAGGTGGTTGATCTCGCACGCAAGACATCAGCTCAGATCGTGTGTATGGATATCGCCATCCCCGGCATGAATGGCATTGAAATTACGCGGCATCTTGTGGCTGCCTGCCCGGATGTCAAAGTGATTGCGCTTTCGTCATACTCCGACCAGCGATATGTGATGGACATGATGAATGCGGGCGCTTCTGCCTATATCACCAAGGCAGAAGCCACCGACGAATTGCTGCGCGCGATCGATGCGCTACGACACAATCGAAAATACCTTTGCCCCGACGTCATGGACGCGGTTACGGGAGCCATGTCTCTGCAATCCCACACAGCAAGCTCCCCCAGACTCGGCAGCAGGGAGCGCCAAGTGCTACAACTTGTTGCCGAAGGACTGACCTCGGCGATGATTGCGGAACAGCTGTACATCGCACTATCCACCGTTGAAGTGCACCGGCGTAACATCATGCGCAAACTCAATTTGCACACTGTCGCCGAGCTCACTCGCTACGCCATCAAAAACGGCCTCACCAGCTAGCCATTCAGTCCCCTTTCAGCGCTCCCGGTCTACCGGTATACCGGTAGTGAGTCTACGCTACGCCGTGAATATCTTCCCGGCTCTGTTCCCAATACCATGCGAGTCACCCGATTCGGGATGGGAATGGGCGAAATTGGCATCAAGCTTCCCAGCTCGATCGGCGTTCGGAAGAATGAAGGGGGAAGTGCGATGCAAATTCGTTTGATGTTCTCGCATGAACTCGAGTTGCTCAGATCATGCGTCAGCCAACTGTTTCAAGCCGATCCGGATATTGTCGTAGTTGCCGAGGAACCTTGTGGTGAAGCCCCAGATTCCACTGAACTGCTTCACAAGTTGCAGGTGGCCAAAATCGATGTGCTATTGCTTGGCATGACCATGCGGAGCGTGCACGAAGCAGAGGTGATCGCTCGAATCCGGAGCGCGCACCCCGATTTACCGGTCTTGGTCCTTGGCATGGATGCCGCCCCCTTGACTGTGTTGCAGGTGATGAGGGCCGGTGCCTCTGGTTTCATTACCATGCATTGCACACCCCACGTACTGCTCGATGCCATACATAAAGTGGCTGCTGCCGGGCGGTATCTCGATCCAGAGATGGACGAAAAACTGCAGTTTGCCACGACCTCACCAGAGCCATCCGAACCGGTTAGCACGAACAAAGCGGACATCTATTCCGAGCTGCAATGGGCATTGAGTCATGCAGGCTTTTCAAGAAGACCTGATCTGGCCTATCCAAGTGCAGCAAGGGAATTCTAATTGTGAGCACTTGAGGTGCAGCAATCGGTCAAATTGGCGCCGGCCAGTTCACGCACTAATGAATAGTGAATGGAGGAACTATGCAAATCCGCTTGATGTTCGCGTATGAGCATGAGTTGCTCAGGACATGCATTGTTAAATTATTCCAGGCCGATCCGGATATTCTGGTGGTTGCGGAAGGAAGCTGTGATACAGCGCTATTGCACAAGTTGCGGACCCTCTACGTCGATGTGCTGTTGCTGGGTATGTCCAGGCCGACCGTCTATGAAACGGAACTGATTGCTCAAATCAGGAGTGTGCACCGTGATCTACCGGTACTGGTTCTCGGAACGCACAACAATACCCTGAATGTGCTGCGTGTGATGAAGGCAGGTGCCTCTGGGTTCATTACTACGCATTGCGCTCCTCATGTACTGCTCGGAGCGATACGCAAAGTGGCTACTACCGGGCAATATCTCGATCCGGAACTGGCCGAAAAACTGGTGTTTTCCATGACTTCAACACTGCCATATAAAATGGAATCGCTTCTTTCCAATCGAGAGTTGCAGATTTTGCCTTTGATCGTGGAGGGAAAGCGCATCAAGTCCATAGCCCATCAGTTGGCTATTAGCCACAAGACGGTTAGCCTGCACAAGGCAAACATACTGACCAAACTGGGCCTGAATAACGTGGCCGATCTGGTGCGATACGTGATGGAAAACGAGCATCACGGCCTCATTCCCGATCGGGAACCGATGCTTTCAAGATGACCATGCCTAATGAATAGGTTAGGCAACCATATTGATACGTAGTCGCCTGAATCGAAAACCTATTGATCCGCCGAGTTAACCCGCTGCCGCCCTCACCACCGCTGCGATCCGCTCGGCACACTGTTTCACCAGCACCCCATCCTCCCCCTCGACCATCACCCGCAACAACGGCTCAGTGCCCGAAGGCCGCAGCAGCACGCGTCCCTTGCCGTCCAGCTCACGCTCTGCTTCCGTAACCGCATCCTTCACGGCCTGCTGCTCCAGCAAGGCAGCCGCCTTGCCGCTCACCTTCACGTTGATCAGAACCTGCGGATACATACGCAAATCCGCCGCTGCTTCGGCGAGCCCCTGCCCGCTGGCGCGCAGCGCGTGCAACACCTGCAACGCCGAGACGATTCCGTCGCCGGTACTGTGCTTGTCGAGGCAGATGATGTGGCCTGAGTTCTCGCCGCCGAGTTGCCAGCCTTCGCGCTGCAACAGCTCCATCACGTAGCGGTCGCCCACCTTCGCGCGCAGGAAGGGGATGCTCAGCTTGTGCATCGCGTGCTCGAACGCGAGGTTGGTCATCAGCGTGCCGACCACGCCGCCCTGCATTTTGCCTTGCGCCCGGCGGTGCTTGGCGATGACGTAGATCAACTGGTCGCCGTCGTAAAGCTTACCTGCCGCGTCCACCATCACCAGACGGTCGCCGTCGCCGTCGAGCGCGATGCCAAGGTCGGCCTTATGTTCGACCACCGCCTTCTGCAGGTTGGCGGGCTTGGTCGCGCCGTAGCCATCGTTGATGTTCTTGCCGTTCGGCTCCGCGCCGATGGCGACCACGTCCGCACCGAGTTCGTGAAACACGTGGCGCGCGATGTGGTAGGTCGCGCCGTGCGCGCTATCCACCACGATCTTCAGGTCGCGCAGGTTCATCTCGGCGGGGAAGGTGCTCTTGCAGAACTCGATGTAGCGTCCGACTGCGTCATCGATACGCTTGGCCTTGCCTAGATCTTCCGAGGCGTTGGTTTGCATCGGGTTATCCAGTTCGGACTCGATGGAATGCTCGGTCTCGTCGGGGAGCTTGGTGCCGCTGCCGGAGAAGAACTTGATGCCGTTGTCCTCGAACGGATTGTGCGAGGCGGAGATCACCACACCGGCCTGCAGGCGCAGCGCGCGGGTCAGATAGGCCACCGCGGGGGTCGGCACGGGACCGGCGAGATACACGTCGATGCCCGCGGCGATCAGCCCGGCTTCCAGCGCCGATTCCAGCATGTAGCCGGAGATGCGCGTGTCCTTGCCGATCAGCACCGCCGGACGTTCGCCGCGAGTATGCTCGGCGCTCGCCAGCACCTTGCCCGCTGCGTAACCCAGGTGCATCACGAACTGCGGCGTGATGGGGTACTCGCCCACTTTGCCTCGCACGCCGTCCGTCCCGAAATATTTTCTGCTCATTGCCTTCTACCTCTCCCGAACCCTCTCCCGCCAAGGAAGAGGGGAGTCATTGAGTTACTGCAGTCCAAACCTTGAGCGCATCCACTGTCGCACGCACGTCATGTACGCGCACGATGGAAGCTCCCCGCTGCACCGCGATCAACGCCGCCGCGACGCTGGAGGATACGCGGTGTTCCACATCCTGTCCCGTGATGGCGCCCAGCATGGACTTGCGTGACAAGCCTGCCAGCACCGGCACGCCCAGTTCGCGCAGCTTGTCCAACCCGCGCAACAGCTCGAGATTATGCGCCAGCGTCTTGCCGAAACCAAAGCCCGGATCGATCACGATGCGCTCGCGCGCGATCCCCGCGGCTTCGGCCGCGGCGATGCGCTCGCGCAAGAATTCGCTCACTTCGGTAAGGGCATCGCCATAATGTGGGCGCTGCTGCATGGTCAGGGGATCGCCCTGCTTGTGCATCAGACACACCGCCGCATCGGATTTCGCAACCGTCGCGAGCGCGCCTTCCGCCAGCAGCGCATTCACGTCGTTGACCATGCAAGCGCCCGCCGCCAGCGTTGCGCGCATCACGTCGGGTTTCCAGGTATCGATGGAAACCGGGACGCCGCGCAGCGCCTCGACGAGCGGCAGCACGCGGTCCAGTTCTTCCTGCACACCGACCGGCGCAGCGCCCGGGCGCGTGGATTCGCCGCCGATATCGAGGATGTCCGCGCCCTCCGCGATCAGCTCATGGGCATGGTCTATCGCTTTGGTGGGCGAAAAAAAACGCCCGCCGTCTGAGAACGAATCGGGCGTGACGTTGACGATGCCCATTACGAGTGGGCGATCGAGTTTGAACTGGTATGTGCCGCAGCGAAGCTTCATGTGAAAAGCGAAACGTGAAACGTGAAATGTGCTGCACCCTGTCGGGTTACGTTTCACATTTCACTTTTCACGTTTCACCGTACTCAGGTTTCCTGCGCAGGCTCGCTGGGCGTGGTAGCAGCCGGAGCGGTCGGCGCCTGATCCTTGGGCGGCTCCGGCGCCTTTGTGCTCTGGCTGGGCTTGGGCTCGCGCGGCGGATTGCCGGCCATGATGTCCTCGATCTGGTCGGCGTCGATGGTTTCCCATTCCAGCAGGGCCTTCGCCATCGCCTCGATCTTGTCGCGATTATCTTCGATCAGCTTGCGCGCCAGAGCATACTGCTGGTCGATGATGCTGCGGATCTCGGCATCCACCTTCTGCATGGTCGCTTCGGAAATATTCTTGTGCGTGGTCACCGAACGGCCGAGGAACACCTCGCCTTCGTTCTCGGCATACACCATGGTGCCCAAGGCATCGGACATGCCCCATTGGGTGACCATCTTGCGCGCCATGTCAGTCGCGCGTTCGAAGTCGTTGGAGGCGCCGGTGGTCATCTGGTTCATGAAGATCTCTTCGGCGATGCGCCCGCCGAACAACACCGCGATGGTGGACAGGATGCGCTGCTTGTCCATGCTGTAGCGATCTTCCGTAGGCAGCTGCATGGTCAGGCCGAGCGCACGGCCGCGCGGAATGATGGTGACCTTGTGCACCGGATCAGTCTTCGGCAGCAGCTTGGCCACCAGTGCGTGACCCGCTTCATGGTATGCGGTGTTCTTGCGCTCTTCCTCAGGCATGATCATGGACTTGCGCTCGGCGCCCATCATGATCTTGTCCTTGGCGGATTCGAAATCGTCCATCTCGACGAAGCGCTTGTTGCGGCGCGCCGCGAACAAGGCAGCCTCGTTCACCAGGTTGGCGAGATCGGCGCCGGAGAAGCCCGGCGTGCCGCGCGCCAGCACGTCGGCCTTGACGTCGTTCGCGACCGGTACCTTGCGGATGTGCACCATCAGGATCTGTTCGCGGCCGCGGATATCCGGCAGCGGCACCACCACCTGGCGGTCGAAACGGCCCGGGCGCAGCAGCGCCGGGTCGAGCACGTCGGGACGGTTGGTCGCGGCGATCACGATCACGCCGCTGGAACCCTCGAAGCCGTCCATTTCCACCAGCAGGGCATTCAGCGTCTGTTCGCGCTCATCGTTGCCGCCACCCAGCCCGGCGCCGCGCTGGCGGCCGACTGCGTCGATCTCATCGATGAACACGATGCAGGGTGAATGTTTCTTGGCCTGTTCAAACATGTCGCGTACGCGCGCCGCGCCGACGCCGACGAACATCTCGACGAAGTCGGAACCGGAAATGGAGAAGAACGGCACCTTGGCTTCGCCGGCGATAGCCTTGGCCAGCAAGGTCTTGCCGGTACCCGGGCTGCCCACCATCAACACGCCGCGCGGGATGCGCCCGCCCAGATTCTGGAACTTGGAGGGGTCGCGCAGGAAATCGACCAGCTCGGAGACATCTTCCTTGGCCTCGTCACAACCCGCCACATCGGCGAAGGTCACGCGCTCCTTGGAGTCATCCAGCATGCGCGCCTTGCTCTTGCCGAACGAAAAAGCCCCGCCGCCCTTGCCGCCCTGCATCTGGCGCATGAAGAATATCCAGACACCGATCAGCAACAGCATCGGGAACCAGGACACGAAGATGCTCATCAGGAAGGATTGCTCTTCTTCCGGCTTGGCTTCGATCTTGACACCGTTCTTGAGCAAATCGGAAACCAGCCAGATGTCGCTGGGCGCGTAACTGGAGATGCGCTTGCCATCGACGGTCGTCGCCTTCAGGGTATGGCCTTCCATGACCACTTTATCGATGCGACCGGATTTCACCTTGTCGAGGAATTCCGTATAACTCAGCTGCGCTTGCGCAGTCGATTGCTGGCGCGCATTGAATTGATTGAACACGGTCATCAGCACCAAC
>DASTGP010000113.1:0-5275 GCA_035605585.1 Gallionella sp. | reverse complement strand
CCTGTTTCGCCTTGTCGCAGGCATGAGGGTAATCGGCGAAGATCACCACCGCGAACTCGTCGCCACCGAATCGAAAGGCAAAGTCCACGTCTTCGCGGATCACCTTGCGGAGCACATTGGCCATCTTGGACAGATGCTCGTCACCAACCTGGTGACCGAACTGGTCGTTGATTTCCTTGAAGTGGTCGAGGTCGAAAAACAGCAGAGAAACCGGCGAGTTCTTCTGGCGCATGGTGTGCAGGAACACCTGTTTGAGACGTGCATCGAAAGCGCGTCGGTTGTACAAGCCCGTCAGCGCATCGGTTTCGGCCTGACGCATGATCTCCGTCAGTTCGTTCTGGCGCCTCTTCAGGGAAAGCTGCAGGATTTCGAGCTCCCGTTCCGCATTGGCGCGCGTTTCGTCGAAATGACGCATCATGTCCACGTTGCGTTGCAGCAGTATCTCGGGGTCGATCATTGCAACGGAATTCGCCAGGAAGGTACGCAGTTCCTCGACCAGTTCCGGGCTGGGCAGCTTGGCAAGGGTCACGATCCTCGCCTGTTCACCCCGCCCCCACTGAACGATCAACTGCCGCTCCCGCAATGCCAGGCTGACCGTCATCGGACGGCCAATCGCGGCGCCGGCGTGGCGCAATTTTTCCAGCAGGTGAAGCAAAGCGACCGCGGCAGCGAAAGCATCCCCCTCGAGTTTGTGTACGCTTTTCAGCACAAATTCGATGAAGTTCTGCAAATCCGGCTCAATCGCCAGGTTTTGCTTCAGAATTTCTTCAGCTTCCACCGGAAATCCCCCTCGCCAATGCCACAGGTCATTGAAGTGGGGGATTGAAACACAAAACGCAGGTCCTGCCTATCGCGCAAAATGCATATATATTCTCATACCCTTTTCGATAAAAGGGCATTCTCTACTTGAGAATCAATCAGATACTATCGGCTATCGCGATGACGGGCGGTGCGCAGGCTGTCCAGGATCAACAGCCCAGCACCCAGGGTGATCGCCGAGTCGGCAACATTGAACGCGGGAAAATAGTGCTCATTCCAGTGGAACGCGAGGAAGTCCACCACGTGGCCGTAGGCGATGCGGTCAATCAGGTTGCCCAGCGCGCCGCCGAGGATCAGGCTCAGCGCCAGCGCAAACAGCTTCTGGGCCGAATGTTTGCGCAGCAGCACCACGATCCACATCGAGGCGACGATCGCGATGCCGCCGAACAGCCAGCGCTGTATCCCGCCCGCGTCGTGCAGAAAGTTGAACGCCGCACCGGTGTTGTGCGCCAGCACCAGATCGAACACGCCGAGGACATAGAGGCTCTCGCCGAGGACGAAGTGGCTGGTGATCCACAGCTTGCTCGACTGGTCGAGCACAATCACCAGCGCCGCGAGAGCCAGCCAGCGACTAAGCATGGCTGCGCGCCTCGCCGCTACCGAACAGGTTGCTCACGCAACGCCCGCACAAGGTAGGATGCGCAGCATCGGCGGCGACGTCTTCTCGGTAGTGCCAGCAGCGCTCGCACTTGTCGTGTAGGCTGGCGGACACGTCGATATGCTGATCGGCCTCGCTCGCCACGCGGTGCACCCCGGCGCGCGAAGTAATGAAGACGAAACGCAGGTCGTCACCCAGGCGCGCCAGCATGTCGCAGTCCTCGCCCGCTGCATATACGTCCACTTCCGCCGCCAGCGCGGAACCGATCATTCCCGCCGCGCGCGCCTCCTCCAGTTGCTTGTTGACCTTGCCGCGCCAGTCCTCGATCTTCAACCATGCCGCCATCGCGTCGCCATCCAGTTGCGCATCGGGCAACACATGCCATTCGCCGATGAACACGCTCTCGTCGTCCTTGCCGGTCAATGCGGTCCACACTTCCTCGCCGGTGAAGCTAAGGACAGGCGCCATCAGGCGCACCAGGCTGTGGGTGATGTGATGCAGCGCGTTCTGTGCCGAGCGGCGCGCCTTCGAATCTTCGCCCGCGGTATACAGGCGGTCCTTCAGGATATCGAGGTAGAAGCCGCCCAGTTCTTCCGAGCAGAAGTTCTGCAGCTTCTGGGCAACCAGATGGAACTCGTAGCGCCCGTAGTCCGCCACGATCTCGTCCTGCAATTTCTGCGTCAGCGCCAGCGCATAGCGGTCGATCTCCAGCCATTCAGACACGGGGATGGCATGTTTCGATGTGTCGAAATCGGCGGTGTTTGCCAGCAGGAAGCGCAGCGTGTTGCGGATGCGGCGATAGCTTTCCACCACTCGCTTCAGGATCTCGTCGGAAATGGTCAACTCGCCGGAGTAATCGGTGGAAGCCACCCACAGGCGCAGGATGTCCGCGCCCATGGTGTCAAAGATCTTCTGCGGGGCGATCACGTTACCCTTGGACTTGGACATCTTGTGCCCCTGCCCGTCCACCACAAAACCGTGGGTGAGCAGCGCCTCATAAGGCGCGCGGCCGTTGATGGCGCAGCCCGTCAGCAGGCTGGACTGGAACCAGCCGCGATGCTGGTCCGAGCCTTCCAGGTACAGGTCCGCCGGCGAACGCAGATCAGCGCGCCGTGCCAGCACCGCAGCATGCGTGCTGCCGGAATCGAACCACACATCCAGCGTGTCGGTGAGCTTGCGGTAATGCGCCGCATCCTCGCCCAGCAGATCCACCGAGTTCAGGCTGAACCACGCCTCGATGCCGGACTGCTCGACCAGCTGGGCGACTTTTTCCAGCAATTCCGGCGTGCGCGGATGCAACTGGCTGGTCTCCTTGTGCACGAAAAACGGCATCGGTACGCCCCAGTTGCGCTGGCGCGACACACACCAGTCGGGACGGTTGCGTATCATCGCCTCAAGGCGGGCACGTCCCCAGGAAGGGAAGAACTTCGTGTGCTCGACCGCGTTGTTCGCCAAGTCGCGCAGACGCAGCCCATCCTGCGATACGTGACGCCCCTCCCGAACCAGCTTCTCGACATCCGCATCCACCGGATAGGCGACGCTGTCCATGCCGATAAACCATTGCGGCGTGGAGCGGAAGATGATCGGCGTCTTGTGGCGCCAACAGTGCGGATAGCTGTGCTTCAGTTTTTCCTGGTGCAGCAGATGTCCGCTCGCCTCCAGTGCATGCAGCACGATGTCATTGGCCTTCCACACGAACACGCCCGCCAAGGGTGTGGCGCCGATGGACGGCGTGGCGGAGATGAACTTGCCGTCATCACCCACCGGATTGTCGTTCGGCAGGTTGTACTTCTGTCCGACGAAATAGTCGTCCAGACCGTGCGCCGGCGCGGTGTGCACCAAGCCGGTGCCCGCTTCCAGCGTGACGTGCTCGCCGCAAATGACGGGCACGATGCGGTCGTAGAACGGGTGCTGCAGCGGCAGGTGCTCCAGCGCCTTGCCCTTCCCGCTTCCGGCCACCTCACCACTCAGCTGATAGCGCTGCAAACAGGACTCCATCAACTCCGCGACCAGCAGCAGATAACCATTTTCGGTCCTCACCAGACGGTATTCGTGCTCGGGATGCACGCTCACCGCCTGGTTGGCGGGCAGCGTCCACGGCGTGGTGGTCCAGATCACCGCATAGACCTTCGCATCGCCCGGCAACGAGACACCGAAGGCCTTTTCCAGCACATGCTTGTCCTTTACCTCGAAGCCGACGTCGACGGCGGGAGAGACCTTGTCCTCGTATTCCACCTCCGCCTCGGCCAGCGCAGATTGGCAATCCAGACACCAGTTCACCGGCTTGCGCCCCTGATACAGGTAGCCATGCTCGTAGATGCTGCCGAGCGCACGCATGATGTCGGCCTCGGTCCGGAAGTCCATGGTCAGGTAAGGATGATCCCAATCGCCGAGCACGCCGAGACGGATGAAATCCTTCTTCTGGCGCTCGATCTGCTCCTTCGCGTATTCGCGGCACAACTCGCGGAACTTCGCCGGCGGGATCTCCTTGCCGTGCTTCTTTTCCACCTGCAATTCGATCGGCAGGCCGTGGCAGTCCCAGCCCGGCACGTAGGGCGCATCGAAGCCGGACAGCGTCTTCGATTTGATGATGATGTCCTTGAGGATCTTGTTCACCGCATGGCCGATGTGGATATCGCCATTCGCATACGGCGGGCCGTCGTGCAGGATGAACTTCGGCTTGCCCAGCTTGGCCGCGCGGATCTTCTGGTAGCGCTGCTGCGACTGCCATTGCGCCAGCATCTGCGGCTCGCGCTTGGCGAGATCGCCGCGCATCGGGAACGGAGTGTCGGGCAGGTTGAGCGGGTACTTTTTCTTGTCTTCAGTCATGTTGTTCAAACCACTTTTTCGCATGCGCCACATCGAGCGCGATCTGTTTCGTCAAACTTTCAAGGTCGGGGTACTTCTCTTCGTCGCGCAGCTTCTGCAGGAATTCCACGCGCAGATGCTTTCCGTATATCTGCTGTTTGAACTCGAACAGGTGCACTTCCAGCACCGGCTTCGCATTCAATGTCACCGTCGGGCGCACGCCGAGGCTCGCAACTCCCTGCAGCACACCCATCCCTTCGGCGTGCACCTGCACTACGAAGATGCCGGACAACGGGGGACGGTTATGCTTCAGCTGGATATTTGCCGTGGGAAAGCCGATCTTCTGTCCCAGCTTGTCGCCGTGCACCACACGCCCGCTGATGCTGTAGGGCCGCCCCAGATAGCTTTGCGCCTCGCGCATCTGCCCGGCAGCCAACGCAGCGCGTATCCCCGTGCTGGAGACGCGCACACCGTCGCGCAGCACACTGCGCATAGCCTGCACCTCGAAGCCGCGTTGCGCGCCGATCCTTTCCATCAGTCCGAAATCTCCGGCACGTCCGCTGCCGAAGCGGAAGTCGTCGCCGATCAGCACGAACTTCGCATGCAGCCTCACATGCAACGCCTGGATGAAGTCGGCTGCATCCATCTGCGCAAAGCGCGTATCGAAGCGGCACACATGCACGCGATCGATGCCGACAGATTCGAACAGTTCCAGTTTCTCGCGCAGACTGGTCAGCCGCGCCGGCGCCTGCTCCGGCGCAAAGAATTCGCGCGGATGCGGCTCGAAGATCACCACCGCCGTCTGCAGCCCGAGAGGCCCAGCCGCGGTTCGCAACTCGTTCAGCAACGCCCGATGGCCGAGATGCACACCATCGAAATTGCCGATGGTGAGTGCAACAGGCTGTGTGCTTGGAGAATAAAGTCCGCGTAGAATCTGCATAACGGCGCGGATTATACCGCGAGACCGGCACGCGCCGCTCAACTGGACAGAGAAAGGAAACCATGCCAAGCCAGCCCGACACCGCCGCCCTGTTCGACCACAGCCGCTTC
>DASTGP010000075.1:0-13382 GCA_035605585.1 Gallionella sp. | reverse complement strand
CGCCACCGCCGCGATATCCTTTAACTCCGGCACGGCCACCGGACTCAACTGCTGCTTCAGCGACCCGTCGCCGAGCTGGCCGTTAGGATAGTTGCTCCCCCACGCCCACACCGTGCCGTCCGACTTCAACGCCAGCGTATGTTCGCGCCCCGCCGTCAATGCAGCGATGCCGGTGAACTCGGGAACGGCAGCCGGAGTCAGGCGATACTCCGCGTTGCCGATTCCCAGTTGTCCTTGCGCGTTGTCGCCCCAAGCCGCCACGGTGCCGTCGGATTTCAGCGCGGCGGTGTGGCCGTAGCCTGCGGCGACCATCGGCGTGACCGCGAATACAGGCGCGGCGCAGAGCAGCGCGAACAGGGTGATGGCTCGGACGATACGGGGATGCTGGATCATCATCGGTTAGTGATATGAGATATTCGCTCTGTTACCTTCATTTGGAAATTTCAATGGAGTCTACCCCTATTGATTTTCCATTGATTTCTGCAGTTCGAATGATCTTTAAGGCTTCTTGGCATGGTAGATAAAGTCGATGTTGTTATAAGTGCGATGAAAACCGATTCCCCCGCTCCAGCTTGGTTCAACACGCCAACTGGAGCTGGCATTGGCCTTAATGACGAGTTCATGCAGCACATCGGTGGGTATGTCTATCGCCCCGGTGACAATTCCTGGACCAGGAGAGCCCCACCAAGCGCCCCGATTCGTCAGCGTGCCATCCCAGCGCTTAAACTGAGCTTTCATGTCGCTCCATATCTGAGCGATGAGCGGGTTTGGTCCGCCCCCCAAAACAACGTTTTGCCGATTCTCCAAGCGGTAGTAGGCAATCTGCAGGCGAAGGAACTGGTCATACGCTTGATCGACATCAATAACGTTGCCTGCGATCAGGCCCTTCCAATTGCCATATAGTCTTTCGTAGGTGGCGAACCTCTCCCACCACACGACCTCTCTCTTTTGCGCCATTCGTTCCAGATAGGCATCGCCATAGAGCGTGGACAATTTATCCATGATATCGGTAGAGCCAAGGTAACGTTTGATTAGCCGCGTTTGATCGGCGGTGTTTTGTCTTCGAATGTAATCAAAGTCAAATCCTTCGGGTTCATCCAACGCCCTTTGAACCGTTGCGCACCCGTTGGTGCTTGAACCATTGGCCTGTTCGCATCTTTGCAGGGCTGGCGATTGCATTGCTTTTGCCCCCATCACATCCGCCTCATGCTCCAGCGACTTGTCGTCGTTGACCGGCACGCCCTCCTTCATCTGCATCGTGGGCTTCACCCGTCCCTGCGCCTGCTGCACCACATGCCACGCTTCATGCGGCAGGTGTTGTTCCTGTCCGGGCGCGACGTGGATATCCGTGCCCTGCGCATAAGCCAAGGCGTTAAGCTGTGCTGGCTGCGACGAGTTGTAGTGCACCTTGACGTTGTCCATCGACATACCCGAGAGACTCTCGATGCCGCTCTTCAGATTGTCGGGCAGGCCGGTGTTGTTGGGCTTGGCGGCTTCTTCCTTTAGTTGCACGGAGGAAGCCGCATCAAACTTTCCCTGCAAGGGCGCCTCCTCTTCGACGCGCTGGACCGATCCGAACTTACCCGGCAGGAACTCCTCCTCGCCGAGGTCGTGTTTCGTCTGCGCGGTCGCGAATTTTCCCTGCAGAGGCTCTTCCTCTTCGACTCGCTGCACCGCATCGAACTTGCCCTGAAGCGGCTCCTCTTCTTCCACGCGCTGGGCTGTTCCAAACTTTCCCTGTAGGGGCTCTTCGTCCTCCACTCTCTGGATGGTCGAGAACTTGCCCTGCAATGGCTCCTCCTCTTCGACTCGCTGCGCTGCATCGAACTTGCCTTGCACGGGCTCATCTTCCTCTACCCGCTGTATCGCGCCGCCGAACAGGCTATGCAGCTTCTTGCGCTGCGCGATCATCGCGGGGCTGTCGTCGATATCGTTCGCCCGTTCGATCTCGCGCGACTTCGAGGTAAATTTGGCTTGTGCGGTGCGCTGCAAATTTTCCGATTCGCTGCCCTGTCTCCGTACTCGTTGCATTTCGGCCTCCTTGTCTCAGGTTGATGCTTCCAGAAAATCCCCTCTCCCCGGCCCTCCCCCGCCAGCGGGGGGGGAGGGAGTCAGAGGAGCATTACGAACTCTTGTACATCAGCACCGTAAAGTCATCCTCCAGATACCCTCGTATCAGTCTCACGTTCGGCGACAGGCGCTTGCAGAATTCCACCACCTTGTCCACGTCGTGTCCGACCAGCAATGGATGCGGCGGGAACCTCGATGCGTCCAGCATGTTGAAGGCGAGCGCCCTGTTCGCGGCGAGGTACATTTTCACGATCATCGAAAAATAGAATCCCTCGTCTTCGCAGCGGTATCCCAGCACGCCGGAGGCGAACACGTAATCGGCATGCGGCAATTCGGCCCCGGTGAAGTCCGCGATGCAGAAGTAACAGGACGGTCGCTGGCCGTAGAGGCTGCGCGCCTGCTGGACGAATTCGGCCATCTGGTCGATGCCGACATAATCGAAACCGTGAAACCTCGCATCGAGGAATCCCTTCAGGTCGCCGTGGCCGCAACCGATATCGAGCACCGAACTACCGTTCAGGTCGCCCACGTCCGCGAGCGCCTCGAAGCGTTTCAACTGGCTATCCTCGCCCCGGTAGCCGAGCGCTTCGACCGTCCCGCCCTCGTATTCTCCGATGCGGTGGCGGTGGTAATGGATGATGGCGGCCTTCTCCAGCAGGGTCATCATGGCAGGTCGGCCTTTCTCTTCTTGTCGCGGTAATTCCAGATGCTGTAGACGAGGATCGCCGCAATGACGAATATCAGGATGCCGTTCCCCTTCGATATCCTTTCCCATGCGGGATCGCAGAACAGCAGCGCGAAGGTGAGCAGCAGGAACGGGACGATCCCGCCGGCGATGAAGTACATAAAGTTCTTGTCGAAGAAATTCCGCCAGTCGCATGCAAGCAGGTAGAGCGGGATGCTGGCCAGCAGGACCAGGAGGAAGAGGTCCCAAACGATCCTGAATGCCCAGCGGTTCGGGCAGACGATCTGGCAGACGGCCGGTTTCAGCACGGTCTCGCCATTCACGCTGTTCAGGTAGTTGTCGTGCAGCACCTCCCCGATGGATGCGGCGGCAGCGACTCCCGACACAACAGGTTGCGGCCAGAAGCCGATACCGCCGAAGTTGTCTTTCGTATAAATGACATCGTCCACCAACTGATTCTCGCTATGGCCGTCATAGGTAAGCACCACCGCAACGTTGCGCAACAGCTTCATCCTTTCCTTGCCGTGCAGGCCGTTCTCGATGTTCTGGCGCAACTGTTTCTTGTCCCTGGTGGTCGGCTCCTGGAGCAGCACCAGGAACAGCGAATCCAGTTCCTTGTTTTTTCCCTCGATGCTGTCCGCGAGCGCGAGCAGCCTGCGGTAGTCATAGATTCCCTTTCCCATATCCGCACTGCGGAACATGATGTTCAGGGAATATTGGCGCCCGTGCGATTTCAATTTGTCGCGCAGCGTGCGGACGAATGCATTGAATGCCTCGACGGCTTCGTCGTCCTGCGGATACCCCGAAAAATACAGTGTGACGCCGTCGCCCATCACCGGCGGCGGATTACGTCCCAGCGTCAGGTAGGGCTTCATCCTGGAAAATGTATCGGTCAGCGGCGTCTCGATCAGCGCTGCGATATTCGCGGCCAGGTTCTCGAAAAGCGCCGTCTTCTCTTCGCTGCTGGCCTGGTCCCATTCCCGCCAGTCGTCCCTGAAGATGACCAGATCCACCCTGCTGCCATAGGTTCGCGCCTCCCGGATAAAGCCGGCATCCAGACTCGTCCAGCGTGAGGCGTTGGCGATGTTGCCCTTGTCGTCGAAACCCAGCCCCAAATAACCGATCCGCGTCTGCACGCTGAAATCGATGGCCTGCTTTTCTCCGGCCATCCAATACGGATAGATGCCGTAGACTTCCCCGGCCAGGTTGTTGTGGACGCAGTTGCACGACTCTCCGCTCCACTGGATATTCCTTGTCTTGTCGAACGGGTGCCGCTTCCTGGCTTGCGCCACAACCGACGGCCGATATTGCTCATACTGTTCGCCTAACTGCCTGAACGACCGGTCGACCTCATCCTCAAGCGCCTTGGCATTGGCGAACTGCCGGCCCTTCAATGTGCCCAGGCGGTCAAGCACCGACGGCGGCAGTTTCGCCGCCTTCAACTCTTCCAGCAGCGCGTCGTCCACCTTGCCGGTCGCCAGCTTCCCGATCGCATTGACGATGGCCTTTCTGATGGGATTGTTGAAGCCGGCGATCTCGACCTTGGCCTTGGCCGCAAGCCAGAACAATTCGCCGTCCGGATAATCCACTCCCTCCAGGCTGCCCATCAATTCCAGGAATATCTCGGGAACGGTGGATTCCTTGATCTTCTGGCTGATCTCCTGCGCACTCGCATTGTCGATCACATAGACCAGCACTTCTTCGGCATGATCGATTATCAGCGGCGTCGAGTTGTCGATCTCTTCCCCGATCTCGGTCAATACCTTCTTCATCGCCCAGGCCAGCGCCTTGTCGTTCTGGTATTTCACGTCCTGCAATGGCATGAGCTTCTCGAGGACGGCGGCAGCCAGCGGATCGCCCTGCCGGGCTTCGGCAAATTTCGCGAGCGAACCTGCGGTCATGCTCGCGCCGGACGGCGTGATCTCGGCGAGCTTGACCAGTTCCGGCTTGAGCTCCATCGCCCTTTCGGACAGCTTGGCCAATTCCGCCTGCACCGCGGCATCCAGTTCGCCGGCCGGATAATTCATGTCCTTGAGACCCTCGACGGCCTGCAAGACGTAGCCCGGGACATTCGCCACCTTGAGCTCATCGAACGCTTCCGCGGTGAGCCGGTAGCTGGCCTGCATCCGTCCGTACTTTTCCGCCAGCCTGACGTATTCCTCGTAATCGGGCACGCCTTTCAGGGCCGTCGCGGCCTCCGCCTCGAAGTCGTCCTTGTCCGCATAAGCCTTGCCCAGCAGCTTGCCGATGCGAACAGCCACCTTCTCCCGGGACTTCAACTGTTCGAAGTCGTCCTTGGTCAGCATGTAACTGACCAGGTAATCCTCGTCGCCCCTGACTCGGGGCACGGAATCCTTGCGCTTGCCGTAACGGTCCAGCACGTCGATCACCGCGGCCGCATCCCCCGACTGCCGTGCCTGTGCGATTTCCTTCGCATCGGGCTGTTTCTCCGCCCATTTCAGGAAGCCCTTGCTCGCCAGCGTCTTCTTCCAGTCGGGATGTGCCTTGTAAATGGCCTCATGGTTGCGCAACATCGCCAGCAGGTCGTTGTTCAGCGCGAATTGCGCCCCCAGGCAAAATTGCCTCAACGACGCCTTGGTTTTCGAGCCCAGCCAGCCGTCCACTCCGCCCGGATTGAAGCCGAGCCCGACGAGCTGCCGCTGCGCGCCGGCGATCACGGGCTTGCCGAACTTCTTCGCCGCCGTTTCCGCCAGCATCTTCGGACAGTCGATCCCCTCCGCCGCGGCGGGAAAAACGACGCACAAGAGCAGCGCCGCAGCTACAAAACCGCGCGAGCGGAACAGCACTCTATTTATGTATGCACCCAACATGACTAGATCGTCTTCCCTTCCTTGATGAGCTCCTTGGCGATCCCCTTCACGAGATCGTCGCGCGAGATCGCATTCCTTCCCATTTGCAGCGCGCGTATCGCGCCGTAGCGCACCACATTGGCGATGGCGCCGCCCGCCAGCACATACTCTTCCGCCAGCTCCCCAAGATTGACCCCGTCTTCCAGGCGGCAATTTCCCTTGAAGTACCCCTCCCACAGCTGCAGCCGATGCTCGGCATCGGGCAGCGGGAAATAGATCGACGACTGGAAGCGCCGCGAGAACGCCTCGTCGATGTTGGCCTTCAGGTTCGTCGCCAGGATCACCACGCCCGGAAAATCTTCGACGCGCTGCAACAGGTAGGAGACTTCCTGGTTGGCGTAACGGTCGTTCGAACTGGACGTCTGGGTGCGCTTGCCAAACAGCGAGTCTGCTTCGTCGAAAAAAAGTATCCAGTTCTTGTTCTTCGCCTGGTCGAAGATTCCCGCGAGATTCTTCTCCGTCTCGCCGATGTATTTCGAGACCACCATGGAAAGGTCGATGCGGTACACGTCCAGCCCGGCGTTCGCGCCGATCAGCGTCGCCGTCAGCGTCTTGCCCGTTCCCGGCGGGCCGTAGAACAGGCAGCGGTAGCCCGGCTTGACCGTGCGCTCCAGCCCCCAGTCTTCCATGATGGTCTTCCCGTGCCTGAGCCAGGCATTGATGTTCTCCACCTCCTCCAGCACCTCGTTCGTGAGCACGAGGTCGTCCCAGGTCAGCTTCGTGGTGATCCGCTTGGCCGGGAAGTTCGTGCTGTAATCGGGCTTGAGGTGCCGCCCCGTGGTGAGACGGTTGAGGTATTCGCCGGAAAGCTTCAGCGCGCCGCTGAACATCGGCTCACCGCTGGCCTCGTGCTCGATGTCGAGGATGCCTTTCTCGGCGAAGAAATGGTCGTCCTCCAGCATGCGGATGAAATCGAAACGGCCGCCGAGGTCGGTCCCGTGCAGGATGAACGAAGCCGTCTCGCAGGTCGGCAGGAAACCGCCGTGCACCTTGCCCTTCGTGCCGCCGAACTCGGTAAATGCGCGGTCGAAATTCTTGTTGCTCACGAAGAAGGTATCGAGCGCCTGGGGGCGGATATGGGGGACCAGCGCCAGCATCAGGACGATGCGCTCGTCGAAGCCCATCCCGCACTCCCTGACCAGACGCGCATATTCCGACCCGTCATTGCCAAAGTCGGGCGGCAGATGGGCACGGACGTCTTCGTATCCGCACTCCTGGCCGAAATGCAGGCTGAAGCGCGTCTCGACGACTTTGGTGAACCATTCGAGTTCCGCCTCGATGCAAACCGCGTTCGCCTTGCCCATCGTCAGCGGCTCGTTGCCGGCAGAAGAAAACAATCGCTTCAGCATCAGCGCCACTCCACATGTATCGGCGACTTCATCCACGGATGGCGGATGAGCGAATAGCTCCAGGGCAATCGATCCAGGAGCACATCGATCCCCTTCTGTTCCACCTTGAGATGCCAGGCGTCTTCCTTCAACTGCAACCGCCCTTTGCGCTGCAGGAACGACTCGCGCAGCCCCTGCACCGACGTGTTGCCGAGTATCGTCCAGTTGCGGATCACCGCGCCGAGCAATCCTTCGATGGTTTCCTTCTCCTTCGCAGTCAGCTCTATCTCCCGGACAATGGGTGCGCCCGAAACGACGCCGCACAGTATCTTGTTCAGCGCCAGCAGGAATTCGGGGGAATCGCTGCTTTGGTTGACCGCGAACTGGAGCAGGTGAATGGCGCGCTCGGCGCTTCTCGCATCCTTGAATTTCGGTCCCTCCGTCAGGTCCAGCATCCTGAAAAACTGCGGCATGTAGGGGGTAAGCAGCACCATGCCGGCGTTCGCGATGTAGACCTCGTCGCCGATCTTCATCGTTTCCTCCTGCCCCCTTCCTTCCAGATCAGGCGTATTTGTCCGCGAAGTCCATGCCGCATTTTTCCCCTGCATGCGCGGACCGGGCTCATCGGCCAGGACGATATTTCCGTTCTCCGCATTTTCTTCACTTTCCGGCACAAAGGCCGGCGCCGCCGCTGGTGTTTCCGGCAAACTCGCGCGTGCCGCCTCTTCCAGGTCGACGATCTCGTCACGCAACAGTCTCTCCAGGATATTCCGGTAATAGGCCTCCGCACTCGCCGCCCTTCCCGCATGCCGATCGATGGCGTGCGGGAGCTCGCTTCCCGGACCGCCCGCATTCGACTCCGCCATCGACGTCACGAGCTGCCGGAGCTCGCTGGGGGAAAGTGCGCCCGAATCCGCGCGAAATTCACCGGACCGCAATTGGCGCACGAGGCCGGCGAACGTTGCCGGATGGCCGTTTGCGAGTTCGGCCATCTCCACCGACAAGTCTTGGCTGCTGCGCGCCTCGCCGGCCAAGCCGCGCGACACGCGTTCGAGAAGCTCGACGGCACGAGATATCGCTGCTCCGGCCTGTGCAGTTTCTCCGGCCTGTGCAGTTTCTCCGGCCTGCGCATTTTGTCCCGCCTGTGCAGTCTCGCTGGGGGGCTGTGTGTTTTCTCTGGCCTGTGCAACACCTCCGGCCCGATCCATTTCACCGGGCATTGCTCCCTCTCCGGTTCCGTCCGCGCGCCATTCCCGCGGCCCTGAGACAAGCCCCTCCAGTTCAGGAGCAACCCTCGCGACGGCCGATGACACTTCCGTCCGCACCATTCCACGGGAGGCCAGATGCCCGATCAAGCCGGCCACATAGCGGGGGCGATCGAAACCCGTGTTCTCGGTCGCATGCAGGTAGCCCAAGGTGTACTCCCACAGGGCGATGTTGCCGGCAGACGTCCGCGAATGGAATTCAGGCTGCACCGCCAATGCGGCGATGAGGTCGCTCTCGCCCGGAACGAGGATGCGCACCATGTCTTCCAGCATGCTCTCGGTAAATCCCTGAGCCGTTCTCTTGCAGGCGCTTTCGCTTGACATCCAGCGGCTGAAGCCTTCGCACAAGAGCTCGGCGTGGCGACCGCATATTTCGTCCCAGTCCGTTGCGACAGCAGCGCCATTCCCTCCGGACAGGGCTGCGTCCAGCCGGATGCGCAACTGCGCCTTTCGCACTTGCGCCCTGCTTTCATCGCCAAGACGCTCGCTTCCGGCTCCGTTCGCCGCCTCGTCCAGGTCGACGGCCTCGTCGCGTATCAGTCTTTCCAATATGTTCCGGTAATAAGCCGGCAGGTCCTTTGCCGTTTCTGCATGCCTCTCGATGGCCCGCAGAAACTCGCCGCTTCGCGCCCCCGAATTCAACCTGGCCAGCGATACCGTCAGTTGCATGGCTTCCGGGGCAGCAAGCGCGTCGAAGCTTGCGCGAAGCTCGCCCGACTGCAATTGCCGATAGAGGCGCATAAGGATTGCAGGATAGTTTTTCTCCAGTTCGGAGATCGCCTCCACGAAGTCTTGTCCGTCGCGTCCTCGCCCGCTCAGGCACCCGACCGCGATTTCATACAACTCGTCGGCACGTCCTCCCGATGCCGGAACGCTCGCTGCCCCGGCCTCAGGTCCGAAACCGACAACCGGATCGGCTATCGCATCCTTCAGTTCAGGCACGGCTTCGATCATGGCTTGCGGCAACCGCAATGCGGCTGCATGTCCCTGCATGTGTCGGACAAGGCCTCGCGCATACCCTGCCCTGTCGAAATCCTGCATTCCACTGCCCTGCAGGCAGCCGAGGGTGTAGGCCCAGAAGGCTTCGTTTTTTGCGCTTCCCATTCCGCGCAACTCGGGCAGTCTGACCAGCGTTTCCAGGAAATTGGCGTCCGCCGGCACCAACATGCGGACCAGGTCGATCAGCATGGCCTCAGGGAAATTCACCGCCAGCTTCCGTGTCGATCCTGCATCTCCCATCCGGCGGGCGAAGATTTCCCGGACAACCTCGGCATGGTGGAAGCGCAACTCATCCCATACATCGCCAATCTCGCCGGCATTGCCTTGAGCCAGCGCGGACTCGACGCGAGCCCCGAGTCGTTCCAGGCCGGAAACCGCCGGCTCGTGCGTTCCGGCCGGCGAGGAAATGTCCTTCCCCGGCACGGCGTCCGGTATGGGCGCGCCCATGGCTTCCTCGATATCCACGATCTGGTTGCGGATCAGTCTCTCCAGGATGATCTGGTAATAGCGCTGACCGCTGTGCGCCCTTCCGGCGTGCGATTCGATCTCGCGCCTGAAATCATCCCCGTCACTCCCGAGGCTCCAGCCGATGAAGGCGTCCACATGCAGTCTGGCTTCTCGCTCGGTAAGGGCTGCGACATCCAGGATGGCCTCGCCCGATTGAAACTTCCGGTATAGCCGCCCGACGCTCCCGGGATAGCCGGCGGAAAACTCGATGAACTCCTGCGCCGACTCTCTTGTGCGATCCAACCCGCTCAGGCGGCGAGCCAGCAGACGGGATAGCTCCTCGGCTCTGTCCATTCCCGTCTGGACATTCCCAGCTTCCTCACCATCGGCTTCGCGTCTCCATGCGCCTTGCAGGCCGCCCATGACACCGGCCAAAGCCGGATCGGCCCGAACGATAGCCTGCCGCACGTCCGCCCGCGCGTATCCTCGTTCCGCCAGGAATCGCAGAAGGCCGCGCGCATATTCCCCCCTGTCGTACGCGCTCAGGCCGGACGCATGGAGATAGGCCAGGGTATATTTCCATAGCGGTACGTTCTTCACGGTCGTGGTTCCACCCGCGCCGGCACGCAATTCCGGCTGGCCTGCCAGCATTTCGATGAAGCCGCGTTCCGAAGGCGCGAGCGCGCCGGCCAATTCGCACAGCATGGACTCCGGAAAGCCGGTCGCCAGCCTGCTCCTCCCCCCTTCATCGCCGAAGCGGTGCAAAAAGACCTCCCGAAGCATATCTTCGTGACCGTGCAGCAGGTCGCCCCATATCTCCGAGACTCCCTCCGCACGCCCGACGGCCAGCGCCTCTTCCAGGCGGAGGCGCAATATCTCGCCGGCATCCAGCGGGGAACGCTCATGTCCCGCTTCGACTGGCTCGTGCTCGCTGAGCGGTAATGCGGGCCGATTTTCTCCAGCGAGGCGGGCACCCTTCTCACCGAGGGATGACGACTGCGGAACTCTCGCTTCGGATGAAAGTACCGCCTCTTCCAGATCGATGACCTGGTTGCGGATCACGCTCTCCAGAATTCCCCGGTAATAGCCTTCCTTGCTCTTCGCCCCCCCGGCGTGCTTCTCGACGGCACGCAGGAACTCGTCTCCGTTCGCCTCCGAGTTCAGCCTGATCAGCGATACGGCCAGTTGCCTTGCTTCGTTCAGGTCGAGTGCACCGACGTCCGCATGAAGCTCCCCTGCTCGCAGTTGCTGCAGCAGGCGTGCCAGCGTTTCGGGATAGGTATTCGCCAGTTCTGCGATCACCGGCACCAGGCTTGGCTCCCGCGCGCTCTTTCCCTCCAGACGTCGGACGAGGAATTCATACAGTCTTTCGGCGCGAACGGTTTCTCCCGGAGGGGCCGTCGCGGTCATATCGTTTTGCGGCTCGACAAGCAGATCGGCAAGCGGCTCTTCCAGTTCCGGGGCAATTCCGATGAGCGCGCGCGTCAGGGGGAGGCGTATCGGCTCCTGCTCGTGCAGGAACCGGATGAGGCCGCGAGCATATTGAGGCTTATCGAAACCGGTTCCATGAGCTTGCAGGTAAGCGAGCGTATACGCCCAAAAAACTTCGTTCTTCGCGCTCCCGGTTCCGGCCCGCAATTCCGGCAAACCGGCCGCGGCTTCCATGAGGCGGCTTTCACCCGGCGCCAGTACGCCGGCCAGTTCCAGCAACGCGGCATCCGGGAACCCCGCCACCAGCCGCTCACGGAGCTTGCCATCCCCCATACGCTGCATGAACACCTCCCGGACAAGCTCGCCATGGTTGAAACGCAGCTCATCCCACACCTCGGCAATCTCACTGTGCATTCCCCCTGAAAAGGCCAACTCCAGGAGGGCGCGGAGTTGCGCGACATCGGTCATTTGTCCCGCCATACCTTCCGGCCGTGTCGTTGCAAGCGCCGTATTCCCTTCGCGACCGGTCCGTTCGCGCGCAACGCTGTCCGGCAACCACGCCAATTCGTCCGCATGGAGCGAATCGCTCTCGCCAGGCACGCCTTGAGGCTTCCCAAGGCGCGCAGACAAGTCCGCCACGACATCCCTGAGGAGGCTCACCGGATCAGGCCCCGCAGAGGTCAGGCATTCGCTGATGAGTTGCTGCCATACCCGCGATTTGAATTCCCTTTCCGTGATGCCGGCGGTTTTCTTCTTCCAGGCATCCCCGAGCTTCCCGATCAGCGCCTCCAGACGGCTCGCGTGGTCCGGAGCAAGCAGCCTCACGACATCGGCCAGCAACCGGTCCGGGAACTGCATGGACAAGCGCTTCGCGACGATATCCCGGTGCGGGGTATTTTTCAGGAATCCAAGGAAAGCGCCGCCTTCGTGCCTGAGGACATTCAGGAGCAATTCATCGAATTCTTCTGCTGTCGCGCAATCATCGCTCCACGCCATGCGCCCGGTTTCGAGGAAGGATTCCAGTCGTCCGCGCCCAGCCTGCCACTCGTCGAGTACGCGCTCCGTCGCCGACGGCGATGCCGCAATCGCAGACATTTTATCGGCCAGGACCGACCTGAGTTTTTTCCTGAAGCGCTCCTCCATCTCCTCGCGGAAGCAGCGGTAATCGACATCCCCGAGGTCGATCTCCAGCCGCTCCATCCTGAATACCCTCCGGTCGCCGGCAAGCTCGTTGAAGATTTCGTCGGCCAGGGGCAGCAGGCGTTCCTGGATGAACGAGCCCAAGACATTTTCCTGTTCGCGGAATGCAGCTTCCGAATCGAACGAGATATCGAACTCGGCTTCGTCGATGATATGCCGTTTATCCATTCTTCTTCCTTATCTCAAGGAGGAAAAGGATCAATTGCGCAGCCACTGCATCGGTCCTGTCCGAACCGCCGCCGGATTGGCGTTTGGCTTTCTTCCACTCGCCGTACAGGACATCGAAACGGCGCATCGCCCCGGCCTCCAGCCAGAATACTTCCGGGTAGATGTGGGCCGGGCAATTCAGGTAGACGGTCTCTTCTGCCAGCTTGCGGAACTCGCTGTCTGCGAAACGACCGGGACCGGCCGGAAAGAGGATGCTGGCCCTGAAGTTGTAGAAGTCGCGGGGCTCGTGCCCGTTGTCGTCCGTTTCCCGGCGAGGTCTGAGCAGGATATGCTCCACGATGCGGATATCGTTGCCGAAACGTTTCTGTCCTTCTCCGTCCGGCGGCGGATTCAGGCCGAGAAGGAACGCGAGTTTCTTTCCCAGCCCGGCGCCGTTCGATCCGTCGTCCGCCGGCTTGAGGTAGTCGAACGCCGCAGCACGGTTCTTGCCGATATCCACGATATCCCTGAGAAAGGCGATCTTGCTCGCTATGAGCTCGTTTTCCTTGTCTGCGCCTTCGTCCCGAATTTGCCTCAGGGAATTCAGGCTGAGTTTCTCGCCGTATAGTCCCAGCAGGTAATCGAGCACCCGGTTTCGCCTGTCGCCGTAGTTGTCGACCTCGGCCAGCACTCCGGCGAGTTCGGAATCCAACCCCTCCGCACCGTTCGCATAAATTTCCTCGACACCGGGGATCGCATCGTTGCCAAGAACCTGGTGGAAATAGGACCGGCGGAGCTGCTCATCCAGGGAGAACAGTCTTGGAATCTCCTGAACGTTCTGGAGAAAATCGGCCATGACCTGTTCGAAGAAAAGCAGGTAGGCCTTGAGCTGTTTCGCCTGGGCCTTCCTTTTCAGAGAGGCAGACTCTGGCACACCGTA
>DASTGP010000061.1:0-2984 GCA_035605585.1 Gallionella sp. | reverse complement strand
CGGCTCAGGGCAGCGTGGCGGGGCGAGGAGGGCCGTCCGTGACGCCCAATTGGCTCCCGGTCATCCTTGTGGTCGTAGGTGTCATTGCCATGTTGGCCTACAGCATACTCGGCTGGACCGGGATGAGATAGCTGATGACCGCAGGCTGGCGGCGACGGCGGCCGGTCGTCCGGCGAGCCGCAAGCATCAAAATAACCTGACTGATCAACCGCCTCCTGGGTCCGCCACTCAGGGATGATGGACAGCGACGAACTCCTGGCGCGTGCGAAACGTTACCGGGAGCTCGCCGCCAGCGTGACGGATCAACCGACGAAGCGGGGATTGCTCGACCTTGCGGACAGATATGAAGCCCCTGCCCGCGGAGAGGAGGGATTAGATGACGCCCTCCCTTACCGCGACCTTTAAGCCTCGTTCAAGCTGCTCCCGCCGCTCATATTGGGCGGCTATTTTCTCGTATCCTTCGGCGATCTCCCGATAGACCGCTTGCTGCGGGGCGCCGTCCGGCACCGCCGCGGCGCTCTCGCGCCACGTCTTGGCCCGTTCGCGATAGTAAATCGCTA
This sequence comes from Gallionella sp., assembly GCA_035605585.1. Lineage (GTDB taxonomy): Bacteria > Pseudomonadota > Gammaproteobacteria > Burkholderiales > Gallionellaceae > Gallionella. Next base: position 2,424 of record DASTGP010000061.1, on the reverse strand, counting down.
CGGCGTGCGATGCTGTGGCCATCATCGGCTCCCATCACGCGGGGGGCCGGGGAGGCCGGTCGTGCGTCTCTCAGCCGCCGACGCCATTAGGGTTTCGTCGCCGGCGGACGCCGCATTTTGCGCCTGCATTTCGGCGTCCCGCGCTTTTAAAACACCCTCTACCAGCTGCCGCCCAGTCACCGGGGAGGCCATGAAGGTGCCCAGCCCTTCCGCGAATTCTTCGAGGTCTGCCGGGCCGACGAACAGAACTCGGATGCCCGGCCGCCTCAGTCTGGCCATGCGGCCGAGTGCGATGCCATTGGGTTTGCCCGGCGCGAAATCTAGGCAGGTGACAAGAACCTCAATCCGTTCTGCCCCTTCCAACGCCTCCAGCGCCGTCATGGGATCGACGAGGGCCACGGCGTCCTGCCCTTGTGCCCGAAGCGCCGAGGCGGCTTCCTCGGCGATCTCATGTTCATTCAAGAGAACGACGATGCGAGCCGGCATCGCGAAACCTCCGCCTAGAGTTCTCCTTTTTGTGCTATGAGCAACATACTTACCGCTAAGCAGGATTTCAATGCGACGGAATACACAGACATCAACCAAATTGGGGAAAAAGCGCCCGAAAGTGCCGCTGATCGATGCGACGGCGCACAATGAGATCGCACTTTCACCGGCACAACAGCTTGGAAGTTTGGGTGGTGCGGCCCGCGCTCGAAATTTGACCGCGGAGCAACGAAGTGAGATCGCCCAAAAGGCTGCCGCGAAGCGGTGGGAGCGTTAAGCGTCCGATCTTTTATGTGCATTTGGAGGGGCGTCGTCTGCCTGCATTCCGCGGGCGAGCGCCTCGTATTTTTCCGCCAGTTCGAGCAGCCCCTCACGGGTTTGCTCATCGGTCATTCGGGCAGCCAGGGTCCGGTAACGGGTGGCGTAGGCTAGCAGGTCGGCGGCGTCCATAACCTCCAAGGGCGCCCGACCGGCCGCAGTTGAACAAACTGTTTAATTTGATCAGTTCAGGGCGAGCCCCGGCCGAACGGAGTGGGGCGACTGTCGAAGGCAAAATGCGGTCAGCGAGGCGGCCGCGTGTTCGCCGGCCCCGGCCACCCCGCCTCGCCGCGCAATCGTGGCCGGATCGCGCGCGGCACCGCAGCACATGGCGACGACTCCGCGCCGGCACCAGTGGCAGCGACTGGACTGGCCATAAGGGGCCAGGAGGCCATGACGATGAAGAAACCGCTCTACTCTGCCGTGCTGGCGATCGTGCTCGGCGGTCATCATGTCGGCGCTCGTCGCGGCGGTTGTGCTGCTCACACGGACGCTGAGGCCGTCCGCCGTCTCTAGCTTTAGGTAAGTGGCTTTCTCAGCTTGGCGCGGTTTCCTGATCGGGCTGGCGCGCTTTCTGGCGTTTGGTCGCTGCCCATAGGACCTGCAACGCATGCTGGTGCGGCAGAGTGCTGAGCTGCCAATTGACCACGTTCAGGACTTCCTTGGCGCGATGTCGGGCAATCTCCATAGCTAGCTCAGCGCTGGGCGGTTCGTCGCTGAGGTCTGGTAGGGTAGCCAGCCGGCGCTTATCCCATTGTGACCCTGGTGCCCGCTTGGTCATGGCGTTCCCCTCTCCGGATTAGCTCCTGCTCAATAGCAACTTTGTTTCGAGCCGGTGCAAGGCACGCTCCAGAGGGCTGCGGTCGCGCGCGGTGCAATTATCGGCCAACGTGCCCATAATGCCAGCATGGCTGGCAACGGCTTCCGAGCGTCGGCGGCTGAGAGAAGCGACCGTGCTCCTGCTCCACGGCCGGGGACGATCGCCCTCATGCCAATCGACAACGCCCACGCCCAGCCGGATGAAGTCACAGCCCTGAGGGAAGAAGTGGCCCGCTTGCGCCAAGAACTCAGGACGGCTCTCGAGATGCTGCAGATCATGCAGGAGGAGCTCCAGGCGGCGCACGACGCTCTTTCGAGCGATTAATCCTCTGATCGGACCTCCGGCCGTCCACTGACAGCTGTTCATAGCGGTCAGCCAGCTTCTCGAAGCCGACCGCGGCACGCACCCAAGCGTCCAGCAGTTCAGCGTCCCCCTCAAAGCGCAGGACGGCAGCCCACGCCTCGGTAGCCTGTTCCCGCCAAAACGCTGGAGTGCGCATGGGTGCCTCCCGTTCTTTTCGAGCGGGAGCGCGGTAGCGTCTCTCAGCCGCCAGCGCCCAAATGGTGTTGCCGACGATGGCCTCAACCTAAGCGGGCAGATTGAGCAAATCCAGGGACAGTACGAGCCTGTGAATGCTGCGGCGTCAGTTGCGCGAATTGTAGCGCGCTAATGCGAGGGTGCCTTCCGTGTAAGCGTCTTCCATCGACTTGAATGACCCCGACGCGCTCTCCATTACCGTCGCGCCATCGGACTTGGTTCGGACGATCTGCCAAATGAAATCTCTCCGCCGAGACGGCTCG
>DASTGP010000024.1:0-20855 GCA_035605585.1 Gallionella sp. | reverse complement strand
ACGCAGCGTTCGAGGAAGGCGCGCCGCACCAGCAATCCGGTGAGGGAATCCGTGCTCGCGGTGGTTTGCAATTCGAGATTCGCCTGTTCCAGCGCGCGCGTCTGGCCGATCAGGCGGACGTTGTGCCGGCGCAGCATGCCCTGCTGCCGGATGGCAAACAACAGCCAGCCGAAGCCGATCAGCAAGAGCGGGAACAGCAGCACGCTCTGCTGCTGGCGGGACAGGAGCAGCAGGTTCGCGGCATAAACGGCGACGATGCCGGAGATCATGACCATCACCATGCGGCGCGGCTCGCGGCGGAAGACGAGAATCGAAATCAGCACGGGCAGCAGCGCCAGCACGATCATCGCCCCGTTCCATGCCGCACGTTGCGGCGCGAGCAGCATGTTCTGCTTCAGGCTCTGGTGGGCAATCGCCAGCACCGCAGTTCCCGACATCACGCCGCGCGGAGTAACGGCGCGATCAGAAAGTTGTGCCGAACTGCCGATGAATATCGTCTTGCCTTTGAAAAATTTCGCTGCGTCTTCGAGATGCACCGCGCCCAGCGCGGCCTCGACCACCTGCCGGAAAGGCATCGTCATCACAGAGTTGGCGTTCTTGGGATAGGCCAAATGGAAATTTCCCGTCTCGTCGACGGGCCACGACGCGCCGCCGAACAGGGCGCGCCCCGCCGCCCCATCGTATTCGAGCGTGCGCTCGCGGCCATGCGCCAACACCGCGAGCGGCAGCGACGGCAGGCGCACGCCCGCGATGTCGTGCATCAGGGGAATGCGCCGCAGCACGCCGTCGGCATCTTCGTTAAGCGACACCATACCCAGTTGCATGTCGCCGGAAAGTTTTTCGGTCAGCGCCGGTGCGGGCATCAGCACCGTCGGCCATGCATGTGCGGACAAGTTGGGCGGGGTGCGCCATGCGAACTGCCGCAAACGCTCCTTGTCGGCAGCGCTTATCGCCCCCCCCGAGGCCGGTGCGCTCGCAACCAGCACGGCATTGCCGTTGCGCCGCATCGACGCGGCGAACGCATCGTCCTTTTCGCGCGGCGTAGCGAGTTGAATGTCGAAGACCACGACCTCTGCACCCATGTCGCTCAGGTAATCGAGCACCAATGCGTAGGCATCGCGGCGATAGGGCCAGGTGCCGAGATACGGTTCCAGGCTCGTCAACGACGCCTCGTCGATATCGATCACAAAGGCATCCCGGAAATAGGTTTCGCGGGCGACCAGCGATTGCTGCGCATCGCCCAGCCAGGAATCGAGCCGCTGATACGGCGGCGTGAGGGAGATCAGCCCCGTCAGCACGAACGCGGCGGCAAGTATCCACAAGTCGCTCTGCGACTTTTTGCTCATCTTGCTCATTGGACCGGAGCCAGCATGAATTGCTGGGCGGGCTCGAAAGCGCCGAAGGAACCGTCATCATCGATGCGCAGGATGCGAACGAAGTATGGCCCGTTGCCCCGTTGCAGGAAGATGGCCTCATTTCCGGCTTGCCCGTCATCCAGGATGGGCTCGCGAAAATCGGGATCCAGCGCAACCTGCAACCGGTAACGCTGCCCGGCGAACCCCGCATTCCAGCGCAACGTCACCACGCCCGCGCTGTCCAGCGGAACGGCCACGTTCTCGCCGCTGCTGACCATGGCAAAAGTCTGCGTATCGCTGTTCGCACCGAAGTCGCCCTCCGCGCCGGCTGCCGCAACACGCCAGAAATACCGGCCGCGCGGCAGGCGCAGATCGATGCCCTCCTGATCTTCAGACACCTGCAGCAACCTTGTTTCCGCATTTTCAAAAGTTGCCGAACTTGCGATCTGGAAGCGATAGCGTTGTGCGCCCTGCGGACGCGCCCAACGGAACGACACCGTTTCGCTGTCCACGCGGCTGCCGGCGACCGGCAGCCGCAGCAGCGGCGGCTTCGGCCGCGCATTGAGCGTGAAAACGTGGACGGCCTCCCGTCCCTCCAGCCCCGCGCTATCGATGCCCCGCACCCGCAACTGGTAATCGCCGTCGGGGATATCCGCCCAAGCGACGCTGGCGACGTCGGAGAACCATTCCCCGAACCGGATTCGTCCGGTGCGGTCGAGCAGCTCGACGCGGTACTGCCCTGCATCCGCCAACGGTTGCCAGGCGAACTGCACGGGGAGTTTTTCCAGCGTGGCGGCGGGTGCCGCCATGACCGGCGCCGGCAGCAACGTGCGCGGCGCGGACGGCGCTTCGCCGCGCACGGCCATCGTTCCCGTCCCTTCGGTCAGGACCACCGTCTTGCCCTCTGCGGCGGCCGCGACCACGCCATTGGAAACCGTGGTTCGCGTCGTCTCAGCCGCGCCGTCGACGGCGACCCGGAAGCGGGTGCCGCGCACGGCCAGGCTCAGCGCCGGCGTCTTGACTTCGTAATGCGCGCCCACTTTCTGCCGCGGCGTGACGATGGACTCCGCGGCCCCGGCATCCAGTGCGATCCGCGCCGCGCCGCGCCCCGACTTGCCATCCTCCGCCATGCGCGTCAGCGTCACTCTGCTATTGGCGGAAATCAGCAGCCGCGACTGGTCGGAAAAACGCAATGTGACCAAACCGTCAGGCCCGGTCTGCACCTTGTCGCCCATGCCCAGCATGGCCCCGCGCTGCAACGGCTTCGAACCGGAGCCGTCGATGCCGCGAGCATCGCCCTGGGTCCACACGACCTCCGCGAACACGGCCGCGCGACGAACTGCGGCCGAAGGCATGCGCAAGACGCTGCCCGGCATCAGGTGCTCTGGATCGGCCACCTTGTTCAGCGCCTGCAACTCGCGCCAGGCACTCGCCCGTCCAAGTTCCTGCGCCGCGATCTGCGACAGCGTGTCCCCGCGACGAACGGTGTAGTCGCGGTCGCCCCCGATGGCACTCGCCGATACAAACAGCGAGAACGCACACAGTAACGGCAATGCCGTTTTGCTCATACCAGACATATATTTCCCCTGAAGAACAGCGCCGACGTCATAACCCATCCCGTGAACTGTATCCGCCGCGCAATCGCAATTATAGAGACGGGTGTTGCGGGAGTGTTACTTGTCGACAGGACCTGGTCAGCAACACTTCGCGGCTATACCCCATGCAAACGAACAAGACTTTGACTTTCATGCTTGGACTCACAACGGTGAAACGAATATGGCTTCGCGCAGTTTCTTGAGCTGGTCGCGCAGCTCGGCGGCGCGCTCGAATTCGAGGTTCTTTGCGGCGGCGAGCATCTCCTTCTCCAGCCGCGCGATCTCCTTCGAGACTTCCTTCTCGCTCATCGCGAAGTACTTGGCCTGGGTCTGCGCGGCCTTCAGCTGCGCGCGCTCGGAGTCCATGTCGTACTCGGTGTCGATGATGTCCTTGATGCGCTTGACCACGGACTGCGGCGTGATGCCGTTGGCCTCGTTGTAAGCAATCTGCTTGTGGCGGCGGCGCTCGGTCTCGTCGATCGCCTTGCGCATCGAGTCGGTGATCCTGTCGGCATACAGCAGCGCGGTGCCGTGCAGGTGGCGCGCGGCGCGGCCTATGGTCTGGATCAGGCTGCGCTCGGAGCGCAGGAAGCCCTCCTTGTCCGCATCGAGGATGGCGACCAGCGACACCTCGGGAATATCCAGGCCTTCGCGCAGCAGGTTGATGCCGACCAGCACGTCGAATTCGCCGAGCCGCAGGTCGCGGATGATCTCGACGCGCTCGACGGTCTCGATGTCGGAATGAAGGTAGCGCACCTTGATGCCGTGTTCGGTGAAGTACTCGGTGAGCTGTTCCGACATGCGCTTGGTCAGCGTCGTGACCAGCACGCGCTCCCCCGCCTTGACGCGCAGCCGCACCTCGGACATCAGGTCGTCCACCTGGTGCGTGGCGGGACGCACTTCGATGACCGGGTCGATCAGTCCCGTCGGACGCACCACCTGCTCCACCACCTGCCCCGCATGCTCGGCCTCGTAGGTCGCGGGTGTGGCGGAGACGAAGACGGCTTGGCGCATGATGCGCTCGAATTCGTCGAAGCGCAGCGGCCGGTTGTCCAGCGCGGACGGCAGGCGGAAACCGTAGTTGACCAGGTTTTCCTTGCGCGCGCGGTCGCCTTTGTACATGCCGCCGATCTGCGGAATGGTGACGTGGCTCTCGTCGAGGAACATCAGCGCGTTCGGCGGCAGGTAGTCCATCAACGTCGGGGGCGCTTCGCCGGGCTTGCGCCCCGAGAGGTGGCGCGAATAGTTCTCGATGCCCTTGCAGAAGCCGATCTCGGTGAGCATCTCCAGGTCGTGGCGGGTGCGCTGCTCGATGCGCTGCGCCTCGACCAGCTTGTTCTCGCGCTGGTAGAACGAGATGCGCTCTGCCAGCTCGACCTTGATGGTCTCGATGGCACGCAGCACGGTGCTGCGCGGCGTGACGTAATGGCTGGAAGGATACACGGTGTAGCGAGGCACCTTCTGCAGGATGTGGCCGGTGAGCGGATCGAACAGCGACAGCGACTCCACCTCATCGTCGAACAGCGTCAGGCGCAGCGCGTTCTCGTTGTTTTCCGCCGGGAAGATGTCGATCACGTCGCCGCGCACGCGGAAAGTGCCGCGCGTGAAATCCATGTCGTTGCGCTCGTACTGCATCTCGGTGAGCCGCTTGATCACGTCGCGCTGCGGCATGCGCTCGTTGTGGCGCAGGTGCAGGATCATGCCGTGGTAATCCACCGGGTCGCCGATACCGTAGATCGCCGACACGGTCGCCACGATCACCGCGTCGGGCCGCTCCAGCAACGCCTTGGTGGCGGACAATCGCATCTGCTCGATCTGCTCGTTGACGCTGGAATCCTTTTCGATGAACACGTCGCGCGACGGCACATAGGCCTCGGGCTGGTAATAGTCGTAGTAGGAGACGAAGTACTCCACCGCATTCTCGGGGAAGAACTCGCGCATCTCGGCGTACAGCTGGGCCGCGAGCGTCTTGTTCGGCGCCATGACGATGGCGGGCCGCCCGGTGCGCGCGATGACGTTGGCCATGGTGTAAGTCTTGCCCGAACCGGTCACCCCGAGCAGCGTCTGGAACGCGAGGCCGTCCTCGATGCCATCCACCAGCTGCGCGATGGCTGTAGGCTGATCGCCGGACGGCTCGAACGGCTGGTGCAGGCGGTAGGGGCTGTCGGGAAAGGTCTGGATCTTCATGATGAATATTGTACGGGGAATGCCGGGACGATGCGCAGGTTCCCCGGGGGCAGGTTCGGCGTGTAATGCCCCGATCCGCCACTCTCATCGATTCCCCATCGCGGATGCGACAATACAGTGCACGATGGATTATCTGGGACTAACCGGGATGACGCCCGACATCGGCACAAATTCAAAGGCCCAGTCCGAATAGGAACTTGCGCTCTCGAATTTTTCATAGCCTTGCTGAAAATTTCCCGTTTTTATCGGCTTTTCCGTAGATTTACTCGATACGCCAGAAATTCCTCCGTCACTTGCGCGCAGCAGTTTCCAGCCTTCGTCTTTCTTGCCGAACGGATCGGGATACAACATTCGCAGATGCGACTTGTGGGCCACCCGCGGATCTTTCACCAAGTCGTCCAGCGATCTCGGATAGGTCTTGATCGGTCTGCCGGATTCGTAATAGCTCTTGATCGCATTGCGGTATGCAGTACCTCGAAAAAGCAATTCCGCCTCACGATCCATCTGGCGCGACCGCGATGCATAGAATGTCGCCACTTCGGCGAAGATCCCCATCGCGATGACTGCGACAAGCACCATCGCGTAGGTAAAGCCTCCCTCCCTATTTCTTGGTTTCCCAGCTATTGATATCGGCATTGTCCCCCTCCCCGCCTTCCTTGCCGTCTGCTCCATAGGAGATAACTTCATATCCCCCGTTGCGACCGGGAGAGTGATATACAAAGGGATTGCCCCAAGGATCGCTGGGAATGTCTTTTTTGAGGTACGGGCCATTCCACTTCGATTCCCCATCCTGGCGCAGGCGCAATGAAACCAGCCCCTGCTGCTGCGTTGGAAATTTTCCGATATCAAGAAAGTAGGAATCGAGCGCCGACATGAAATTTTCTATTTGGGCGCGAGCCACCGATTGCTTGGCCGGATTGATGCGCTGGTACAGCACAGGCCCCACAAGCGCCGCCAACAACCCAATGATAACCAGCACTACCAGCAACTCCGTCAGGGTAAAGCCCCTTGATAATACATAACGGTACCGCATCAACATCCCCTTTTCAAAATTGAATCAGAATCACAATGTTACCAATCCCGGTATTGCCTGCCGTCCGAACCGGCGCCCTCCGCGCCGCTGTGCACATCGACAACCCCGCCCACCGAACCCTCGTTGTGAACTTCGACCCAGCTGCTGGATACGTCGGTCAAGGGATCAACAGGCAATTTTCGGATGTAGTGCTTGTCCGCCAGCTGCGCAAGACTTTCCGGATAATGCCCCGTGTTGGCGTAATAGTCGTCAATTGCTTTGCGCAACACCTGCAAATCTTCCTTCAGCGCGGATTCCTTGGCTTGAGCGACTGATTTCGTTGCCACCGGCATAACCAGGCCGGCGAGCAACGCAACCAGAAACAGAACCAGCAGAAGCTCTACAAGCGTAAAGCCGTTGCCGCGCCTCATGGCTTCACCAGCTACTGTATTTCGTACCATCAAGGGCCACCCTGTCACTTGCGGAACGGACGTCGTATATATCCTTTCCCCCCCAGATCGTAGCATCCAACCCATCCTGATAGCCGCGGACGACCCAGCTTTCTTCAGGCGCCTGCCCCGGCTCGGCAAAGGGATCGCGGGGTATACGGCGCAAATAGCGGCGTACGCCCCCCTTTACGTTGCTTGTCTCGACACCCTCGACCAACACCTGGAGTGTACGTGGATATCCATCCTCACTGGTATTGGAATTCGTCTTTGATATCTTTCCGTTCACCCAGTCCTCGTGAAAATTGTCGATCGCAGTACGCATCTCTCGCAACGCCCCATGCAGCTCGATCTCCTTGGTACGCATCACCACCATCTCAACCGACGGCAAGGCCGCTGCGGCCAGGATGGACAAGACCGCAAGCGCGACCAACAGCTCAACCAGCGTCAAACCCGATATGGCGGCATACCGCCGCGTCGGCAGGCTACTTGACGACGACACGCGAGGCGCGGACTTGAACATTTTCAACATCCCCGTTCGCCGTGGAAAGCGTAGGTGCCCGGTAGACAATATAGGAAGTTCCGGGACGATCCCCCCGCATCACGATCCGCGCCAACACTCCCCCTCCTCGCACCGGAGTATTCTCCGGGTAGTCCAACTTGATTCGAAGAACCCCATGTGCCTCGTCCGGCTCGATTTTGGAATTCTTGGCGGCAAGATTTCCCGGCACACTGCGCACATATTTCACCAACTGGGGATTAAACAACACCTCAGCCGATACGCCAGTCACACCGTCCAGATTTTCGCCGGTAAGTTTGATCTCGAATTCCTTGCCGGCATTGCCTTCAACAACTGACTCGGAAAAGGCCAATAAAGGCTGCCCCTGTATCGAAACCTGTTGCGCCCCACTTACCGGGGATGTCGGAATCGTTCCCGCTGTCGGTTGAACAGGCGCCGGTCGCACCGGTGCCTCGCCAACGGAAGTCGTTGGAGTCGTCCCGGCAACCGGAGGAGCCGGAGGAGCCAAAGGCGTCTTGGCCGGAGCAGATGATTCCCCGGTGTCCTGCGGCCCTGCTGCCTTCCTATCGACTGCAGACGGTACTGGGGCCTTCGCGGATTCGGACACGGCGTCATCTTGTGGGGCCGGAGGTTTCCCCTCTGCCGGAACTTTGCGTGGAAGTTCGCGAGGAGCTCCCGCTGCGTCATCCGGCGCAGCAAACTCGCCCAGGAGTGGCTGGCTGGTAAGCCGCTCCACGGAACCTGACGTAAACATCTGGACGTTTCTCTCCGGTATATCCCATCCGCGCACAACCCTAGGCGTGATTGTAAGCAACACATCCGTACGCCCCCCCGAGTCGTCACTGGAGGTAAATACAGTGCCAACGCCGGGAATATCTCCAAACCCCGGGACACGAAGGCGGGTCTTCCGATCCTCATCGCGGATCAAGCCGCCGAGAATGGCGGTCTCCCCGTCGCGCAACAACATGAATGTTTCGGCATTGCGCGTACCGATGCTATATGCGGGCTCATTCTGTGTGCCGATATTTTGCCCGAGCGAACTCACCTCAAGATTGACTTTGACTGTTACAGAGTTATCCAGATGGATGACTGGCTGGGCGGCTAACATAATGCCGATCTCTTTATAGTCGTACGTAGTACGCACTTGGCCAGTTGCGTCCTGGATGACGGAAGCGCGCAACGGAACACGATCTCCGATATGTATCTTTGCGTTCTTGCCGCTTAGAACTCTCAATCGTGGATTAGCCAAAGTCTTGGCATCCACATCCTGCTTATAGAAATTAAAGGTTATGGCCGGCAGGGTCAGAATGGCGTTATTGCTAAAAGCTCTCCGAATGCTGCCGGTTAAAGGAATGGGGGTGGCAGCGGGAACCGCAGCCCCTATTCTGTAGGGACTCAAGTCGAGCCCGAGCCGCTCAGCCTTGGACCGGTTCACCTCAAGGATCTCTACCTCAAGCACTATTTCGGCAGGACGCCGATCATTGGCCCGGATGACCTTACCTGCCACCTTGATGGCTTCCTCCGAGTCCCGGATGACGATCGTGTTGAGCGCGTCATTAACAATGATCTTGTTGAGCGGGATGATGCCTTTGAGAATATCCGCCATCTCTTTGGCGTAGATATTGGTGAGCTGGAAAACGCGTACCAACTGATCTTCATACTGCCCACGTTTTTCCTTATTGTCCGGCGCAATCAGTATCGTGTTTTGCCCCACCCTCTTATAGAAAGTCTTCGAAGTCGAAAGGATGAGATTGAGCGCCTCCTCGAAGGTCACGTCCTTGGCGAACAACGTAACCGGCATGGTCTTGACGCCCTCATCGAAAACAACATCAATACCGAATGACTTTGCAATAAATTCAAACGCGGTTCGCAAATCCGTCTGGCGAAAATTCAACGTGATCCGCGAACGCGAAGTCACTTTCAGGCGCCCGGCCTCCTCGTCGTTTGCCGCCATCCTGTCGAGCTGGGCGAGCTTGTCCGCGGCGCTATTGAACTCCGGGTACATCTCAACCGCGCGCTTCAGAAGCAGCCGCGCCTCTCCCGTCTGTCCGGCATCCAGCAACCGCAAGGCTTCGACATACAGGCTGTTAGCCTCCTTGCGCAACAAGGCCTGCCTCATCGCCTGCAAGAGCTTGCTGTAATCCGGCATGACCGCGAGGCCTTGCTGGAACTGGACGATAGCCCCCTCTACATCATTCTGCTCCAGCAGCGCGGCGCCGCGCTGATAGTAATAATCAGCCCCTTTGAGCTCCGTTTGCTTGAGGCGGGAATTGAATTCAACGTCCCCAGGATGTTCAGCGGCTGCCTTGCGATACACCAGGACGGCCTTCATCCATTCGTTATGGGCGATATGATCGTTCGCGACCTGTACCGGGCCTGACGCACATCCGGCGACGAACAAGCTGGCCGTCAAGGCAATGGAAAACTGCCGCAAGGCAAACTGCCTTGTCTTCACGTACTGATAAAACATTCCCCCCCCTATCTGCACCCCGGACATCCCCCTGGCAAACTGCAGGGATGATAACGGGCAATATTGCACACCTTAAAGTTCTGCCTCAGCTTTTGTCATTGTGCCGAGCATCGACGCAACTACTTCCCCGATATGGTGACTTCCCCTCCGACCTCGGTATCGGGATCACGCAACATCACCCCATCTGACATTATCTTCTCCACCACAAAACGACTGCCGACCTTGTCTCCCTTGGAAACCAGGACATGACTCCCCTGGCTGAAAACATACGCCTGGAAATGGTTGTCCCTGGCAGAAATACCCACACATCGTATTTGAGCAAATTCTGCCAGCGCCGCTTCATACGCCAATTCTTCCGGAGACTTGGGAGGGGGCACGTCCTGCGGCTCAACCTTCACCTCGGGTTCGGGGACGGCAATTTCCTTGGGATGAAAAATATCCCTGGGCAAGGGATCCTTCGAATCGACCCGTAGCGAACCAACCTCGAAATCCTCCAGGCGAAAGGCGCCACCGGCCACCGTTGTCTTTTCGGACGAAGCTTGCGCCGAGGGCCACCACCGCCAGACGTTGAGGGCCACGAGCAACAGGATGACGGCGAAAACGCCCAGTTTCTTTTCCCTCGTCATGTGTTTGACCCGATCATTTTCCGGTAGGTAACCATATTCAGTTGAACCCTGATATCGCCGGAGCCCGACGCAAGCCCGAAAACCGCCCCTTTGACCACCGTAAAAGTAGGCAGCCCCTGCAAGCCGGTAATGAAGTTGCGGATATCGGGATACGCACCTTGCAATGTCACCCCGTGCACGAGAGGCAGGTAACCGGCTTCGGGCTGCCCCTCCTCATACGACTCGGAGACGATCTTCACATTGCTCTCCTGAGCCAGAAGCCCCAGATTTTGCACCAGTGCAGCCTGGGTGACGGCGGCGTCGAGCTTCCTTTCCATCTGCGCCACCTGGGACATGGCATGCCTGGAAACCCGCACGAGCTGCGCGGTGAATTCCGCGTCTGCAATCTCCCGGCGCTTCCCGGCAATCTCTTCATTGAGACTCGCCTCCATCCCCCGTGCCGGCCACCAATAGAACATGGAAACACCGGCAAGCAAAATGATCGACGCCATCAATGCCGCCAGGCTGCGGCGCACAAGCGGATACCTGAGGGAAAAAAGCAACTCTTCCTTGGCCGTTGCGAATCTCATCATTTCCCCCGCAACTGAATTTCAAACTGGACGGAGGTTTGCGCTCCTTCCATGCGGCGTGCCTGGCGCGTCAGGAGCACTTGCGAAAAAAAGCCGGACTGCTCCAGGCCCGTCATGAATTCGGTCAAGAGTTCGGCCTGATCCGCCTCCGCCACCAGCTTCGCCTCGCCCTCGCGCACCCTGTATTCCAGGCTCACGAGCCAAACCCTGTCGGGAACAATCCCCTCGATACGCGCCAGCAACTGAGGGAGCGTCTGCCCCAATGGCCCTGTAAGCCCCTTCAGCGCTTTTACCTGTACGCTTAGCGCCGCAAGCTTGTCGCGCGGCGGCAACTCGCCCGGCGCGTCCACTGCGCGGCTACGATAACGAGCCAGTTGTTCTTCGAGCATCGGGATTTCTTCCCGTGCACGATTGGCCGACATGAACAAAACAACGGATACGATCACGGAAAGCGCCGTCAACAGGAAACATATCCCGGCCAGATAAGGGGCGAGCCACCCGACGGGAGTGGAGAAATTGGTCGTTATCTTCATGATCTCGGTATTGTCGCCGCCAATGTTCCAAGGCTGACATCTCGTTTCGATACCCCTGCGGTTACATAGAACCCATCAGCCAGGTCGAGTTGAACACAGGGAACCTGCATGCGGGCGTTCAGCCGGGCTGCAAACGAATCATGCTCGGCCAGGCCGGAACACAAATACACCCGGCCGATCCTGCGCCCGGGCGATGACAGGACATAGGCGCGCACCAGCCGTTCGACCTCCTGAGCCATGGACTCATGGTCCGCGCCGTCTTCGCGGTCGAGTTCGCGCCAGCGGCTCCGGAAAAAGCGGGGACGCCCCCCTTGATCCCAGAACAACACCGCCCAGGAATCCGCCTCGATCGAAACCAGCACACCGTCCTCTCCGGCCGCAAATGCATCCTGAAAACGATTGAATAGATGGCTTGCGCCGATATCGGTGACACTCGGGACAAACCCTGCCGCCCGGCACCCCTCGCGCAGGCAATCCAGCCAGCCGCACGGTACCGCCAGTGACAACAGCAATGTCTTGCCATTGTCTTCACCCAGCACCTGGAAAGAACTTTCCATCCCGGCCACCGCGGGCAATTCCCTTTCCATGCGGAAACGGGCGATAGCCTCCCGCTCCGAAGCAGCTTTCGGCAGCGAATCGAATTCCATCACCTGGAATATCGCAGCGGGATCGGGAAGCGAAATCTGCAACGGCCAGTGAGCCTGGGGGACCGCCGTGGCGAGCTTTTGAAGGGCCTGCGCCAGGATGGCCGGATCGCCGGCGCGTGGCGCCGTATCCCTGAAGGGAGCAAACGGAAGGCGTTCTTCCGCCACATGAGTGATGCAGCGCCCGTTTTCCATCGGGTCGACGCGCACAGCCACGACGCGGTCGCCGCAGATCCCGAGACTGATCGCGCTCGTGCTGGTCGGACGCAGTCGGGAGGCGAATCTATTCCACAAATGTGACACGATTGATCTCTTTCAAAGTCGTTTCGCCCGCCAGGACCTTGGCGATCGCCGACTGCCGCAACGTAACCATGCCCTCCGAAACCGCGGTAGCCAACAATTCATCGGCGGGACAGCGGTCGACGATCATCTGCCGGATGCGCGGCGTCAGCACCAGCAATTCCGTGATCGCCTTGCGCCTGCGGTAACCGGTGCCGTTGCAATACCCGCAGCCGGCCCCCTCATACCACTTCTGTCCTGCATGAACTTTCGGGTCAAGCCCGGAATGCTCCAGCAATTCATCGTCAATAGCAACCTCTCGCTTGCACTCGGGACAGATCATGCGCACCAGGCGCTGCGCCATGACGCAGTTGAGGGCCGAGACGAAGTTGTAGAGATCGAGCCCCATGTGGGTGAAACGCCCGATCACATCGATGGAATTGTTGGCATGCACCGTGGTAAAAACCAGGTGTCCGGTCAGCGCGGACTGGACGGCGATCTGCGCCGTTTCCGCGTCGCGGATTTCACCCACCATGATCTTGTCCGGGTCGTGGCGCAATATCGAACGCAGGCCGCGCGCGAAGGTAAGCCCCTTCTTCTCGTTGACCGCGATCTGCACGATCCCTTCCAACTGGTATTCCACCGGGTCCTCGATGGTGATGATCTTCTCTTCGCCGAGATTGAGTTCGGTGAGCGCGGCGTAGAGCGTCGTGGTCTTGCCGCTGCCGGTGGGGCCGGTGATCAGCACCATCCCGTACGGCTCATGCACGCACTTGCGGAAACGCTTGAGCACATCGCCGCCGATGCCGAGATTTTCCAGCCGGAGATTGCGCATATCGTCCGCAACCGAAGACTTGTCGAGGATACGGATGACGATATCCTCGCCGAAAGCGCCGGGCAGGACCGAAATCCGGAAATCGATGTCCCGCCCCCCGAAGCGCAGCCTGAAACGACCGTCCTGGGGAACCCGCTTCTCGGCGATGTCGAGTTCCGCCATCACCTTGAGGCGGGAAACCAGCGGGCTGTGGTGGCGCCGGTCCAGCAACTCCGTGGCCGGATAAAGCACCCCGTCGATCCGGTACTTCAGGACGAGCCCCTTGTCGTAGGTTTCGATGTGGACATCGCTCGCGTTCTTCTGGATGGCCGCCAGCAAAACCGTATTGATGAGTTTCACCACCGGGCTGTCTGCGCCATCCCCGAGCTCGTCCAGCGCGACAACCTGCTCCTTGCCCTCCTCGCTTTCCTTGACCATCACCAGGCGGAAGTCCTGGGACACCCCCTTGAGCACCTGGTCCGTGCCCTCGCTGCGCTTGAGCGCGGCCGCGATGGCGCGCTCGCTGCTCACCATCAGCTCGACACGCGCTCCCGACAGGCGCTCTAGCCGTTCGACCAGGGTAAGGTCGGTCGGATTTGCCGCCGCCACATGCAGCACCCCGCCATCCAGGCGGTACGGCAGCACCCCGTATTCATAGGCGCGCTCGGCGGGTATCAGCGCGAACATATCCGGCGCGGCCGAAAATCCCTCCAGCTCCACGTAAGGAAGGTTCAGCTGCTCCGCGAGCGCTTCCGCGATCTGCTCGGGCGTCACCAGGTTGTCCAGGATCAGCGTTGCCGCGAAATCCGCGCTTCCCGCATCGCGCCCGGCAAGATCGCCGTCATGCAGATGTCCGCGCGCGACCAGGATTTCCGCCAGCGTGCGGTGATGGAATGGATGAATCATTTTATGACGTCGACGATATAGAAAATCGGAAGATACATGACGACGATGATTCCGCCCACGAACACCCCCATCACCAGCATCAGGATCGGTTCGATCAGCGCCATCATCCTCGTGAGGCTGTTCGATAACGCCTCTTCGTGAAAGACCGCCACCTCGGAAAGCATATCCTCAAGCCCGCCTCCGGCCTCGCCCACCTCGACCATCTTCACCGCAGTGGCCGGCAATATCCCGGTCGCCGCCATGGCAGAGGCCAGGCTCACGCCTTCCATGACCTGCCGCCTGACTTCCTTGAGCAGCTCGGCCCGGTAACGGTTCGGTATCGACTCCGCCGTGATCTGCATCGCCTCGACCAGCGTCGTCCCCCCGGCAAGCAAAGTGCCCAACGTGCGCGCCAGCTGGGCGCTGGCCGTGTTCCGGAAAATCCCGCCCAGCAGCGGGATGCGCTCCTTGAACGCGTCGATGCGGATGCGCACCGCCGGGTCCCGCAGCGAGTTCTTCCACAACATCCAGCCCGCCGCACCCGCCAGCACTGCCAGCGGGACGGCATAGGGCATCGCATTGACGAGGCCGATGAGCGCGCGGGTCGGGGCCGGCAATTGCGCCCCGAAGTCCGAGTAGAGTGAAACGAAGCGCGGCAGCACGAACGCAAACAGCACCGCGAGTATCACCAGCAACGCGATCAGGAGGAACACGGGATAAGCCAAGGCATGCCCGACCTTGCGCATCAGCTCGACGCGGTGGCGAAGGTTGACCTGGTACTTGGCGAGCACCTCGTGCAACGCGCCGCTCTTTTCTCCCGTCCGGAGCGCCGCCAGGAAGAGCCCGTCGAAAACTTCGCCGTGCTGCGCGCAGGCCTCGGACAGCGACATGCCCCCGCGCACCTGCTCTTCGACATGGCGCAACACGCGCGACAATTGCGGGCTGTCGGGACGATCCGCGGCAAGCCGCAACGCCTCGGGGATGGTCAGTCCCGCGCGCAGCAGTGCGGTGAATTCCTGGTTGAGCAGCAGGAAGGCTTCCGGCTTGATGCCCTGCCGCCCGGGCAAGCCCAGGCCGGCGCGCTTCACGCGAAGTTCTTGCGCCAGGAGCCCCCGGCGCGCGAGGTCTTCGCGCAACGCCGACTCGGACAACGCCGACTCCTCCCCCTCCATGCGCCTGCCGTTTTCGGCTAATGCGGTATACGTATAAACTGGCATGTATGCATATTGCCGCAGCGGAAAGCCGAACACAAGGAACAAGCCGCCCGCGAACCGCACCGGCCCGCGGGCAGCCTGCTCAGATGTCCTGAACCGGCCGCGGCAAACTCAACTCATCAAACCGGCATCGCCGCCAGCACCCCCGCGGGAACCACGTACTCCTTGCCGGAAACCGTGATCAGCGTCACCGTGGACTCCTTCGAACCCAAGGCCGTCGCCAGCGTGATCTTCTCCACGCGCTCGCCCTGCGCATACACCGACAGCGCATCGCCCATCGCCAGCACGATGTTGTAGGTCACCGTCGCCATCAGCGTGCTCGGGCCGTTCGGCAGCGTGATGTTGACGCTCGCCGTCGCACTGGTCGTATCACCCACCAGCGCGGGACTCACCACCGTTGTCTCTGCACCATTGGCTGGAGTAAGAGTGAGCCTCACGGTATTACCCGCGGGAACACCCGTCGTTGCAAAACTCACCGTCACCGGATTGGGCGTCGTCGCGGGCAGCGTCACGTCGGCATTTCCGGTCGGCTGTGCCGGAACCGCAACCCCGCCGACGCTGGCGATGCTCAAGGTCGGCAGACCCGCCACGAACACAGGTCCCGGCAGGCCCTGCGTATGCCCGGGCGTAGATGCTGCAGTACGAGTAAAGGTCTCGGCTTCGAGGCGAATCCGCCCCGAGCCACCGGTGCCACCTGACCACCAGTAATTATCATTCGCGCCCTCGGCATTTCCCCTTGCCACTAAAGTTCCATTGCCGCTAATCGTGGTCGCCACGATACGGATCGCACCGCCGGCACCACCGCCTCCAGAACCGCCTAGATTCGCGCCGGAAGCTGCGCCGCCAAGACCACCATCAGCACCAATCGTACCTGAGACATTTACCGTCCCGCTGGACGCGATCAAGATCGCCCCGCCGCCGCCCCCGCCACCCCCGCCGTTATATACGTTGCCCACGCCGCCACCACCACCCGAGCCTCCGATCAATGGCAGCAATTGGCTGGAGCCATAAGCAGCCCCCCCCGCTCCGCCCGTTGAGGCGACTGCCCAGTTCGTGCCCGCCCTGTTATTTGCTCCGGCTATCCCAAATCCACCACCACCACCGCCACAAAAACAAACGCCGGGATAGTACACCCCACCTTTTCCGCCACCAGGTCCTAGGCCAACGCCACCGACCGTCCAAGCGGGAGCTGTCAGTGTTCCCATCCCCCCTCGCCCTCCGTCATATCCGCCGGGGCCGCCAGTGCCAGGTATACCATCGTCCCCCAGCGCACCATCCCCCGCAGCACCAGTTGCTGTAGCATTACCGCCCCCCAGCCAAATCGTACCCGCAACGGTCACATTCCCGCTCGCCAGAATCACCACCGGTGTATTGGTTGCATTCTTCTTGAACGTCACCGTCACCCCCGCCGGAATGTTGACCGTGGTGTAGTTCAGGATACCGCTGGGCGGCAGCACCACTTGCGTATTCACGGTCGGCGAAAACGCGCCGTCCGCCCCCGTGCTGCCGCTCACGAAGGCCTGCGCCATTGCCGGCATCAAGACCATCCCGGCGCCGATCAATCCCAGATTCAGTTTTTTCACAATCTCTCCTTTCACGTTTAAGCCCATTTTTTCACACCCGATCAACTCGTACAGCCCTGCAATTTTCCTCATATACAACTCCATCATGGATATACCGTAAACGTATTGGCCGGCGCCGCAACCGCGGACGACATCGTGCCGTGCGTCGAGACGCGGATCACCCGTGCCGTGGTCGGCGCATTGGCATCGATCGCCATGCCGACGGTCAGCACAGTCCCCGTCGCATCCACGGCAGGCACGCCGAAGGTGATGCCGTCCGGCGGCTCAGCCACCACGGCCGTGGCGTTCTGCAGGTTCGCCCCGCGTATGGTGACGGTGGACACAGTGGTCCCCCGCTGCCCCAGGATCGGCGCAATCGAATCCAGCGTCGGCAGCGCCGTTGCGATCCAGAAAGCGTTCATGCCCGGCTTCGCAAAATTGAGCGTCCCGCCGGTGCGGTTGAGCGACACCCAGCGATAACCCACTGCCGCATTCGCCCCCAGCGTCACCGGAATGGTCAACTGGGTTCCGTCCGGACTGGCCTGCAAGGCGCCCAAAGTGACATCGGTCGCCGGACTGACCGATGCGCCGGTGGCCGCATCCAGACCGATGCCAGTGACCGTCAGGGTTCCGCTGCTGCCCGCCAGCAGTCCTTCCGGCGCCAGCGTGTAGGCTGCCGAGCCGAATAACACGCCCACCTGGGGAGACGGCTGGAACACGCTCAGGCTTGCCGGCGCGGCAACCGTCGCCGTTTCACGCACGACGCCGACCACCGGCGACGCCGGGGTGATGGCCGTCTGTGCGGGCGGAGCCACGACGGTTTCCTTGACCAGCCCCACGACAGGCGATGCCAGCGAATCGTAAGTGCTGCCCGGATTGGCCGTGAGTGTGACGGTATTGGACACATCGGCGACCGCCGACGATTCGCCCGCGGGGGTCACGATGGTGACGACCCGGCTGCCGGCTGCGGCGGCCGCCGCCACCGTAACCGCCACCGTGGCGCGCGTGCCGTTGGCATTGACGCTAGGCGGATTGGCGACGGTCACGCCGGTGTTGGGCGTGACGCGTATCTCGGAGGCGTTCTGGAAGTTGCTGCCGTTCAGCGCCAGGGTGAAATTCGTCGCGGGAATCGGCACGACGATGGGTTCGACCGAAGTGAGTTTTGCCAGCGGCAAGATCACCTTGAACGACGCATCGCTCGCCCCGCTGAACGGCAGCGCGGTCGTTCCCGCCAGCACCTTGAGCGAACGTGCGCCGAGCTGTGCGGCGGGATCGATCGCGACGCTGACCGTCATCGACTTGCCGTCCACGGCAACGACCGGTGTTCCCACCGTCAGGCCGGCAGCCGGGTTGAACTGTACCGCGGTCACGTTATTCAACTCGTTGCCCGTGATCGTCATCGCAACGGTATCGCCGATTGCGCCGACGGAAGGCGACACGCCGCTGACCGCCGGCCCCTTCGCGATACCCAGTGCGAGGGAGTACAAAGCATATGCCTGGGTCGCGGGCGGCGGCGCAACCGTTTCCTTGACCAGCCCGACCACAGGCGAAGTAATCGGCGTGACGGCGCCCTGCACCTGGCTCACCAGGGTGAAGGTGTTGTTCGGGCCGGGCGTGCCGTCCGAAGTGCCTGCCGGCGTGCTCACCTGCACCACGCGTGTGCCGCGGGCTGCGGACGAAGCGATGCCCAGAGTAACTGTCAGGTACGTGCCGTCCGTGCTGACGGTTGGCACACCGCCTATCGCGATGCCGTCCGGTGCCGTGATCGAAATGGATTGCGCCCCCTGGAAATTGCGGCCGCGTACGGCAAGCGTCATCGAAGCCGTCCCCGGCACCGCAAACAGGGGATCCACCGAGGTTACCTCCGGCAGGGGCAAGGAAATCAGCAGCCGGTCGGCATCCGGCGTGGTGGCATTGTATTGCCCGGCGGAACCTGAAACGACCACCTGCCTGAGCGTAGTCGCAGCATTGGCCGCCACAGTGACGGGCACGGTCAGGGACTTGCCGTCCGGATTGGGCGTAAAGGTGCCCACGGTCAAGCCGGCACCGGGAGTAATGCTGACCGAGGTGGCGTTCTGCAAGCCTTCGCCGTTGACCGTAACCGTGGTCGGACCGGTCCCTATGGTCAGCAAGTTGGGCGAAATACCCGTGATGTATTTCCCGAACGCGACGCCCACATGCGGCGACGACAGCAATGCCGCATTCTGCGGAGGCGGCACGGCGGGCGTCTCCTTGACCACGCCGACCAGCGACGCATAACTCATGTTGATGCCGGCATATTCGACCGTGACGTAGACGGGAACGACGACGGTTCCCAGCGTCGGAGACACGAGGCTGATCGATGCCGTGCCTTCTTTCAGTCCGGTCACCGGCAACTGCGCGGTCGTCTGCCCGGCGGGTATCGTGACGCTGGTTGCTCCGGCGGTGGCGACCGTCGTATTGGAAACCGACACGGAGAACACATGGTCGATGGCGTCCACCGCGGCCAGTTTCAACGTGACCTTGCGCGCAAGACTATCCGGCGGGATGGCGACGGGGAGCGGCGACACCGATACGCTTTGGGTAACCGGACGCACCGTCACCACATTGCTGCCGGTCACATATCCATTTGCCTGCGCCGTAATCGTCGCACTGCCCGTAGCCACCGCCGCCACCGCGACATTGGCCGTCTTGCTCCCCGCGGGAAGGGTGACCGATGCTGGCACCGTCGCCACCGCCGTATTGGAGCTGGTCAGGGAAACCGTCAA
Organism: Gallionella sp.; assembly: GCA_035605585.1. GTDB lineage: Bacteria > Pseudomonadota > Gammaproteobacteria > Burkholderiales > Gallionellaceae > Gallionella. Next base: position 1,397 of record DASTGP010000024.1, on the reverse strand, counting down.
TCCGCCGGTCCCGGCTGCAACCGTCGAATTGATCGCCAGGGTGAGATTGTTGCCCACCACCTCGACCAGCTTGGCGGAAGTGATCGACAGGGTCGGGGGTGCAAGCGACTGCACCTGCGCGGTCGACGACGTGAAATTCGTGGCGCTCGCCGTGATCGTCACCACGCCCTCGCCCACCGTCGTCACCGGGAAAGAAGCGGTAGTCGCCCCCTGGGCAACCGTCACGGTGGCAGGAACCGTCGCAACCGCAGCCGCCCCGCTCGACAGATTGACGGTCAAGCCGCCTGTCGGCGCGGCAAAAGGAATTCCCACCGCAAGATTGAACGGAACCCCCTTTATCTGGCTCACCGAAGCAGGACTGAGGGACAGCACCGGAACATTCACATTCAGGACGGCCGGTTTGGAAATCAGGAAATTCCCCGCACTCAACGGATCGGGTTGCTTAACCGTGATGCTCTTGTTCCCCGCTGCCAGCACGGGCAAGCTTGCGCTCAAACTCGTGGCGCTGCCGTATTGCGTGGTCAGGTCTGCACCATCCAGCTGGACGATCGATTCGGGAACGAAGTTCTTCCCGGTCACATTCAGCACATTGCCTGTTTGCACCGCATAGACGGAGTTCGGATCAAGGCTGGTTACGGCAGGCTGCGGCTGGATGACCCGCAATGCCCCGGGGAGCGATGGGCGTCCGGCCGCCACCTGCAGGCTGACATCTGCCGTGCCGAGCACGGCATTCGATGCGGCCATGAACTGGACAGGAACGGTGGTATCCGTCGCCCCGTTCTGGACGATGCCGGTCGTGCCGGCAGTGCTGACGCCGACGCTCAGCGCGCCTGCCAGCCGCAGGCCATTGATAAGCGCGTTAAGCGTCTCGCCCTGCTGGATTTCGCTGATGTTGAGCGTGCTGATCACCGGGCTGTTGCCCACCGAAACGATGCCCGACGCCACCACATAGGGAATGCCGCGAATTCCCCAGGTCACGGTGCCCAGCACGTCGCCCGCCGGAACGCTGACGCCGTTGAGAGTGTTGCCGCTGGCCTGGTTGCCCAAGCCCTTGGGCGAGGAGCTGAGGTCGATGGCGATGGCCGCGCCGAGGCTGTTGCGGATATCCAGGTAATTGAACGTCGGGGACGCGGATTGGACGTCGATGCCGTGGCCGTAGCGGACTTGGGCGTGCTCAATGACGGTGGCGGTGTCGTTGGTACCGTCCAGGAAGCGGATCTGGCCCCAGTCGCCGGACGCGGGTGTGCTTCCCGCAGTGTCGAGCGTGGAGGTGAATACGATAGGCTGCCCTGCGGTTCCGCGCACGACGAGTGCGCCGTTGGTCACAGAAAGGTTCTTCGCCGCGTCAAAGTTCACCACGACTCCCGCCTCGATGTTCAGGGTCGCGCCGTTCTCGA
>DASTGP010000008.1:0-8943 GCA_035605585.1 Gallionella sp. | reverse complement strand
TGGGCGGCTCTTCTGCCACTGAGGCGTTAACGCTCAGATGGAAAGGTTCCGTCCACGTAGTACCAGCGCCCATCCTCCCGCACGAAGCGGCTGATCTCGTGCAGGCGGTGGGCGCGGCCGCCGATTTTGTAGCGCGCCACGAACTCGACCGTGGCGTGCTCGGCGTCCTGTTGTGAGTGGTTCTTCACTTCCAGTCCCAGCCATTTGGCGTTGTCGGTATCGAGTTCGAGCGCGGACGGGCGTGTGCTCGCGTGCCAGGTGGCGAGCAGGTAGGGCTCCAGTTTCAGGACGTAGGCGCTGTAGCGGGAGCGCATCAGGGCCGCGGCGTCCGGTGCGGGTGTACCACCGTGGTAGCGCCCGCAGCAGGCGACGTAGTCCGGGGAGCCGCAAGGGCAGGGGGTGAATTTCTTGCTCATGCCCCATTCTAAGCCATGGGCGCGGTGGATGGCATTGCCTTGCCGTTGCGACTATAATTCGCCTCCCTTTAGCTTGTCGCCAGCCGTAACCAAGATGCAACTGTTCGCTTTTGGCATTAACCATCAGACCGCGCCGCTCTCCGTGCGCGAGCAGGTCGCGTTTAACGTCGAAGGGATGGAGAACGCGCTGCGCGACCTCGTGGAGAACGGCGCGGCGAAGGAAGCGGCGATCCTCTCCACCTGCAACCGCACCGAGCTGTACTGCAACGCAGCCAAACCCGAGCAGGCCATCGACTGGCTGGCGCAGTACCACCACCTGCCGCGCAAGGACATCGACCCCTATCTCTATACCCTGCCGCGCGAGCAGGCGGTGAAGCATTCGTTCCGCGTCGCCAGCGGGCTGGACTCGATGGTGCTGGGCGAACCGCAGATCCTCGGCCAGATGAAGCAGGCGGTGCGCCAGGCCGAGCAGGCCGGCACGCTGGGCTTTCTGCTGCATAAGCTGTTCCAGCGCACCTTCTCGGTGGCGAAGGACGTGCGCACTCAGACCGAGATTGGCGCGAACCTGGTGTCCATGGCCGCAGCCGCGGTCAAGCTGGCCGAACGCATCTTTCCGAGCATCTCCGAGCAAAGCGTGCTGTTTATCGGCGCAGGCGAGATGATCGAACTCAACGCGGTGCACTTCGCCGCGCGCTCGCCCAAAAACATCACCGTAGCGAACCGCACGTTGGAGCGTGCGCAGACCCTGGCGCGGCGCATCAACGGCACGGCGATCACGCTGACCGACCTGCCGGAGCAGCTCGCTCAGCACGACATCATCGTCACTTGTACCGCCAGCCAGTTGCCTATCCTCGGCAAGGGCATGGTCGAACGCGCGCTCAAGGCGCGCAAGCACCGCCCGCTGTTCATCGTCGACCTGGCCGTGCCGCGCGACGTGGAGGCGGAAGTGTCCGAACTGGGCGATGTGTTCCTGTACACCGTGGACGACATCGCCGAGGTGGTGAAGGACGGCCTCGACGCGCGCCAGAGCGCGGTGAAGGAAGCGGAGGTCATCATCGACTCCGGCGTCTCCGACTTCATCCACTGGATGGAATCGCGCGAAGTGGTGCCGACCATCCGTGCACTGCGCGACCAGGCCGAGCGCAACCGCCGCCACGAGCTGGAGAAGGCGTTGAAGCTGCTGGCGAAAGGCGAGGATCCAGAGCGGGTGCTGGACGCGATGAGCAGCGGCCTGACCAACAAATTCCTGCACGCGCCTACCCATGCGCTGAACCAGGTGCACGGCGACGACCGCGAGGCGTTCCTCGAAGTCATCCATCGCCTGTACCACTTGCACACCGACGAATGATTCCCGTCCTGAGTCAACGGGCGAATAATCTTGTAGGGGCGCGATTCATCGCGCCCTTTCTCTGTTGCAAGAATGAATAGGGCGCTATGAATCGCGCCACTACGGAAAGAACGAAATGAAAGCCAATATCTCCGCCAAGCTCGCTCAGCTAAGCGAGCGCCTGCTCGAAGTCGACCAGCTTCTGAGCACCGAAGAAGCCACCAGGGACATGGACCAGTTCCGTAAGCTCAGCCGAGAGCGCGCCGAGCTGGAGCCGGTGGTGGCGCTGTATCACGCCTACAAGACCTGCGAGGCCGACATCGCGACCGCGAAGGAGATGGCGGACGATCCGGACATGAAGGAGTTCGCCGAGGCCGAGATCAAGCAGGGCGAGGAGCGCCTGGCTCAGCTCGACCGCGAACTGGAGGTGCAGCTGCTGCCGAAGGACCCCAACGACGAGCGCGGCGTGTTCCTCGAAGTCCGCGCGGGCACCGGCGGTGACGAGGCCGCGCTGTTCGCGGGTGACCTGTTCCGCATGTACTCGCGCTTCGCCGAGCGCCGCCGCTGGCAGGTCGAGATCATCTCCGAGAGCCCCGGCGAAATGGGCGGCTACAAGGAGATCATCGCCAAGATCGCGGGGCAGGGCGCCTACTCGATGCTGAAATTCGAGTCCGGCGCGCATCGCGTGCAACGCGTGCCCGCCACCGAGACGCAGGGACGCGTGCACACTTCCGCCTGCACCGTCGCTGTGATGCCCGAAGTGGACGAGGTGAGCGACGTGGTGTTGAACCCCGCCGACCTGCGCATCGATACCTTCCGTGCCTCCGGTGCGGGCGGCCAGCACATCAACAAGACCGACTCCGCGGTGCGCATCACCCACCTGCCGACCGGCGTCGTGGTCGAGTGCCAGGACGGCCGTTCGCAGCACCAGAACAAGGCGCAGGCGATGCGCGTGCTGGCTGCGCGCATCATGGACGCTCAGGTGCGCGAGCAGCAGGCCCAGATCGCCGCGACGCGCAAGAGCCTGGTCGGCAGCGGCGACCGCTCCGAGCGCATCCGCACCTACAACTACCCGCAGGGCCGCGTCACCGACCACCGCATCAACCTCACGCTGTACAAGATGGACCAGATCATGGACGGCGATATCAGCGAGCTCACCGGCGCACTGATGGCCGAGCACCAGGCCGAACAGCTTGCTGCGATGGCGGAAGAAAGCATCTAAGGCCGTACAGGCCATGCCGTCCTCTATTCAAACTCTCCTGACGCAAGACAGAGCCGCGCTGGAATCCGCGCTATCGCTGGATTCGATCACGGCGCGCATCGAGGTGCAGATGCTGTTGCAGCATGTGCTCGGCGTTTCGCGCTCGTATTTGCTGGCACATCCCGAGCAGGTGCTGGACGAGGCGAAGGCGTCTGCGTACCGCGCGCTGCTGCAGCGCCGCCTGGCGGGCGAGCCGCTCGCCTACATCCTCGGCGAGCGCGAGTTCTTCGGTCTGGATTTTAGGGTAACGCCCGCGACTCTGATCCCACGTCCCGATACCGAGCTGTTGGTGGAATTGGCCTTGCAACGTATACCGCAAGGCGGGCGCGTGCTCGACCTCGGCACGGGCAGTGGGGCGATTGCGCTCTCCATCGCCCACTCGCGTCCCGATGCGGAGGTGACGGCGGCAGACTTCTCCAACGATGCACTGGAAGTCGCGCGCGACAATGCGCTGCGATTGAAGATCGGCAACGCGCGTTTTGTGCAGAGCGACTGGTTCTCCGCGCTGGCTGGCGAGCGCTTCGACCTCATCGTCTCCAATCCGCCCTACATCGCCGACGCCGATGCGCACCTTTCACAGGGCGATCTGCGCTTCGAGCCGCGGACCGCGCTGGCTTCCGGCCCGGACGGGCTGGACGACATCCGCCGCATCGTCGCAGATGCGAAGGCGCATCTCACGGCAGGCGGCTGGCTGATGTTCGAGCACGGCTACGACCAGGCCGAACGGGTGCGCGATCTGCTGGCTGCTGCGGGGTTCGCCGAGGTGTTCTCGGCGTGCGATCTGGCGGGGATCGAGCGCGTCAGCGGTGGACAGATAGTAGCTATGTGAGGCTGTTGAAAAACGTAGCGAGGATGGTCAGCTGCAAGGCGCACGGAACGGAGCGACGAGACATACCCCATTGGGTAGGCGAGGAAGCGAGTACCGCGCAACGCCGCAGATGACTACCGCAGTAGTTTTGCGACGGCCTGTCACTGTTCAAGGTAGTCGACCAACATCCCGCTGGTCTGGCGCAGCCGCTGGCTGAGCAATTGCGCGATCTTGTGCAGCATCTTGGCGGCGAGCGCGGGCTTGTCACGAAGCATGTTGAGGAAGCTTTCCTGAGTCAGCACCGCCAGCACCGTCGGTTCCACCATCACTGCCGTGGCCGAACGCGGCTCACCATCGACCATCGCCATCTCGCCGAGGGTGCGTCCAGGCATGACGGTGGTCACGGTCTTCGTGATGCCGTCCTGGCTCTCCTTGCGGATATCCAGCTTGCCTTCCAGCACCACGCACATGAAGTCGCCCTTCTCGCCTTCCCGGAACAGTATGGTGTTTGGCTGGGCACGGTACAACTGGATGTAGCCGGACAGCGTCTGGATCTGGTTCCATTCGAAGTCGCGGAACATATGGGCATTCTCCAGCATGGCCGAGATGCGGCCGGAGGCGGCGATGCCGGAGCCCAGCAGTTCGAGGTTTGGAGGGAAGTTGCTCATGTGGGCGTGTTTCGGTCAGTTTGATCGGGGTTGCGCGTGCGCGGGGCGGAACACGGCGCACTGCTGCGCATTGGCCTCCAAATATGCACCGCAGATCAGATCTATGCAATAGGGTATAGCGGGAAATACCGCATTCAGGCAATCGGCGATGGCCGATGGCTTCCCCGGCAGGTTGACGATCAGGCTTTTGCCGCGGATGCCCGCGGTCTGGCGCGACAGGATCGCGGTCGGCACGAACTTCAGGGAGGCGGTCCGCATCAGCTCGCCGAAGCCCGGCATCATCTTCTCGCACACCGCTTCGGTCGCCTCCGGCGTGACGTCGCGCAATGCCGGGCCGGTCCCGCCGGTGGTGACGATGAGCGAGCAGCCTTCTTCGTCGCTCAGTCGGCACAGCGCGGCCTCGATCTCCGGCTGTTCGTCGGGGATCACCACCGCGACTGGTTCCCACGGGCTGGTCAGTACGCGCGTGAACCACGCGTGGATGGCGGGGCCGCCCTTGTCCTCGTATTCGCCGCGGCTGGCGCGGTCGGAAATGGTGACGATGCCGATTTTCGCTGTTGTCATTCGACGCTCCTGCTCTGTGGTATTCGCCATAAAAAAATCGAACGCGCCTACAGGATTCCGCTTTCATCCTGATACGTGGTGCCGTCGAGCAACTGTACCGTCGCAGAGTCGCCCGCGGCAATCCCCTCGCTGTCATTCGGCACCACCAGCAGGCCGTCGGCACGCGCCATCGACAGAAGCACGCCGCTGCTCTGCGAACCGGTCGGCGTCGCCAGGTAACCCCGCGCGTCGCGACCCAGCGTCACGCGCACGAATTCGAGGTTGCCCGGGCGATGCTTGAGCGGCTGCGTCAGCCTCGCCTGCAGCGTGCGCCGGTAGAGCCGCGCATGTCCCGTCATGCGTCGCAGCGCGGGCGCGACCACTTGTTCGAAGCTGACCATGCTGGCGACGGGATTCCCGGGCAGGCAGAAGATTCTGCATTGCTCGGTGGTACCGAATGCAGCCGGATGGCCCGGCCGCATCTGCACACGCCAGAAGTGCATCTCCACGCCGAGCGCTTCCAGCGTGGGGCGCACGAAGTCGTGCACCCCAACCGACGTGCCGCCGGAGACCAGCAGCACGTCGTATTGCAGTCCTTGTTCCAGTTTCTTGCGCAGGTCCGCCGGGTCGTCGCGCGCGATCCCGAGCAACACGGGCTCTATGCCGAGTGCCTGAACCTGCGCCATCAGTGCGTAGCTGTTTGCGTCCGGTATCTTGTCCGGGTCGAACCGGTCGTGCAGCCCTTCCAGCTCGTTGCCGCTGGACAGGATGGCAACGAGCGGACGGCATTGCACTTGCACTTCGGCGCACTTCACCATCGCGAGTATGCCCAGCACGCCGGGCGTGATCTCGGTTCCGGCAGAGAGCACCACGGCGCCTTTGCCCAGATTCTCGCCGCGTCGGCGGATGTCCGTGCCAACCGCAGCGCTCACGTTGATCTGCACGTGGTCGGGCGCGATGTCCTGCGTGTCCTCGACGCGGATCACCGTATCCGCTCCCGCCGGGATCTTTGCGCCCGTCATGATGCGCGCGCATTGTCCGGTGGAGAGTGCGACCGTAGGTATCTCGCCCGCCTTGATGTCGGCAATGATGGTCAAGGCCGTTTTCGTTTGCCCCCTCTCCCGCACAGCGGGAGAGGGTTGGGGAGAGGGCGGTGCGACAAGGTCGTCTGCGCGCACCGCGTAGCCGTCCATCGCCGATACGTCGTATGGCGGATGGTCGCGGTTCGAACGCACCTCCTGCGCCAGCACGCGTCCCAGCGATTTCAGCAGGTCTACGGTTTCTGTGCCGAGCGGCGCGGCATGTTGCAGGACGCAGCGCTGTGCGTCATTCAGCGGTAAAGAACTCATCTTCCTGCTCCTTCGGCCAGTGCCGCGTCCTGCGGCGTATCCAAGTCAATAAAGCTGCGCAGCTGTGGATCGGAGGGCCGCAGCTTGTCCGCTTCCACGTAGCACACGTCCAGCATCTTCAGCGCACCGATCAAGCTGCGGTCGCCTCCCGCGAGGCGATCGCGCAACAGTGGCAGGCCGCTGGTCGCGTAGAACGCGAGCAGCGGCTGTGCATGTCCCTCCGCCAGCGGCACGACGGCCTGGTGTGTGCCGCGTAATGCTGCGAGCCGCTCGATCACGGCGGGCGCAATGAATGGCATGTCGCAGGCCACGACGAAGGCCCAGGGTGTCGCGATTCTTTCCAGCGCGCTGACCAGTCCGGCGAGTGGCCCCGCACCAGCCTGTGCATCGCGCACCTGCGGCAACGCGATGCCCGCGCGCGGTTCGCGCACGCTCACGAGCGTGTGAGCGAATAGCGGCTGTACGGTATCGACCACCGTCTGCAGCAGCGGCTTGCCGCTAAGCGGTAGCTCGGCCTTGTCGCGTCCCATGCGCAAAGACTCGCCGCCCGCGAGGATGATGGCCGTGCAGTCTTCAATCATGTCGAATCTCAATCATGGCGCATTTGAGAAAGGATGAAGCGCGCGATGCCCGAAACATCATCGAGCGCGAAATGCGGCAGTTGAGGATGCGTTGATGCCATGTCCGTGACCAGCGCGATCAGTCCGTCATTACAGCGCAATGTATTGGAGCACGCCGCGCGCAGTACCCCGATCTTCGGACAGTCCGCGTCGGAGAAACTTTCCGCCAGCACCAAGTTCGCATCGCCGAGATAGTAATGTGCCAGTTGCCCCGGGTCGTGCGGGAATGCGGCATCGGCGACCAGCTGCAGCGCTTCCGGTGTCACCAGCATGCTCGCTGCCGCACCTGCCTGCTTGAAGCGCCAGCTGTCCTTGCCCGGCGCGTCGAGCGGCACCTGATGGTGCGTGTGTTTCAGGGTCGCGACCTTCAGGCCCGCCGCGCTCAACAGCGGCAGTAGCTTTTCGATCAGCGTGGTCTTGCCGCTGCCCGAATGGCCGACGATGGCGATGACGTTCATGGGTGCGGAGTCACCCATGATTCACCCTGTGGCGTGATCTCCTTCTTCCAGATGGGTACGCGTTGTTTGAGTTCGTCTATCATCCAGCGGCAGGCGTCGAAGGCCGCGGCGCGGTGCTCCGCGCCGGCGGTGATGAATACGATGTTGTCGGCTGGGCGCACGGTGGCGACGCGGTGCACGATGCGTGCGTCCAGCAGGCCGAATCTGGCAATAGCTTCCTCGCGCAGCTTGCGCATCTCGGAGAGCGCCATGCTGCCGTAGGCTTCGAAGCTGATCTCGCTGACGTTGCGTCCTTCGGAGAAGTCTCGCGCGCAGCCGAGAAAGGTGGCGATGCCTCCCATGCGTGGCGACGAGGCCTTTAGTGCGGCGACCTCTTCGTCCTGCGAAAAGTCAGTTTCCTGAATGCGAACGGCTTCGTTCATTCGGTCTCCCCCAAATGCGAAACGGTGTGTCATTCCCGCAAGCGGGGATGACTGATTGAATTCACTACCCCCCGGAAAACTTCGCCATGAAGGCGATCTCGTCGTTGTCGTTCAGCGCCATGCCCCTGTCGTGCACCTGAGATTGGTTGACGGCGATGAAGCTGACGATGCCGAAGGCCTCGGGATGCCGTAGGCTCAGTTGTGCGATGAGGTCCTGCAGTTTCATTCCGGCGGTGTGCGCCAGCAGCGTCTCGCGTGCCTGGACGCGTTCGGCGATGGGGCCGAAGAAGAGCACGCGGATCACGGGATGCGCTTCCAGTGGCCGCTCTTGCCGCCGCGCTTCTCCTCGAGCTGGATGGCGTCGATGCGCATGCCGCGGTCGATGGCCTTGCACATGTCGTAAACGGTGAGCAGTGCGGTGCTGGCGGCGGTCAGCGCCTCCATCTCCACGCCGGTCTGCCCGACGCACCTGGTCGTCGCGGTGACGCGCAATCCGGCACAGCCGTCCGCCTCATCGACCTCGTCGAACGCGATCTCCACACCCGACAGCGGCAGGCTGTGGCACATCGGGATGATGTCGGCCGTGCGTTTGGCCGCCATCACCGCCGCGACATCCGCGACCGCCAACACATCCCCCTTGGCGATCCTGCCTTCGCGGATGCGCTGCAGGGTTTTCGGTTGCATGCGAATGACGCCGCTCGCGACCGCGACACGCTGGGTCACAGACTTTTCCGACACGTCCACCATGCGGGCGCGCCCGGATTCGGAGAAATGGGTAAGTCCGTCACTCATTGCCTAGCCTTCCGACAGGATGCCGAGAAACGTCGCGAGCGCAGGCGGAACAAGGCGCGAAAGGATGAGAAAGCGGAGTTTACATTTGAGTAAATGAGCATTTCGAGTCCTTGAGCAACGCAGTTATGCCAAGCGCAGTAGTTTATCGGCGTCCTGTCAGGTGTTCTGGACGACTATTTTCGGGAAAGCCGCGCTGTGGTCCTGCGCCATTTCTGCGACCTTCACCGCGATGCGACGAGCGATCTGCTTGTACACGCGCGCGATGCTGCCGTCCGGGTC
>DASTGP010000001.1:0-18796 GCA_035605585.1 Gallionella sp. | reverse complement strand
GTCACCACCATCGCGTGATTGGGCTGTCCCGCCTCATCGTACAGCCGGATCGGAGGGAAACTGATGGGCGCGCCACTGCTGCCCCCCATCGCGATATTGAGGGAATCGGTGCGCATGATCTCGAAGCGCAGCACCTGTTGTTCCGGCTCGAGCAGATAAAGCGTCCCGGCATCGGCGCGGGTGATGCGCTTGGCCGCCTCCAGAATGATTTCCAGCAGGCTGCTGATATCGTGCTGCCGGGACAGCGCGATACCGATCTCGTTGAGCTCCTTGAGTCGTCGCAGCAGGTTCTCGGCGGAATTCATGCGCTCCCTTTACTTGATACAGACTGCACGGACCTGATGCATATCGGTTATTCCCTGCAGCACCTTCTCCATTCCGTCCTGCTTCAGGGTGTGCATGCCTTCTTCCAGCGCGATGGCCAACAGTTCGGCGACACGAGCGTGTTCCTGGATCGCCTTCTTCACCGCATCGGAACCGATCAGCAACTCGTGCAGGCCGACGCGCCCGCGATAACCCGTGCCGGTGCACTTGTCGCAGCCGACCGGCTCGTACAGGGTGAACTGCCCTTTATCATCGGCAAACAGCTTCTGCCATTCGGCATACAACGCCTTGGTCGCCGCCACCGGATCCTTCTTCCAGGTCGTGGTGTTCTTCAGTTCTTCGCTGTATTCGTTCAGCAGCGCCTTGATTTCGTCCGCCGTAGCGATGTGCGGCTTCTTACAATCGGCACACAGGCGTTTTGCCAGGCGCTGCGCGAGAATGCCGAGCAGCGCGTCGGCGAAGTTGAACGGATCCATGCCCATGTCGAGCAGGCGGATGATGGACTCCGGCGCACTGTTGGTGTGCAGCGTGGCAAACACCAAGTGGCCCGTCAGCGAGGCTTCGATACCGATGGAGACGGTTTCCTTGTCGCGCATTTCGCCGACCATGATCACGTCCGGGTCGGCACGCAGGAAGGCGCGCATGATGGTGGCGAAGTCCAAGCCGGCCTTCTTGTTGATCTGCACCTGGCGCAAGCCCTTCTGCGTGATTTCCACCGGATCCTCCGCGGTCCAGATCTTGGTGTCGGGCGTGTTGATGTATTTCAGGATGGAGTGCAGCGTGGTGGTCTTGCCGGAGCCGGTGGGGCCGCACACGAAGAACAGGCCGTACGGCTTGCTCACTGTCGCCTTGACCAGTTCATTGTTGCGCGCAGAGAAACCCATCTTCTCCAGCGGCAACGGCTCGCCGGACGCGAGGATACGCATCACCACGTCTTCGACGCCCCCCTGAGAAGGGATGGTCGCCACGCGCAGTTCGATATCCAATGGGCCGAACTTTTTGAACTTGATCTTGCCGTCCTGCGGCTTGCGCTTCTCGGAGATATCCAAGTCGCACATGATCTTGAGGCGCGTCACCAGCGCATTGCGGTAAGTCGCCGGCACCTCGATGTAGTTCAATAGCGAACCGTCCTTGCGCACGCGGATCTGCGTCTTGGCCTTGCCCGGCTGCGGCTCGATGTGTATATCGGAGGCTCCCATGCGGTAGGAATCGACGATGATCTTGTTGACCAGCTTGACCAGCTCGTTGTCCGCCGCGGCATTGACATCCTCCTGACTGATGCCGCCGTTTTCTTCTTCTTCTCCGCCGAGACTCGACAACAAGTCGTCCATCGACGACTCGTCCATCGAGAATCCGCCGGTTGCATCGACGCCACCGCCGCCATAGAACAAATCCAGAGTCTGCTTGAACTCGCGCTGGGAACAAACCTTGTAGACCAGGCGGTGCTTCGGGAAAATGTTGTTGACCACCCGAGAGGCCTGGGTCCGCTCCGGGTCGGTGGTCAGGATCAACAATCCCTCCTGATTTTCCTCGATCGGTATCCAGTGGCTGCTTTCGACGTACTCCCGCTTCAGGTTGCGCAGCAGGTCGGCCGGCTTGATACGGTCGGACTTATACGGCTCGTAAGGCACCCCGAAGAAAGTGGACAGCGCTTTGCCCAGCGCAGGAATGCTGACCTGAAATTCGTCGATCAGCACCTCCTCGATGTCGATTCCCTTGCGGCGCGCGGTTCGGGCGGCCAACTCGAACTCTGCTGCGGAGAGCACCGCATCGGCCACCAGATAGTCGTACTTGGTCTTGATGGTCGCGCTTTGCTGCCGTTGGCGCAGCGCCACTGCCATGGTCTGAGCCAGTTCCTGCACCCCTTCCTCGACCACCGCCGAGAAGGGAGCTCCAGATTTGTTGTTGATGACCTGGATGACGCCAACCAAATCCCCATTGCTGGTATCCAGAATCGGCGCAACCAACATCTGCTTGGTACGGTAACCGGTGCGCTTGTCCACCTCCTGCAGGAAGCGCAAGTGCGCACTGTAACCAGCCAGCTCTTTCTCGTCGTAAACATCCCTGATATTGAGAAGTCGCTTATGCATCGCCGCATATCCGGCAACGCTCTGTTCGGCGATCGGGAGTTTGAGATCCTTGAACGAATTCAGGCCGGTCTTGACCTTGGAAATCAGGGATGCATTGTCCTCGCCAACCACATAGATGGTCAGACGGTCCGCATTGAACAACGTGCAGATATCCTTGCTGACGTCCAGCATGATCTCGTCGATGTTGCTGGTGGCATGGATCTTGTTGATGACATGATTGAGATTCTTGGTGAATTCGAGCTTGAGGCCGATATCACCGGTATTGTTTGCGCCATTGGCCGCCATTGCTGTACTCATTGCCGCTCCTGTCTCGCTTGCCACTGCGGTGCCGACCTTGGCACCGACCACAAACCGCCCATCCGAACCTGCGCATCATATCCGGTCTGCACCGGCACGAACGCAGCTGCTGCGCCGCACCGCCCGCTCTGACTGCAAACGCAATACCGTTTGCTACCGACCGGCCGCCAGACGGCACCGCGTATATCATTCAATTGCATATTTTCGATAGAGTTATAGCTCAATCGTTCGCGCAGCCGCGCCGGACCGAACGAGGAAATCGGCCCCGATCCCGCCGGGATATTGCTATCAAGTGCATAAATCATTGCCTGAACTAAAACTCGAATTCCTGATTATTCAGCAACATCCTCGGACTGCGCCCCTGCACCAAACTTTCGATTTCCCTCATGGTCAGCTCCGCCTCCCCCGGCTTCAGGTGGGTGACAAACACGTCCGCATCGCCCTGGAATTTCTGCAATTCTTCAGCCAACAAACTGGGGCAGAGATGCTTGGACAGGATAGCCAGCTCCCTTTCGCTATCCGAGAATGCAGTCTCGACGATCAGGTAGCGCAAATTCTCGATCTTGTTGACCATATTCCAGAGCACATCGTTGCTGGTGGTATCTCCGCTATACACCAGGCTCTCCCTGCCGCTGTCCAGCCAGTAACCGACCGCGGGTACCACATGAGTGGCGGGCACGGCCGTTATACGGCGGTCGCCCAATACAACGGCCTCCCCCACTTCGATAGTCTGGTAGCGCATGAAAGGATGTTGAGCGCTGGGTATCTCGCTGAAGTCCGGCCAGATTTTCCAGTTGAACACGTGCTGCTTGAGGATATCGAGCGTTCCCTCGTTGGCGTAAACGGTCAATGGCTTTTCGCGCATGAAACCGACACTGTCCACCAGCAATGGAATGCATGCAATGTGGTCAAGATGGGAGTGTGTAATGAAGATATGATCGACCAGGCTCAACTCGGTCAGACTGAGCTCGTTCACGCCGGTGCCGGCATCGATCAACACATCGTGGTCGAGCAGGAACGAAGTGGTGTGCAGATTGCCCCCAATTCCCCCGCTGCATCCCAAAACCCTGAGCTTCATCGTCCTGTAGCCTCGTTATCAAACTGCATTATTTGGTCTGGAATACGAACACGCCATCCCAATCCGCCGCCGGCGGATTTTTGCGGAAGTAGGCGACACGCTCGGCGTAAATACCGTACAACGCCGTCCCCGGCGACATGCGCTGCAAGTTCATCAGCTGTAATTCGGCCTGATCCCAGTCCTGCCGCCGGTATAGACGGCGCATCTCATGGAACAACTTGATTTCATCAATCAGCTCCCTGCTCACTTCGCCGGCCGGCCCAATCGGCTCGTAAATTGCCACGGGCTTATCTTTACCTTTTACCCGTACATGGTCAAGTTCGCGGTACACGAAATCGGTCACCGCGTTCCGCGTATGCTCGCCGACGACGATATCGACACCGTACTGCTTGGTGATTCCTTCCAGGCGCGACGCCAAATTCACCTCGTCGCCCATCACAGTGTAGGCAACGCGCACGTCGGATCCCATGTTGCCGACGCTAACGCGCCCGCTGTTGATCCCCACGCCGACGCGTATCTCCGGCCAGCCACGCGCCTTGAGGTGCGGCTGCAGCGCTTTCAGGGTCGCTTGCATTTCAATACCCGCGAGGAGTGCGTTGCGCGCGTGTTGCGCATCAGGCAACGGCGCCCCCCAGAAGGCCATGATGCAGTCGCCCATATACTTGTCCACCTTGCCACGGTGTTTATATACCACCCGCGACAACGGCGTGAGAAATTCATTCATCAACAGGCTGAGCTCCTTCGGATCCAGCCCCTCGGATATCGAGGTGAAGCCGCGCACATCGGAGAACAGGATAGACATCTCGCGGCTCTCCCCCTCCATGGACACTACCTGCTCGGGATGTTTGATCATTTCGTCCACGAGCTCACCCGGAACATATTTCCCGAACAGCCCTGTTATCTGTCGCTTGGTACGCGACTCGACAAAGTAACCATAAGACATGTCCAGCGCGAACAGCAAGGCGATCATCAACAGGCTGTTCGCCACCGGCATCAACACATTGCCGTAGTGCCACGCCGCCAGGCTGATCCCCTGGGTAACGGCAAACATGAAAGCGGATGCAAGCATGGCCTTGGCCGGGCTCAACTGAGGCAAGAGGAACGCCAGCGAAATGCCGATCAGCAACAGCCACAGCACTTCCGCCCCCAGCATGTAGGCGGGCTTCTCCTTCAGGTTCTGGTCGAGGATGCCCGCGATCATGTTGGCATGGACCTCCACCCCCGGATAGACCTCCGCAACCGGTGTGGCCCGCATGTCGAGCAGGCCCGGAGCCGTGGTGCCCACCAGCACGATCTTGTCCTTGAGCTGGGAGATGTCGACCCGGTCATGCAGCACATCCGCCACCGAAACATAATGAAAGCTCCCCTGTTTGCCGCGAAACGGCACGAAAGAAGCCACATCGGCATCGACGGGAATCTTCAGTCTGACTCCGCCGGCATTCAGTTCCAGCCACTCCAGACCGGCATAATCTTCCGTCTTGCCTCCGGCGAAGCCCGCCTGCACTTCGGGTTGCCCGAGCAGGGTGCGCACCATCGCCAGGGACAGCGACTCGTAATATGCGCCACCATATTCCACCAGCATCGGCACCCGGCGCACCTCGCCATCGAAATCGATCAAAGGATTGAAGTGACCGGCGCTCGCCGCCGCATGTTGCAGTTCGGGAAGGTTGGCGCCGTAGCCGCTCCAGGAAGTAAAAGCGATCTGCCGCCCCTGGAACGATCCCGCCGGGAATACCGGCGCGGGCAGCGCTCCAGAGATGCTGGCGTTCTTCTGGCTGGTGAGGTAATACCCCAGTACGACTTTGCGGTTCCGGATCTTGTCGGCAAATAGCCGATCGTATTCGAGTTGCGGTTGAAGCCGGGTCAATGCAGTCCTGAACTGGATATCTCCCCTGAGCTGGCCCTGCGCAAGCCTCTGCAGCACCTTGATCCCGGAGCTCTCGTCTCTTTCGGCAAACACCACGTCGAAACCAACAATCGCGACACCGTATTTGTCGAACAGCTGGTCCATCAGCAAGGCCAAGCGGTCCCGACTCCAAGGCCAACGCCCCTCTTCCTTGAGGCTTTTTTCATCGATATCGAGAATGACGATGCGGTCATCGACCGTGCGGGGCATGGTCAGACGCAGACGGTAGTCGTAGATGATGGCAGACAGCTGATCGACAAAATCCAGCTTGTAAAAACGGGCGGCGTTGCCGACAAAAACCAGGACTATCAATAGTCCAAGTCCGATCAAGATTGCGTTTTTCCTCACGCAGAGCCCTCAACGAAGGGCGGAGAGGGCGCCTGTTCCGCCCATCCCGCCAGGCCTACTCTTTGAAATAAAACTCCATCTTTATTCCGGCCAGCTCGATCACGTCGTGGTCATTCAACTGGTGCGGCTGGTCGCTCAACGTGGCTCCATTCACCAAGGGATGGCTGGCACCCTCGACGTGCGTGATGAAGAAACCGTGCGGACGGCGCGTCAGCACGGCAACCTGCACCCCGGGCTTGCCCAAGGTGGTCAGGTTTTTCACCAGTTCCAGCTCCTTGCCCGCATTGGGGCCGGTCAGGATTTGCACGACAGCAACCTGTGGCGCAGGAGGCGCGGAAATCGGCGGCACCATCTGCGGAGCCACGGATTGGGACGCCTCGAACTTGCCTGTCTTTTCCGCCGGCTCGGCCACGGGTCTGATATTCGGATTGGTTTGCGTCTGGGTAAAGCTGCCGGTCTCGCCGGCTTTCTCCGCGCCGGAGGCCTGCTTGACCGGTGCGCGCAACACCATGGTCTTCTCGAAATCGGCCGCGGTAGTCTGACTGATCTGGTCGTTGATGTATTTCAGTTTGTACTTGCCGATCTCGATCACGTCGTTGTTCTGCAGGAAGTGCTTCTTGGTCGGCACTCCGTTCACCTCCAGTCCGTTGGTACTGTCCAGATCTTCGAGGAAGGAATCGTGCAGGATGGTGACGATCGCGGCATGCTCGCCACTCACAGCCAAATTGTCGATAACGATGTCATTGTGCGGCTTGCGCCCGATAGTCATGCGTTCCTTGACCAGGGGGTATTCCTGAATTACCACCCCATCCATGCTGAGTATCAATTTTGCAGCCATAGTCGTGATCCCCGTACTAAATTATTTCTTGAACCAGTTGAGCAATTCCGTCAGCCAACCGCGCGGCACGGCAAAGTCGCCCTTCACTTTCACCAATATCACCGAGACGTTGTCGCGTCCGCCATTGTCGTTCGCCATCTGGATCAACTGCTCCGCGGCGAGCGGCAGGTTGCCCTGCATTGCATAGAGCGTAGCCTCGATATCACCGTCTTCCACCATGTCGTTCAGACCGTCCGAACACAGCAAGTAGATGTCGCCGATTCGTACGTCATGCACGTGAATTTCCGGGACGACTTCTGCGTCGATCCCGACCGCGCGCGTCACCAGGTTCTTGTTCTTGGACTGGCGCGCATCCTCAAGACTGATCATGCCGCTGTCGATCTGTTCCTGCAGCAGCGAATGATCGCGCGTGATGATTTCCAGCTTCTCGCCGCGCAAGCGGTACATGCGCGAATCACCCACGTGCCCAACCACCACGCGGTTGTCGTAAAACAGCCCGGTAACGATGGTCGTTCCCATGCCCGCATATTGCGGCTGGCCCTGTGAAGCGTGATAGATCGAAGCGTTCGCCTTCTGGATATTGCTGCGCAGCAACACCACGCCGACTTCTTCGCCCGTCTTTTCGTCGCGCCCCACCGGGCTGGCCTCCTGCAGGCGATGGCTGATCTCCGTCGCGACCACCGACACCGCGATGCCGCTCGCCACCTCGCCGGCATTGTATCCGCCCATTCCGTCCGCCAGCACGACCAGCCCGCAAGCCGGTTCCTGTGCGATGCTGTCCTCGTTGTGCGAGCGCACCATCCCCGGGTCGGTATGACTGACTATTTCCAGTGCGTCTTCTACTTTCATAGCTTACCCCTGCAGGCTCGCGGCACATTGCCGCAGA
The DNA here is from genome assembly GCA_035605585.1 of Gallionella sp. Lineage (GTDB taxonomy): Bacteria > Pseudomonadota > Gammaproteobacteria > Burkholderiales > Gallionellaceae > Gallionella. The sequence continues at coordinate 11,029 of DASTGP010000001.1, read as the reverse complement.
GCTTCGGCCATTGCTGCGCCATTGGCATAGCGCTCCTCGATCTGTTTTGCCAGTGCTTTGTTGATGATCGCCACCAGACATGGCGGCAAGTCCGGCTTGATGCTCAAAATATCGGTATGAGGCTCGTTGGCGATGCGGTACATCAGCTGCGCCATCGAGTCGCCCTCGAACGGGAGCTTACCACAAGCCAGTTGATACAAGCTCACCCCCAGCGAGAACAGGTCGGAACTTCCGCCGATCTTCTTGCCTGCCAGTTGCTCCGGCGACATGTAGGAAGGCGTGCCCAGCACCATGCCGGTCTTGGTCTTGCTGGAATCAGTGATGCGGGCGATGCCGAAGTCGGTCACCTTGGGGGTATCCGTCTCGGCGTCGTACATGATGTTGGCCGGCTTGATATCGCGGTGCACCACGTTCTGCCCGTGTGCATAGTCCAGCGCATCGGCGACGCGCGCGATGATGCCCATCACCCTGGGTAGCGGGAGCAGATTGTCCGGCTTGGTATAAGGCACCAGGTCCTGCCCCTTGAGGAACTCCATCGCGATATAGGCCAGGTCGTGCTCTTCGCCCGCATCGTAGATGGCCACGATGTTCGGGTGGTTCAACCGCCCGGCGGTCTTCGCCTCACGGAAGAAACGCTCCTTCACGCTCTGGAGCTCGTCCGCTTCGAACTCCTGCGCCAATGCCATGGTCTTGATCGCCACCACGCGGCCGATCTTGGGGTCCTTGCCGTAATACACCACACCCATCGCCCCCTTGCCTAGCTCTTTCTCGATCTCGTAGCGCCCCAGCATGGGTTTGGACACCCCCGCCTTGTCCAGCACCATGGTGCTGGCATTGGTGCGCCCGCCAGCCCCGCCGCCCAAAATCACGGTCTCCGACATCGCGTGAACCTGGGTCAGACGCTGCTCCAAGTCGCGGAACTTGGGATTGTATTCAGCCATGTACTTGAACACCGATTCAGCCTTATTGAACTGACGTTTGCGTTCGAAATCCAGCCCGAGGTTGTACAGCACGTCCATCAAACTATCGTCCACCGGCACCTTGCGGAACTTGTCGAAGGCGATATCCAACTGCCCCTGCCCCTGGAACGCCAGACCCAGCATGCGGTTGCTTTCTGCAGAATCCGCATCAGACTTCTGCTTGCCTTTTTCCGTCATCAGGAAGCGCTTGGTGGTCAACAGCAGATGCCCAGCCAACAACAGCGCGGCGGGCAGCATCAGCTGCAGCCATAGCGCCTGGGTCGTCATCAGCACGAAGTGCGTAGCAAGCAATGCAACAAGGAGTCCCGCGGTCATCGCGGCGCCGACCGCCGCATTCAGGCGCGGCAGCAACAGGATGAGATACAACGCGACCAACAGGAACACGCCGGCCTCCGCCAGGCCGCCCCAAGCGGGAGACACGAAGGAATCACCTTGAAGGATGCTCGATACCGAATGCGCCAAGGTCACCACAGGGGCCATGCCCGCAGACACGGGCGTTACTTGCAGAGCGCCCACACCCGCCGCCGACGCACCGATCAGCACGATCTTGTCGCGGTATTTTTCGGCAGGGATCTTGCCGGTGTAAACATCGTAGAAGGAATCCACCGGAAAGGCGGTGCGGCCGTCCCTGTCCTTGTAGAAATAGGTGTGCATCTGCAAAGCCGGGTCGGTAGCGATCTTCAGATTGCCCAGTTGCACGCCCTTGCCCAGATCGACTCGGATGTCCTTGAGTTCGAGATTGAGGCTCTTCGCGGCCAGCATCAACGATAGCGACGGGTAATATTGGTCGTAATAGCCGACCACCAGTGGTTCTGTGCGCACAGCGCCGTCCACATCGGGGAGGCTGTTCAAATGGCCGATGGCCAACGCTTTGCTCCCCAGCACGGAGATCGGTGACAAGACGGCGCGTGAAAGCGGCGGCAGCGCGCCAGCTCCTCCGGCACTCTGAACATTTTGGAGACGGTTGCGCTGCACGTAATCGGGCAATGGCCGATCCGGATTCCCTTGAGGTTCGCCCAGCTCGAAGAACATCGCCAGCAGCACATCGTTGGCCTTGGCCATGCTCTCGCCAAGCTTCTTGTCGTTGTCGAGGTTCTGCATCGCGTCCAACAGCAACGCATCGAGTGGCGACACCGGCTCCGGCGTTGCCGCAACCCCTGAAACCGGCAATACCTCCTGTCCCGTCGGTATCGACGGAACACCGGAAACGATCTCCCGCAGCGGCTCTCCGCTCAACAGGGATTGCTTGCCCAGCAACTCGGCGATCTTGTGGATGTAGACCAGCCCCGCATCGACCTGCGGCTCAAAGAAAAAGGCGGTGTACCCGATGACCTTGGCATGCCCTGCCGCCAGAACATCGATCATCCTGGCATGGATCTCGCGCGGCCAAGGCCAGCGCCCCAAATTGGCGAGACTCTCCTCGTCGATCGCGATCACCGCGACCCTGTCGCTCGGCGTGCGCGAGGAGGCCAGCACACCCAAGTCATAAGCCTTACGCTCCAGACTCTGCATCAGGTCAGTGTTTGCGCCGAACAAAAACACCAACGCGACCAGCAACCCGACGAACCAGTCTTTTCTCCAGAACGACCACTTATTCATCGCCCCCCCCTGCGCCTGTCGACGAGCAATTTATGCGGCGGATATTAAGGAAATTCGCATCAACAAACCAGAATCATTTTGCTTTATTGAGGATTATTTCAACTGAGCGATTACTTTACCAGCAGCACCGGGCGGTTGGTCAGGTGTAGAACTTTGTGTACGACCGAACCCAGCAACAGCGCCTGTAAACCGCCCTGCCCCTGTCGACCCATGACGATCTGGTCCACATCTTGTTCGTCTGCGTAGCGTGCAATCGCTTCCGCCGGTGTGCCGACGCTGATATGGTATTGATACGGCAAGGCAGCGGCATCCAATGCGGCACGGGCAGCCTGCAGGGCAGCCATCCCCTGTTCGCGATAATAGCCGTCGATGGTCGCCTGATCGATGAACAATTTGACGTTACCGGCCGCCACATTCCATTGCACGTTCAGCAACAGCAACTGGGGAGTCTCTTTCAGCATGGCGATATGCTTGATCACATGCTCGACCGCACGCTGGGCATTGGCCGAACCATCGAGGGGTATCAGTATCTTCATCGTCATTCCTCTGCTATTTGTTATCGGACGACTGGCCACCCGCCCTGTCCGAGACCGTTTCATCTACCAGATCGACCACAGGTATAGCCTCCGCCTTGCGCAAGGCCATCCACTTGCCGACGGTCAGCACCAGCAGCGCACACGCAGCCGGCACCAGCCAGTGCAGCGCATGCTGCTCCTCCGCCAGCGGCTTGAACAACGCTTCGCTCACCAGCATCTCGCCAGCCACATACCCCAGCAGCGCGCCCCCGGCATAGATGATGAACGGGAAACGGTCGATCAGCTTCAACACCAGTTGACTGCTCCACGCGATCATCGGGATACTCACCAGCAGACCGAATATCAACAGCATCGCATTGCCATGTGCGGCACCAGCCACACCAAGCACATTGTCCAGGCTCATCACGAAGTCGGCGATGATGATGGTCTTCACCGCCCCCCACAGATGAGTGTCGGCCTTGATGTTGCCTTCGCCATGCTCCTCTTCTTCCGGCAGGATCAGCTTGATGCCGATCCAGATCAGCAGCAGCGCACCCACCAGTTTCAAATAAGGCAACGCCAACAACCCGACCGCAAAGAAGGTCAATACCACGCGCAACCCGATCGCGCCGACCACGCCGTAAAGGATCCCCTTCTTGCGCTGCTCCAGCGGTAAATTGCGGCACGCCAACGCAATCACCACAGCGTTATCGCCCGACAGCAACAGGTCGATCATGATGATCTTGAGCACATCCACCCAGAACTGGGCGCTAGACAACATTTCCAGCATCGACTTATCCCTTCAACACTTTTTGCATCGTACGCCCCATCTCCGCCGGATTGCGCGTGATGTGGATGCCGCACGCTTCCATCACCGCCAGCTTCTCGTCGGCACCGCCCTGTCCACCGGAGATGATCGCGCCGGCATGCCCCATGCGCTTGCCTTCCGGCGCCGTGACGCCGGCGATGAAACCGACCACGGGTTTCTGCATGTTGTCCTTGATCCAGCGTGCGCACTCTTCCTCATCGCTGCCGCCGATCTCGCCGACCATGATCACCGCATCGGTGTCCGGGTCTTCGTTGAACAGTTTCATCACATCGAGATGCTTCATGCCATTGATCGGGTCGCCGCCGATGCCTACGCAAGACGACTGACCATAGCCCAGCGCGGTCAACTGCCCCACGGCCTCGTAGGTCAGCGTGCCGGAACGCGACACCACACCGATACGCCCCTTCTTATGGATGTGCCCCGGCATGATGCCGATCTTGATCTCGTCCGGCGTGATGATGCCGGGACAGTTCGGCCCGATCAGCAAGGTCTTCTTGCCCTGCATCCTGTAGCGCGTCCTGATCATGTCGTGCACGGGGATGCCTTCGGTGATGCAGATCACCAGATCGAGTTCGGCGTCCACCGCCTCGTCGATGGCTGCCGCCGCACCCGCGGGCGGCACGTAGATCACCGAAACGGTCGCACCGGTCGCCTGCTTCGCGTCGCGCACCGAAGCATATACCGGGATGCCTTCGAATTCTTCGCCCGCCTTCTTCGGGTTCACGCCCGCAACGAAACAGTTCGCACCGTTCGCATACTGCTTGCAGTGAAAGGTGTGGAACTGGCCGACCTTGCCGGTCATGCCCTGGGTGATGACTTTGGTATCTTTGTTGATGAGGATGGACATGATGCTTAACCTTTCGCAGCCGCGACGACCTTCTGTGCCGCGTCCGCCATGTCGTTGCCGGAGATGATGGGCAAGCCGGATTCCGCCAGGATCTTCTTGCCGAGATCGACATTGGTGCCTTCGAGACGCACCACCAGCGGCACGTTCAGGCTCACTTCGCGCGCCGCCGAAACCACGCCTTCCGCGATCACGTCGCACTTCATGATGCCGCCGAAAATGTTGACCAGGATCGCCTTGAGGTGCGGATTCTTCAACATCAGCTTGAACGCCTCAGTGACCTTCTCCTTGGAAGCTCCGCCGCCGACGTCGAGGAAGTTCGCCGGGCTGCCGCCGTACAGCTTGATGATGTCCATGGTGGCCATCGCCAACCCGGCACCATTCACCAGACAGCCAATGTCGCCGTCGAGCGAGATATAGGAGAGGTCAAACTTGGAGGCCTCGATCTCGGCGGGATCTTCCTCGTCGAGGTCGCGCAGGGCGACGATCTCGGGATGACGGTACAGCGCATTGGAATCGAAATTGAACTTCGCGTCCAATGCCAGCACGCGGCCATCGGCAGTCAGCACCAGCGGATTGATCTCTGCCAGCATCGCATCCTTCTCGACGAAGGCACGGTACAAGCCTTGCAGCACTTTCACCGCATCGGCATTCGCGCCATCGGGGATGCCGATGGCGCGCGCCACCTGCGCGGCCTCGTCGTCGCCCAAACCGGTGACTGGATCGATGCGCACGGTGTAAATCTTCTCCGGCGAGTGCTTGGCGACTTCCTCGATCTCCATGCCGCCTTCGCTGGAAGCCAGCAGGGCGACGCGCTGCGAAGCGCGATCCACCACCATGCCGACGTAGAATTCCTTGACGATCTGCGCGCCCTCTTCGATCAGCAGACGGCGCACCACCTGTCCATCAGGTCCGGTCTGGTGCGTGACGAGATGCATGCCGAGGATCTGTTGCGCATACTGACGCACTTCATCCGGGGTCTTCGCCACCTTCACGCCGCCACCCTTGCCGCGACCGCCCGCGTGAATCTGCGCCTTCACCACCCAGACATTCCCGCCCAATTGCTGCGCCGCTGCAACCGCCTCGTCCACACTGAAGCAGGCGATGCCCCGCGGCGTTGCCACGCCGAACTGGCGAAGGATGTCCTTTCCCTGATATTCGTGAATTTTCATATCAAACTTGTTCGCTTAAATAGAAAGCGCACCAGCATTGGCGCGCAGGCGCAATCTTACCGAAATATCGGCGGCAACGCGGCGAATTTATCCGGTGTGGGGTGAAGTGCCGCGCCCCCAGTCATTCCTGTCCGACCACACCGCCGTACTCGTCCAATGGGCAATAAAAAACCCCGCCGAATGGCAGGGTTTTCCGATTGCAGCAAATATAGGCCGTACCGTTAGAACTTGTACAGTGCGCCAACCGAGAAGGCTGTCAGCTTGTAGGTGCCGATAGTTGTCGCGTTGCCGATGTTGCCCAGGTCCTCGAAGTTCGCACGCAGTGCGACTGCCGGGGTAAGAGCATATTCGGCGCCGATGCCCCAAACGAAGTTGGTCTTGCGTACGCTGGAGGCTGCGAGAACGGAGCCCGCGACCAATCCGCCCGTTGCAGATCCCTTCGCGTTGATGGATGCCAAGCCAGCCTTTGCGGTCAACGACAGCTTGTCGACAACAGGAACGGCATAAGCTCCGGTGCCTACCACCTGGAAAGCGGTAGCCTTGATGCTGCCTGTGCTTGCAGCGCCGCCGACCGTGCCTGTTACGGATGTTTTGCCGTAATTGCCGTAACCGGCCTCGATACCAAAATTGTTAGTGAAGCCATAACCTGCCGAAAAACGGTAAGCAGTATCCGATTTCTTACAGGAAGCGCCGACGGTGCCAGCCACTTGCACGCAAGGTGTATTGGCATCGTCGCCAAATGCGGCGCGGCCGATATCGAAGGCAACATAAGGCTGCTTTTCGCCGGCAAAAACGGGGAGGGAAACCATCAATCCCAATGTTGAAACCAATGCAATTTTTTTCATTATCTATCTACCTTATTAAAACGCTGGATACCCAGCGAGCGAAAAGACTGCGCCCCGGAAAAAAGGTTCCTGCTCGATGCATCTATTACCCTGACCGCATTGCGGCCTTGTCGAGTTTCCGATGGCCTCAATGTCGATAGACGCGAACGCACCCGGCAAGCGGCCTGACGCAGAAACGATCCATGCGCCGACTTTTTACGAAAATATGGGGATTGAAATGCGGAAATGTGGTGCCGCTTGTCGGATTCGAACTGACGACCTACCGCTTACAAGGCGGTTGCTCTACCAACTGAGCTAAAGCGGCTATTTTGAAACTGGTGGGTCGGGCGAGATTCGAACTCGCGACCAACGGATTAAAAGTCCGCTGCTCTACCGACTGAGCTACCGACCCCTCCCAAAGGGAGCGCGCATTATACGTAATCAGCTCGCACTGTCAACGCAAAATGCCGTGCGCAAAAACGAATGTGTCTAGGCCGCTCGATAAGGTGTCGGATCGACCACACCCGCAGCGACAAAACCGGCGCGGCGCAAACGGCACGAGTCGCACACACCGCAGGCCCGTCCCTGTTCATCAGCCTGGTAACAGGAAACGGTCTGCGCATAATCCACGCCAATGGCGTTGCCCTCACGGATGATCTCCGCCTTCGACAAGTGCATCAGCGGCGCATGAAGGGTCAGCGCATGCCCCTCGACCGCAGCCTTGGTGGCAAGATTGGCCATGCGCTCGAACGCATCGATGAAAGCGGGACGGCAATCGGGATAGCCGGAATAATCGACCGCATTCACGCCGATGAAAATGTCCTGCGCCCGCAACACTTCGGCCCACGCCAGCGCAAGTGACAGCATGATGGTGTTGCGCGCGGGCACATAGGTCAGCGGAATGCCCGCGCTGGGCTGTTGCGGAACGGCGATGTTGTTGTCGGTGAGCGCCGAGCCGCCGAAGCCGGTCAGGTCGATGTTCACCACGCGGTGCTCCGCCGCGCCGAGCATGCGCGCGACGCGTTGCGCCGCAGCCAGTTCGGCATGGTGGCGCTGGCCATAATCCACACTCAGCGCATAACACTCGAAGCCTTGCGCACGCGCCATCGCCAGCACCGTCGCCGAATCCAGCCCGCCTGAAAGGAGCACTACCGCCTTTTTCATCGTCCCGCCTCGTTCGGCCATAGTATCTTGTGCAATTGCACTTGCATGCGCACCGGCAATCGGTCACGCAATATCCACTCAGCGAGTCGAGCCGCATCCAACGAACCGTGAACGGGCGAGAACGTCACTTCGCATTTCTCAGCCAGCAGATGTTGCGACATGATCTCCCTGGCCCACTGGTAATCGCTCTCGTCGCACAGCACGAACTTGATCTCGTCGTGCAGCGTCAGCAGCGCCAGGTTGCTCCATCGATTCTTTTCCACCTCGCCCGAAGCCGGCGTCTTGATGTCCACCACGCGCATCACGCGCGCATCCACTGCACCGACGTCCAGTGCGCCGCCGGTCTCCAGCGATACCTGGTAACCGGCATCGCACAATGCCCCAAGCAATTGCAGGCAGTTCTTCTGCGCGAGCGGCTCCCCGCCGGTGACGCAGACATAGCGCGGCGCATATTCGGCAACCCGCTTGAGTATCTCGCCTATGACCATGTTTTCGCCGCCGCTAAAGGCGTAACTGGTATCGCAGTAGGTGCATCGCAGCGGACAGCCGGTCAGACGGATGAACACCGTGGGCAGCCCGATGCGACGGGTCTCGCCCTGAATGGAAAAGAAAATTTCGCTGATGCGCAACTGCGCGCCGGGATCGGGCTGCGACATGGCGGACTACTTCTTGGCAGCGAGCTGCTTCTTGGCTTTCGCGGCGGCTTCGCTGGAGGGATATTTGGCGACGATCTGCTTGAGTGTCTTCTGCGCTTCCTTGCCTTGCTTCAGTTCCTGTTGGCAACCGGCGATATTGAACAGCGCGTCAGCCGCTTTGGGTGTGGAGGGATAATCCTTCAGAAGCGCCTCAAAGGTATCCAGCGCCCCCTTGTAGTCCCCCAGGTTGAACAGCGCATTCCCCAACCAGTAGCTGGCGTTGGGAACATGCACAGACTGGGGATACTTCTTGATGAATTCCTGGAACGCCTTGGCCGCACTCGCGTTGCTGCCGCCCTTGTACAAGCCGTAAGCAGCCTCGTAGGCGCGATTCTCGGCGACCGGATCGTCGCGATCGGCAGGCGCAACCTCCGTAGTAGTAGTGGTAGTGGTAGCAGTGGCTGCCGGCGGAGCGGCCTCGCTGGTGGATTCGAAACGGCGCAAGCGCGTGTCCAAATCCACATAAAAATCCTTTTCGCGCTTTTCGGCATCCTGCAAGCCGTGCGCCAATTCTTCATTCTGTCCGCGCAATTTGCGGATTTCGGTATTCAGGGCTTCGATCTGCCCCTGCAAGTCCAGCATGGAACTGGTCTGCTGCTTGCTTGCATCTTCAAGCCTGAGCACGCGCTCCTCGAGTTGCTGGATCTGCTTGCGCGCCTCGTCGTCCGAGAACAACCCTGCTTGCGCGGGGGCGGCAAAACAGAATGCCAGCAACAGGAGGATGCGTCGCTTCATGTTACTTCGCGTTGTAGTTCAGGTCAGCGCGACGGTTTTGCTTCCAGCAGGCTTCGTTGTGCTCGGTGCAGCGCGGCTTTTCTTCACCGTAGCTGACAGTGGACACCTGAGCCGACTTCGCACCACTCAGTTCCAGCATCTTCTTGGTGTTGTCTGCGCGGCGCTGGCCCAGCCCCAGGTTGTACTCGTTGCTGCCGCGCTCGTCGCAGTTGCCTTCCACGCGCACATTGCGAGCAGCATGTCCGGACAGGTACTTGCCGTGAGCCTGCAACAGCGCCTTGTCGGATTCCTGGACTGCATCCACGTCGAACGGGAAGTACACGCTACGGCCTGCCAGGATGCTGGCGGGATCGTTCAACGGATCGACTTCAGTCGAGGTCGCTGGTGCCGCAGCAGTTGCTGGAGCGGCGGCCGCAGGTGCGGCAGCCGGAGCGGCTGTCGTTTCTGCCGGCTTGTTGCTGGCGCAAGCAGCGAGCAGGTTAACCAACACGATGCTGATTATAATTTTTTTCATTGTGATTCTCCTTCGCTAGGTTGATTAAGGATTGGGTCCCCATACCGGCTCGCGCGCATCGCCACTCTGAGTGAACATGTGCTGCTTGACGCGACCGTCGCTGGACACGGTCGCCAATATACCACGACCGCGCGCCTCGCTGGCAAACAGCACCAGCTTGCCATTGGGCGCATAGCTGGGTTTCTTCTCCCAGCCGCCTTCGGTGATCTGCGTCAGCTGACCGGTCTGGAAATCCTGCGTGGCGATATAGAACTGGCCTCCGTTGCGGTGTGCGAACACGAAGCTAGTGCCGTCCGGACTGTATCGCGGCGAAAAGTTCGCCCCCTCGCCGAAAGTCATGCGCTCCGCAGGCCCGCCAGCCACCGCCATACGGTAGATCTGCGCGCTGCCGCCACGGTCCGAAGTGAACAGCAGGTATTGCCCATCCGGCGAGAAGTGGGGTTCGGTGTCGATCGCACCGCTGAAGGTGATGCGGCGCAACCCGCTACCGTCCGGATGCACCAGGTAGATCTGCGAACTGCCGTCACGCGTCAACACAACGGCCAGCTGCTTGCCGTCCGGAGACCAGGCCGGCGCACTGTTGCTGCCCGGGAAATCGGCCAGCACCTTGCGCTGGCGGGTGTACAGCGATTGCACATACACCACGGCGTGCCCCGTCTCGAAACTAACATAAGCGAGATGGCTGCCGTCCGGAGACCAGGCCGGCGACATGATGGGCTCGTTCTCGGAAAGGATGACCTGCTCGTCGTAGCCGTCGCTGTCCGCCACCAGCAGCTTGAATCTTGTCCCCTGCCGGTTCACATAGGCGATGCGCGAACTGAACACCCCTTTGGTGCCGGTCAGTTTTTCGTAGATCAGGTCCGCGATGCGATGTCCGATGGCACGCTCCTGCCCTTCGGCGGCGGACACCGCCTCGCCGATAAGCCCACTCTGCTTGACCACGTCCAGCAGCCGGAACCGCGCCTCGACACGTCCCTTAGCCGGCGCGGCGACCATGCCGATCGCCAGCGCGTCCGCGCCCCGCACCTGCCAGTCTGCATAGTTGACCTCGCCCGGTTCATGCGGCGACTTGCCCGCGGGATCGACCAGGCGGAACAGCCCGCTACGCTGCAAGTCGCCGGTCACCACCTCGTTGATGGTCTGCGCCGACTTGCTGTC
>DASTGP010000159.1:0-4981 GCA_035605585.1 Gallionella sp. | reverse complement strand
CTGCTGGATGCTGGAGCACTGGCTGCTGGTGCCGCTGGGCATGCCGTATCTGCGCATCCTCGTCTACATCCTGGTCATCGCCGTCGTGGTGCAGTTCACCGAGATGGTGGTGCGCAAGACCAATCCTGCGCTGTACCAGGTGCTGGGCATCTACCTGCCGCTCATCACCACCAACTGCGCCGTGCTGGGCATTCCGCTGTTGACCACGCAAGAGAAGCTGCCCTTTGTGGAAAGCCTGTTGTACGGCTTCGGCTCGGCTGCGGGTTTCACCCTAGTGCTGGTGCTGTTCGCCGGCCTGCGCGAGCGCCTGGCATTGGCGCAGGTGCCGCCCGCATTCGGCGGCGCGCCGATTGGCTTTATCACCGCCAGCCTGTTGGCCTTGGCCTTCATGGGTTTTGCCGGACTTGTTTAACGGGAGAAAGAAATGTTCGTCGCTGTCGTCAGTCTGACTCTTCTCGGTTCGGCCATGGGGCTGTTCCTCGGCTATGCCGCGCGCCGTCTCGAAGTGGAGGGCAATCCGCTGGTTGCCGAGATACAGGCCATCCTGCCTGGGTCGCAGTGCGGGCAATGCGGCTTTCCCGGATGCGCGGGTGCGGCGCAGGCATTGGCGGATCGCAACGCGCCCATCACGCTGTGCCCGCCCGGCGGCCGTGCGGTGGTGCAGGCGTTGGCAGCCAAACTGGGAGTCGAAGCCAATCTGTCCGACGTGAAAGACAGCGTGCCGATGATGGCCGAGGTGAAGGAAGAAATCTGCATCGGCTGTACGCGCTGTTTCAAGGTATGTCCCACCGACGCCATCATGGGGGCGGCGCAGCAGATCCATGTGGTGTTCCGCGAGGCGTGCACCGCCTGCGGCAAATGCGAAGAAGTGTGCCCGACCGAGTCGATCAAGTTGCAGCCCATCCCGGTGACGTTGCAATCGTGGCACTGGCACAAGCCGTTGGTCGGAGGTGCGGCATGAACCCCTATCATCCATTCGCGTTGGAATATGCTGTAGGTGCCAGCTTGCTGGCGAATATCGTGAGTATTCTCGCCAGCAAGCTGGCTCCTACAGGAGGTGCGGCATGAAGCTATTCAAGCTGCGCGGCGGCGTACATCCGGAAGGCCGAAAGGACTTGTCGGTGGATCGTCCCATCCGTTCGTTGCCGTTGCCCAGGCGGCTATATGTCTCTTTGCAGCAGCACATCGGCGCACCGGCGATACCCGTGGTGAACGTCGGCGACCGGGTACTGAAAGGCCAGCTCATCGCGGCGGCGCAAGGCGCGGTGTCCTCATCCATCCATGCGCCGACTTCCGGCGTGATCGTTGCGCTGGGCGACCATCCAGCGCCGCATCCTTCCGGTTTGCCGGTGCCGACCATCGCGCTGGAAAGCGACGGCGAAGACAAGTGGATCGAGACTGAAACAGTAGACGATCCGTTCGAACTTTCCCCGGAAGAGATCGCAACGCGCGTCGGTGCTGCAGGCATCGTCGGTCTGGGCGGCGCGACTTTCCCTGCGGCGCTCAAACTCAATCTCAGCCGCAGCAGCGGCGTGCAGACGCTGATCATGAACGGCGGCGAGTGCGAACCCTATCTCACCTGCGACGACCACATCATGCGCGAACGCGCGGTGCAGATCGTCGAGGGCATCCGCCTGATCGCCTACGCCGTCGCAGCAAAAGAAGTGTTGGTCGGCATCGAGGACAACAAGCCGGCAGCCATCGCCGCGATGCAGGCTGCGGCGCGAGGTAGCGCGGTGCAGGTGGTGGAGATGCCCAGCATGTACCCGATGGGTTCGGAGAAGCAGATCATCCAGGTGCTTACCGGCAAGGAGATCCCCGCAGGCGGACGGCCTGCCGACATCGGCGTGCTGGTGCACAACGTCGCGACGGCCTTTGCGGTGCAGCAGGCGATCCGTTACGGGAGGCCGTTGATCTCGCGCATCGCCACCGTCAGCGGCGGCGCGATCAGGCAGCCGTGCAACCTGGAAGTTTTGATCGGCACCCCCGTGCAGGAGTTGATCGATTACACCGGCGGCTATATCCAGCCTGCGGCGCGCCTGGTGCTGGGCGGGCCGATGATGGGGCAGCAGTTCACCAATACCAACGTGCCGGTGGTGAAAGGCACCAGCGGCGTACTCGCGCTGACGGCAAAAGAGATCGGACAGGCGGAAGCATCGCCGTGCATCCGCTGCTCGACCTGCGTGCGCGCCTGCCCGGTCGGATTGCTGCCGCTGGAGATGGCGGCGCATATCCGCGCTTCCGACTTGTCCGGCGCGGTCGAGCTGGGACTCAAGGATTGCATCTCCTGCGGTTCATGCTCCTATGTCTGTCCGGCGCACATCCCGCTGGTGCATTTCTTCAACTACGCCAAAGGCGACCTCGCCGCGCAGGAGCGCGCCAAGCTGAAACAGGAAGCCACCAAGAAACTGGCGGACGCGCGCAACGAGCGCATGGCCCGCATCGAACGCGAACGCGCCGAAGCGGCGGCGAAGCGCAAGGCGGCGCGCGAAGCGAAGGAACGGGCGGCGAAAGAAGCGGCAGCGAAGGCGGCTGAGGAGGCGGTATGAATCTGCGATCTTCAGCGATCTTGTCCCCTCTCCCTTGCAGGGAGAGGGTTAGGGAGAGGGTAGAAGCATGGCGTCACGCAACGTCCCTCTCCCCCAGCCCCTCTCCCACCAGTGGGCGAGGGGAGCGCACATACCGGAGACCACATGAACCCCATCGCACATTCCCCACACGCCCACGCCCCCATCTCCATTAACAAGGTGATGGGCACGGTGATGCTCGCGCTTGCGCCCGCCACGCTGTTCGGTTTCTGGCTGTACGGCTGGCCTGCGATCAATCTGTGGGCGGTGTCGCTGATCGCGGCCATCGTCGGCGAGGCCTTTGCGGTGCGTCTGCAAGGGCGCGCCGTGCGGCCCGTGCTGATGGACGGCTCCGGCATCCTCACCGCGTGGCTGCTGGCGATCTCACTGCCGCCGTTTGCGCCCTGGTGGATCGCCGCGCTGGGCAGCCTGTTCGCGGTTGTCATCGGCAAGCAGGTGTTCGGCGGGCTGGGGCAGAACGTGTTCAACCCGGCGATGGCCGCGCGCGTGATGCTGCTGATCTCCTTCCCGCTGGAGATGACCACCTGGGTGGCGCCGATGCCCTTGGGTTCGGCGCACGCACCGGGCCTGCTGGAAAGCCTGCGCATCACTTTCCTCGGCCAGCCGCTGGACGGCATGGCCAGCGCTTCGCTGCTCGGCCATGTGAAGACCGAGTTCACGCGCGGCATCGGGCTGGACCAGGCGCTCACCGGTTATTACGCGCCGATGGATATGCTGTGGGGCAGCCGTGCGGGCAGTCTGGGCGAGACGGCGGCGGTGCTGCTGCTGGCGGGCGGACTGTTCCTCATCGCGCGCCGCATCGTCACCTGGCATGCGCCGGTCGCCATGCTGCTCGGGGTGGCCGTGCCGGCGCTGCTGTTCAATACGATCGACGGAAACCATTATGCCGGGCCGATGTACCACCTGCTCTCCGGCGGGTTGATGCTGGCGGCGTTCTTCATCGTCACCGACCCGGTGACGTCGCCCAACACCGCGCAGGGGCAATTCATCTTCGGCCTGGGCTGCGGCCTGCTGACCTGGATCATCCGCACCTGGGGCGGCTATCCCGAAGGTGTGGCGTTCGCCGTAATGATCATGAATACCGTGTCGCCGCTGATCGACCAATACGTGAAGCCGCGCATCTATGGGCATGGTCTTGGGGGGCCGCGACCGCAAGGGCGCAGCGATGCCCGTGAAAAAGGAGGCGTGAGATGAAACTCGAAGAATTGCGCGGCAAGCTGAGTTATCAGGGCATCCTGCTGGGCGGTGTGGCGCTGCTGACCAGCGCGGCGCTGGCCTATGCGGCCCGCATCGCCGAAGCGGACATCAAGGCGGCGGAAGCCGCCGACCTCAAGGCTTCGCTTTCGCAAGTGCTGCCGGGCGAATACGAAAACGACCTGCTCAAGGACACCATCAAACTGCCCGGCAAGGAAGGCGAGGTGCTGGTGTATCGCGGACGCCGCGCGGGCAAGGTCGATGCGGTCGTGTATCGCGTGATCGGCCACGGCTACGCGGGCAACATCGTTTGCGTGATGGGAGTGTCGCGCGAGGGCAAGATACTCGGTGTGCGCGTCATCAGCCACAAGGAAACGCCGGGGCTGGGCGACAAGATCGAGCCGGCCAAGGGCAACTGGATCCACGCTTTCGAGGGGCGTTGGCTGGGCGACCCGCCCCCGGAGAAATGGGCGGTGAAGAAAGACGGCGGCATATTCGACCAGTTCGCCGGAGCCACCATCACCCCGCGCGGCGTGGTCAAGGCGGTGAAGGGCGGGTTGGAATTCTTCGAACAGAATCGAACCGCGCTGCTTGACGGCGCGTCAGCGGAAGGAGGCGAGAAATGAGCGCGAACTACGGACGCATCACGCGCGACGGCTTGTGGGACAACAACATCGTCTTCGCGCAGATTCTCGGCATGTGCCCGACCATGGCCGTGACCAGCAGCGCCACCAACGGCCTCGGCATGGGGCTGGCGACCACGGCGGTGCTGCTCGCCGCCAACGCCATCATCTCGGCGGCGCGCGACCTCATCAGCCCGGACGTGCGCATCCCGGTCTACATCGTGCTGATCGCCACACTGGTGACGCTGGTGGACGTGAGCCTGAATGCATGGGCACACGACTTGTACAAGGTGCTGGGCCTGTACATCGCGCTGATCGTGGCCAACTGCGCCGTGCTCGGACGCGCCGAGGCCTTCGCCGCCAAGAACGGGGTGGCCGCTTCGGCCATGGACGGCTTGATGATGGGACTGGGATTCACCTTCGCATTGATGCTGATCGGCGGTATCCGCGAAGTGCTGGGTGCTGGCACGCTGTTCGCCAACGCACATCTGCTGTTGGGGCCGGCATTCGCGTTCCTTGAGACTACGGTGATCCCCGAATACAAGGGTTACCTGCTGATGATCCTGCCGCCGGGCG
>DASTGP010000204.1:0-27590 GCA_035605585.1 Gallionella sp. | reverse complement strand
CGAGATCGGTTTTTTCGTTTGCTCGCTGACGGTGGCCAGCCGTTCATCGCGATACTTGGCCACCAAGTCTGAAGTAATCGCGGCAAGGCTGTATGAGCCCAAGCTTGAAATAAGCGGCTTGGAGCGGCTTACGTCGGATTCGTGGCTGCCCTTGGACTTGGTGGGCGAAACTTCGCGTAGATAGCGCTCCAAGGCGTTCTTGAGGGTAAGGCGCTCGGAGGCGCTGCGCTGGATATATACTCCGCGGACCATTTCATCTTCGGTGCGGCGTGCCCAATCTTCTGCATCGCGCTTGGTCCGGAAATTCTTGGACGCAGTGGGCCAGCCCTGACGTCGAACGAGGGCTTTGTATGTTCCAGATGGGGTTTTGACGATGGTAGCCAAGTAGCCTCCGGGAGTACGCTGTACCTCAAATGTACTTCCGGAGACTACCGACTGTCTAGGCGTTAATGTAACGCCTTGAATAATATGGGGTGGCTGATGGGACTCGAACCCACGACAACCGGAATCACAATCCGGGACTCTACCAACTGAGCTACAGCCACCACGGTAAAGCAACTTAATTTGTCCGACACTGGCGTGCCCGACAGGAATCGAACCTGTAACCCCCAGCTTAGAAGGCTGGTGCTCTATCCGGTTGAGCTACGGGCACAATTCTGTTCGCGGTGTACTACCTTTAAACCTGGTCGGGGTGGAGAGATTCGAACTCCCGACATCCTGCTCCCAAAGCAGGCGCGCTACCAGGCTACGCTACACCCCGAAGGCTGCGCATTATACATACGCGGCTTCAGAAATCAATTTAGTTTTAGTGTTTTTTCAATTGCGGCGAAGCCAGCATGAGGTAATAGCCCATGGACCACAGCGTCAGCAGCGCGGCGAGGTACAGCAACAACGCCCCGATCGCCTGGCAATCGATGCCCAGCAGACGGTCGTGATACAGCAACAGCAGGATTGCGATCATCTGGAACGTGGTCTTGATCTTGCCCAGCATCGAGACGGCCACGCTCTTGCTCTCGCCCAGTTTGGCCATCCATTCGCGCAGCGCCGAGATGGTGATCTCGCGCCCGATGATGATGAAGGCGATGATCGCATCGGCTCGCCCCAACTTGACCAGCACGATCAGCGCGGCCGCCACCATCAACTTGTCGGCGACGGGATCGAGGAAGGCGCCGAAGGCCGAGGACTGGTTCAGCCTGCGCGCGAGATAGCCGTCCAGCCAGTCGGTCGCCGCCGCCAGCAGGAATACGAGGGTGCTGATGAGGTTTTTCAGTTGCGGACTCAGAGTATTGTCGGACAGGTAGAACACCGCGACGAACACCGGGATGAGCAGGATTCTGAGCCAGGTAAGCAGATTGGGGATATTGCTGAACATGCGCTCAGTGTAGCTGCTGGTAAATCTTCTCGGCAAGCGCTTTGCTGATCCCTTCGACCTGGCATAGCTGTTCGACGCTGGCTTGCGCCACTTCGCGCAGTCCGCCGAAGTGGGTCAGCAGACTGCGCCGCCTCTTGTCTCCCACCCCGCTGATCTCCTCAAGGCTGGAGGCGGTGCGCGCCTTGCCGCGTTTGGCACGGTGGCCGGTGATGGCGAAGCGGTGGGCCTCGTCGCGGA
Organism: Gallionella sp.; assembly: GCA_035605585.1. Classification (GTDB taxonomy): domain Bacteria; phylum Pseudomonadota; class Gammaproteobacteria; order Burkholderiales; family Gallionellaceae; genus Gallionella. The sequence continues at coordinate 25,981 of DASTGP010000204.1, read as the reverse complement.
CCTGCTGGATCAAATGCAGCGCCGGTTCGTCGCTGCGCAGCTGTTGGGCCGAGCCGTCCGGGGATATCAGTTGTTCCAGCCCCGCTTTGCGCTCCTCGCCCTTGGCGACGCCGATCAAAGCCAAGTCGGTCAAGCCCAGTTCCTGCATCACTTCCATCGCGATGTGCAACTGCCCCAGGCCGCCGTCGATCAGCACCAGGTCGGGCCGCGCGCCTTCCCCCTCGGCAAGTTTCTGGTATCGGCGAGTCAACGCCTGGCGCATCGCCGCATAGTCGTCGCCCGGGGTGATGCCGGTGATGTTGTAGCGGCGGTATTGCGACGAACGCATGTCGAGGTTCTCGTACACTACGCAGGACGCGACCGTCGCCTCGCCCATGGTGTGGCTGATGTCAAAACACTCGATGCGCTGCAGCTCAGGCATGTCGAGCAACTCGCGCAGCCGCTCCAGCCGCAGCTTCTGTCCGCCTTGCTGCATCAGCCGCTGCTGCAGCGCCAGTAGCGCGTTGCGCTGTCCCATTTCCAGCCATTGTTTGCGTTCGCCGCTGGCGGCCGTGCTGATCCGTACCGCACGCCCGGCTTGTTCACTGAGCAACTGCGCCAGCGCCTCGTCATGGAACTCCGCCGCCAGCACGATCAGCGGCGGCACGCTTCTGTTCAGGTAATGCTGCGCGATGAAGGCCTGCACGATCTCGTCCGCCTCCATCTCTTCGGCATGGTCCGGGAAGAAGCTCTTGTCGCCCAGATGCCTCCCGCCGCGCACCATGGCGAGGTTCACGCAGGTCAGCCCATCCTGCTGAGCCAGTGCGATGATGTCGGCGTCGGTGGCGCTGCCGGTGGATTCGACAAACTGCTTCTGCTGGACCGTATACAAGGCACGCAGTTGGTCGCGCAGCACGGCGGCCTGCTCATAGTGCTGTTGCTCGGCCGCCTGTTCCATCGCGGCGCGCATGGCCTGCTCGACTTCCTGCTGCTTGCCCTGAAGCAGCAGCACCGCGTTGCGGATGTCGGCCCGGTAATCTTCTTCGGAGATCAGCTTCACGCAAGGTGCGGTGCAGCGCCCGATCTGGTGCAACAGGCAGGGGCGCGTGCGGTTATTGAACACGCTGTCCTCGCAGGTGCGGATGCGGAAGACCTTCTGCAGCAGCTGCATGCTTTCTTTTGCAGCATAGGCGTTCGGGTACGGGCCGAAATACTGGTGTTGGCGGTTGGGCGTGCCGCGATAATAGGTCAGACGCGGAAATTGCTCACCGGTCAGCACGATGTATGGATACGATTTGTCGTCTCGAAACAGGATGTTATATCGAGGCCTTAACGACTTGATCAGGTTGTTTTCCAACAGCAGCGCTTCGGCTTCAGAGCGCGTCACGGTGGTCTCGATGCGCGCGATATGCGACACCATCAGGCGGATGCGCGGCGAGATGTTGGTCTTCTGGAAATAGGAAGAGACGCGCTTCTTGAGCTGCTTGGCCTTGCCCACATACAGCACATCGCCCTTGCTGTCGTAATAGCGATAGACGCCCGGCAGCAACGGCAGGCTGTCGAGTACCGGTTTGGGATCGAATTTTTCAGCGCTCAAGATGTTTCGCAATATCGCCAACGACGGCCTCGAACATCGCCGTGGTCAGTCGCCGGGTCTGGGTGTTGTAACGGCTGCAATGGTAACTGTCATAGAGCGTCAAACCGCCCGGTAGTTCATGGCGCGCCCCATGTGCGAAGGCGAAACTGCTCTTGCGCAACCCCAAGGCCATCAGCACCGCCTGGTGTGCGATCGTCCCCAGCGCCATAATGGCCGCGCCCTGAGGCAATGCCGCCAGTTCGTTCGCCAGATAGCCATTGCAGTTGCGGATCTCGGCCGGTTCCGGCTTGTTCTGCGGCGGCAGGCAGCGCACCGCGTTGGTGATGCGGCAGCCTATCAGATGCAGGGCGGGATTGGCATTTCCTGCCGCATCCAGCGGCTCGGCGCTGCTGGCGTAGCCATATTTATGCAGCGTGCCGTACAGCAGGTTACCCGCGTAGTCGCCGCTGAATGGGCGCCCGGTGCGGTTCGCGCCGTGCATGCCCGGCGCCAGCCCGACGATAAGGAACGGACTCCCAGCCTCCCCGAAAGACTCGACGGGCAAGGCGTGATACGTTGGCTGATCGATGCGAACCTGGTCCAGAAATCCGGCGAGGCGCGGGCAGTTGCGGCAATCGGTGGAGAACGTCTTCATCTAGCGATGCCCGAAGAAGCCGACATACCAAAGCCCGATCAGCGCGGCGATGCCCGCCACGACCACCAGATAATAAGGCCACAAAGCCTTCTTTTCGGCGAACGGATCGACCAGCGAGCGCTGCGAGTTCGCGGGCAGCGCGGCCTGCTCCGTCAACGAGGTGCCGAACGGGATGTTGATGTGCATGCGCGCATTGATCGCCCACCCGCAGGCATCCAGGATGGGGCCGAGGTTGCGCCGTTTCAGTTTGAACCAAGCCAGCATCATGGAGGGCCCGGACACTAGCAGCATCAGGCCGATCACCGCCAACGGGATCTGCCAGAACTTCAGCCCCAGGATGCCGCTGACAACGGAGGCGACGATGCCGCCGATGGCGCCGATCGCCAAACCGATCGCGGCGAAGATACCGGCAAATTTGCCCACGTCGAACGGCGGTTTCGGCGGTGCGGCGGACGTTTCGTCCAGGCTCTTGGCACCGTCCGCTACTGCCTTGAGCATCTTGCCGTCCACCGCACTGGCCTTGGTGGCGGCGAACTTCTGCAGCTGCTCATTGATCATCCTGGACAGCTTCCTGTAGGGGGACCAGAACGCCTGACGGATGCTGATGGGATGGTCGACGATGCGCACGATGGTCGCGTTCCAGTCCAGTCCCTTGCGGTCATAGAAGACGCCGTTGCGCCCCACCATCAGGAAGTCCGAATCGCCCGCGGTGAACGCGGCGGCGATGTGCATCTTCTCGGCACCACCATCGCGCACGCACTCGCAATACGCCAGGCACACGCCGCTCATGGTCGCAAACGCGGCATGCTTGTTCGCATCCTCGACCTTGACGCACAGTTCGCAGCTGCGCCCGTCCAGGTACAGCGTACCGAGCTGGAATACCGCTTTTTCCCGGCCGGTGTAGAAGCTGCGGAACGACACGAAGTTGTTCGCCAGCTTGAACAGGTCGCGGTTGAAGTGCAGCAGCTTTTCCACCGAGCGGATCGCCTTCACCTCGGCCTCGACAGCCTTGTCCTGTCGCAGCAACTCATCAATGGCTGCTTTGTGTCCGCTCCCCTGGATCGTGCGTAGACGAACGATGCCAAGTTGCTCGACACCGGTTGCCGGCTTTTCCGCCTGCCACGCATCGAATGGCGCGAACCTGACGCACAGACCAGCCCATTCAGTTGCCGTCAGGCTGTCCTTGTTGCCCAACAGCGGCGCGAGTACCTGCTCGCACAAGGCGGCCAGCCTGCCCTGCCAGGCCGGGTTGATGCCCGATGTCAATGGCAGGGACTTGTCCGCCGCCACGGTGGCCAGTGGAAAATCGGCCACTTCCTTGCTTTGCATGGATAGGTTTTGCGTCGCAAGCTGCTGGTAGTCCTCGATAGCGCGGCTCAGTGGCGCAGCGGCACGGGCGTCATACGCCGCCAGCTGGCAGCGGGTGAAATAGTCGTCGACCTTGTCGCGGACGGCATGGAACGCCCCCGCGGCAGCCAGGGTGTTTGCGCCCAGAAACAATATCGCCGCATTGCCCTCGCCCTTCGCATACCACGCTGCATAGGCCTGGGCCTCGACGAAGAATTTGTCGGCGATCTCCTGGCTGATGCCGGTTTCCCCGCTCAGGTCGGCTGCCGTGCCGGAGCACTTGGCGATGTCCTCGACCGTCGCGCGCAAGCCGGCATCGGCGATCCGTCCTGCGCAGATCACGCCGTCGCCGTTGAACTCCAGCCCCGCGACGAATTTTTCGATGTCGGCCATATCCTCTAACGAAATTCCGGTCGCGTCTGGCTTGCCCAGGCTCTTCAGGATGTGTCGCGCCGAAGCCAGCAGCTGTTTGCCTTCCTCGCCGGAGTCGTCGATATCGGCCAGAGCCAGGCCGTCGGCTCCCTTGACCAGCAGATCGGCATCCTTCAGCAGGCGCCCCGCCCACTCGACCGCCACCAGCACCTCGTTGGCGCGGACGTGGCCGTCGCCGTCGGCGTCGATCAGGTCCAGAGTCTTGTTGTCGAATTCGATGCCGCGCGTCGGGCAGCTCAGTGCCGCCCACAGTTTCTGGTCGAGCTCGCGCAGGGCCATCAGGTCGGCCCCGCTGTCGAGCTGCACCTGGTCGAAACCGCCGGCGCGAAAGAATTTCCAGGAGTGAGAAGCAGCCATGTGTTCCCTTTCAGACGAACGACTTGCGAAAATTATAGGGCGGATTCGTGGTGCTCAAGGATGAAGTCGGCCTGAGCATCCTGCCCCAGGTGCTTGACTAGATAGGGCATCACCTCCTGCAATACACCGTGAAGCGTCCACGGCGGGTTGAGCACGAACATGCCGCTGCCGTGCATGCCGAAGCCGTCCTCGCTGGGTGCTTGCACGCTGAGCGCGACATGCAGCCAGCTCTTCACCGGCAGCTTTTTGAGCTGCTCGGGCAACTGTCTCGCCTCGGCGCGCTGCAGCTGCGGATACCACACCGCATACACGCCGTTGGCGAAGCGCTTCAGCCCTTCCTGCAAGGCCGTCACCACGCGCTTGTAGTCCTGCTTGTCTTCGTAGGGAGGATCGATCAGCACCAGCGCGCGGCGCGGTGGAGGCGGCAGCAAGGCCTTCAGTGCACCGAAGCCGTCGGCGGTCTGCATCAGCACCTGCGTACCATACCCGGAGAAGTTCTCCTGCAGGATGTCGCTGTCGGTCGGGTGCAGCTCGAACAACCGCATCCGGTCCTGCTCGCGCAACAGATCGAGTACTACCAGCGGCGAGCCGGGATAAAGTTTCATCTGGCCGTCGGGGTTGATGCGCTTCACCAGGTCGACGTACTCGGCCAGCGGCGCGGGCAGGTCGTCGCGCTGCCAGAGCCGCGCGATACCGCTCTCGAATTCGGCGTTCTGCGTTGCATAGCCCGTGTCGAGGGCGTAGCAGCCGGCTCCAGCATGGGTGTCGATGTACCAGAACGGCTTGTCCTTCTGCGCCAGGTAGCGCAGCAACTGCACCTCGACGAAGTGTTTCAGCACGTCGGCATGGTTGCCGGCGTGAAAGGCGTGGCGATAGCTCAGCATTAAGTCGTTCCTTCGCGGTTCAGCATGGCTTTCAGATTGGCAAGCTTGTTCTTGCCCTCTTCCTTCGTGACGGTCGGCGCGGCCTCCTTGTGGCCGCCGGCATATTGCAGCTCGTCTTCCGGCATTTCCTCGATGAAGCGGCTCGGCTCGCAGGCGAACCAGTCCTTGCCTCGCTTGCGCCGGTTGCAGTAGCTGATCTGCAGGCTGCGTTGGGCGCGAGTGACGCCGACGTACATCAAGCGGCGCTCCTCCTCGATGCCTTTCTCGTCGCTGTCTCGGAACGGCAGGATGTCCTCTTCCGCGCCGATGATGAACACGTGCGGGAACTCCAGCCCCTTCGCGGCATGCAGCGTGGACAGCGAGACTGCATCCTGTTCCTCGTTCTTGCCGTCCAGCATGTTGATCAGGGCGATGGTCTGCACCATGGCGATCAGGGATTTCTCGTCCTGCTCGGCCTTGCGCTTGAGCCAGTCGATGAAGTCCTGCACGTTCTTCCATTTGGCATCGGCCTGCCGGGACTCGTGCGAGTCGTACAGCCAAGTCTCGTAGTTGATCGCCCGCAGCAACTCATCCAGCAACTCGCCGCACGGGTCCTTGTCGGCGCGTTCCTCGATGCGGCTGATGAATTTGCAGAACAGCATCAGGTCTTCGTACTGGCGCGGCGGCAATTCCTCGGCCATGGGCGGCTCGAAGGCCGCCTCGAACAGGCTGACCTTGCGCTTACCGGCATAGCTGCCCAGCTTCTCCAGCGTGCTGTTGCCGATGCCGCGCTTCGGGGTCGTGATTGCGCGGATGAAGGCGGGATCGTCGTCCGGATTGGCGATCAGCCGCAGGTAGGAGGTGATGTCCTTGATCTCGGCCTTGTCGAAGAACGAGGTGCCGCCGCTCACCGTGTACGGCACGCGCTGCGCGCGCAGCTGCTCCTCGAACACGCGAGACAAATGATTGCTTCGGTACAGGATGGCGTAGTCGGCGAAGCGCGTGCGGTGCTCGAACTTGTGCGCCATCAGCCTCAGCACCACGCTCTCGGCCTCCTGTTCCTCGTCGCGTGCCGCATAGATGCGAATCGGGTCGCCGATGCCGTGGTCGCTCCACAGCTTTTTCTCGAACACCTTGGTGTTGTGGTTGATCAGGTGGTTGGCCACCGTGAGGATGCGCTGCGATGAGCGGTAGTTCTGCTCCAGCTTGATCACGCGCAGCCTGGGGTAGTCGTTGCTCAGGTTGTGCAGGTTCTCCACACTTGCGCCGCGCCAGGCATAGATCGCCTGATCGTCGTCGCCCACTGCGGTGAACTGCTCGCGCTTTCCGGCGAGCAACCTGGTCAACTGATACTGGCAATCGTTGGTGTCCTGGTATTCGTCGATCAGCAGGTAATGCAGCCGATGCTGCCAGCGCTCCAGCGCCTCCGGATGTTCTCTGAATAGCACCACCGGCAAGTGGATCAAGTCGTCAAAGTCTACCGCCTGATAGGCGCGCAGTGTCTCCTGGTAGCGGGCGTAGACGCGCGCCTGCACCTTCGCGAGGTCATTCCCGCCCTGCTCCTCCGCCTGCTGCGGCGAGACGAAGGCCGATTTCCAGTTAGAGATCTGCGTCTGCAGGTCGCGTATCTCCTGCTTGTCGCCGGAATTGGTCAGTTCGCCGAGTATCTTCCAGCTGTCGCTGGAATCGAGGATGGAGAACTGCGGTTTGTAGCCCAGCAGTCCGGCCTCGGCGCGCAAGATGTTCATGCCCAGCGAATGGAAGGTGCTCACCACCAGCCCCTTGGCATCTTTCCCCGGCAGCAGCGTGCCGACACGTTCGCGCATCTCGTTGGCCGCCTTGTTGGTGAATGTGATCGCCGCGATGTTACGCGCCGCATAACCGCACTCCTGCACCAGGTACGCTATCTTGTGGGTGATGACGCGCGTCTTGCCGCTGCCCGCCCCTGCCAGCACAAGCAAGGGGCCGTCAAGGTAAGAGGCGGCTTCGCGCTGGACTGCATTGAGTTTGCTTAACATTCAGGGAAACCGGGTGAAGGAAAATCTCACGAGGGCGGCATGATACCAAAGGGGGCTGGCACCGGCACGGATTACCCCGCAGGGCGAGCAATACACCCAAAAACATGGGAGAATGGCGCGAATTATTCTTGGTGCATCGACCAGTCCAATCAGGATGCACCCGATCGACACAAAAGCAGGAGGGAGTTAACGGATGCGGGGTCGCGAATTATTTCGGGCCGTTCGGTGGTATATCGTGGCGGCAGCCGTCACTGCAACCGCAGCGGCGCTGATCTTCGCCATCTATTTTACCCAAGCAGGTCTCCCCTGGATTTCCTTCCTGACTGGAATTCTCGTAGCCGCCGTATTTGCCGAAGCGGTCCGCGTATCGCGCTCCGAATGGGTCGTGATGCGGCGCACGGCGCAAGTATCGTCCCTGAAAGATAAGCTTGAGCATGAAATCCTTCTGCGCAAGAAGGCAGAGGAAAAACTCTCTGCCGACCAAGCGCGTCTGCAGCTAGTCGACGAAACTCTGTTGACCATGGTCGCCCTGATCGATACGGAAGGACATTGCCGCTATCACAACCGTGCTTTTCGGGATTGGCTGCACCTGAGGTCCGAGATGATCGACGGCAGACATATCCGTGAAATATTCGGGGCCAAGGCCTACGCAGATATTGCGACCGCAGTGCGGCAATCCCTGGATGGACAGCCAGCACATTACGAACACACGCAGCAAATGCCCAATGGGGCCGTCTATCGCTTGTCGGTGGAACAGATTCCTCAATTTGACGAAGCCGGCAAGGTAAGCGGTTTTTATTTCCTGGCCGACGACATCACCGCAAGAGGCGACCTGCATCCAACGGAAAAGCCAGCCCCCAGCCTGGAGCCAACCGAAAAAGGGATCCCCGCATCGGCTTTGGCTCGGAACGAAGCGGCCGTCCAGGAATTGCGGCTCGATGCCGAGCGAATTACCGGACAAAAAGAAGCCGGCAAACGGATTATGGCCGCGATCCAGAAAGGTGAATTTCGTCTCTATTGCCAACTGATCTCTCCCCTGTCGATCAATTCCGGCAAGGCGGAGCATTACGAAATTCTGATCCGGCTGCTGGAGGAAGAAGAAGGCATGCTGCCGCCCGGCGCCTTCTTCCCTTTGGCGGAGAGACATGGGCTGATGCCCTTCCTGGACCGCTGGGTGGTGCAACACGTGTTGGAGTGGGCGTCCAGCATCAATCAACAACAGCTTCGGCGCAAAGATTCGATCTTTTTCATCAACGTGGCGGCTGCCACGATCGGTGATCCGGACTTCCCGGATTTCCTGCAGACAACCCTGCTGGAGTACGGCATTCCGGGATCAATCCTGTGCTTTGAAGTACCCGAATCGGAACTTGCCGTGCGCGGCGCAAGCGCCGTCGGGTTCATCCAGCGGGTGAGACGATGCGGCTGCCGTGTCGCACTGAGCGGCTTCGGCAAGGAAGCCGCAGACTCCTTCAATCGGATACGAGGTTTCCAGGTGGAATTCCTGAAGATCGACGGCAGTATCATTCTCAATATGCTCCGGGACCCGGCGGATCTCGCCAAGGTGGTGTCCGTAGAACAAGTGGCCAAGAAGATCGGAGTCAAAACCGTTGCCGAACTGGTGGAAAGCGAGGAACTCATTGCAAAGCTGAGGAGTATCGGCGTCGATTTCGCCCAAGGCTTTGGCATCTCGCGCCCGCGCAGTTTGACGGAATAGCCCCCAATTATCCCCCCACTGCCAGCTGATTATGGAAAGCACGTTTTAAACTGAAATGTCTTAACACCAGCGCTCGTATCTCATCCCCAAAGATCCCCATGCTGACGTAATGCATTTCAGCCCTTTTCCTATGTAAAACATACGCTGGCATCCCCTATTGCCATTGGGCTATTATGCAGAACATTAAGCGCACAGGAATAAGCAGAAGGCGCGCTTGGAACGAAGACTCAAGGAAACAAGATGGCCAAGCCGGAAATTTCCGGTCACAACGGGCATCGGGGAGATAACTCGAGTGAAGTCCATGGAACAGTTTGCAGAACTTAGCCTTCATACCTCGGTAGAAAGTTGGCGCGATCACGTCTTCAAGCTAGCCAACGAGCTAGGCTATGAGCGTACGATGCTTGCGATTTTCCCGGATCGCAACGCCCCCATCGAAGCCGAGTTTGCCTTCCTGCAAAGCAACTATTCCCCGAAGTGGCGCAAAAAGTACGATGACGAAAAGCTGGGGCACGTTGATCCAACCGTCACCCATTGCTTTGCCAAAACCATCCCGTTGATTTGGTCGCCCAAACTGTTCGCCGGGCGCAGACAAAATGAAATGTACGAAGAGGCCTGCGGACATGGCATTCGCTCCGGCATCACTTTGCCGATCCACGGCCCGAATAGGGAGTTTGGTGTACTTTGTTTTGTGTCCGACACAAACCCGAACAAGCAATTTCACAAAGATGCAAACCGTAACATTCCAGAGCTATCAAGCTTCCGGGATTTTATTTTCGAAACTTCGCGTCAATTCATAAAGTCGGCTGCCCCTGCAAAGGAAGTCGTTGTGCTTACCCCGCGGGAAATCGAATGCCTTAAATGGTGTGCAACCGGCAAGAGTTCTTGGGATATCTCTCAAATATTGGGCTGTTCCGAAGCTGCGGTAAACTTCCATTTCGGAAATATACGTCGCAAGTTCGGCACATCCTCCCGACGCCAGGCTGTAGTCAAAGCGATCCGGCTGGGATTCATCAGCCCTGAATAAACCCTGAAATCTGGCGACGTAGCGCACCACCGGATTCTCTACAAATCACCGTCCGTAATAACTCCACGCAAGTAAAGCTTCAATAATATTGCTACGGGGGGCGGGATTTCTGCACCCATTTCGAAGCGACTCCCGCGTGACTGAGTTACACCGAAGCGGGTCCAGAAACAAAACTGAGTCTCTCGGCGATTTTTGCGATGCTCACGCAGCAATTCCGGCTGGAGTTCGTTCCTGGAATCGTATTGTCGTATTGAATTCACTGCATCTCCCCTGCATATCGTGATCTTGGCTCTTGATTCTGAAGCAAAGGTTTGAGCTTCTCCAGCTATCGAATTAGCTAGCTATGAAAATTATGCAATACGCATAAATTTCCTGCCGGTCCTGGGTTGTCCAGCCAATATGAACGGGAGAATGCAAACATGTCACATTTGATCAAAATCGCCTCGCGTAAGGAATTCGACAGCAAGGACTTGTGGGAAATGCACCGACTGCGCGCCAAAATATTCAAGGAACGAATGGGGTGGGAAGTTCCCATCATGAGCGGCATGGAAATCGACGGGTACGATGCACTCGACCCCTATTACATGATGATTCGGGATTCTTCAACAAGACTGCGCGGTTGCTGGCGAGCATTGCCAACAGAAGGGCCTTACATGCTGAAAGACACATTCCCGGAATTGCTGTATGGACACTCCGCACCGGAAGATCCGAAAATATGGGAGCTAAGCCGATTTGCCATCGAGGCCGATGGTCCGCAGGGATTCGGTTTCTCGGGAGTATCGCTGGATGCTTTGCGGGAAATTGTCAAATTCGGTGATTCAATGGGAATTGAACACTACGTTACCGTAACAACGGCATCAATCGAACGCATGATGCGTCGGGCTGGATTCGCCGTTACCCGTTATGGACCACCCATGCGCATCGGCGTCGAAATTGCGGTCGCTCTGGATTTTGACATCGGCGAGCAAACGCATGGGGCATTATTTGGCAAGCTGCTTGAGGCAGCTTAACGCCACAAAATGAGGGCAAGCACACAGCAGTCTACTGAACAGCCAATTGAAAAATACCAAGCGCAGAAGGCACCTTATTATTTGTCATTCTGAGACAACTCAACCCGACACCGGATAAGCCCACCATCAACGCTGGGCTATATCCCCCAGCCACCAAACCGGAGGGCAATTTTGCGGGATCAGAAAATCCGGAAAGATAGGCATTCGCTGTTTCATGAATATCTTCCAGTAATTGTTCATCGCCGTATAAGCTGGAATAGCTTAAAAGGATGTCCAGCAATCCAAATACGCCATGGCACAGAGATGCATCTTTTTTGGGAGCAACCAATTTCTGTTTTAGAAGGGATTGCGTGGTTAATATCGCAGAGTCCAGGCGGTCTCGATGAAACTGCCGATTTCTCTCATTGAGAAAAAACGCTCTCATATGCGAAATTGCTATGCCTGGAGCTCCGTGACACCATGCTCCACGAAATGTGCCATGAATCTTGCCGTCTTTCCTGGAATGTTTGTAGCGCGTATCGACCCAGTTGCCCATATCTGGGTTAAATAAGGCATCCTCAAAATTATATGCGCCGATCGCATGTTTCAAGTATCCCTCATCACCAAACTTTCGATACGCCTCAAGTAGGGCCATGCCAATTCCTGACGCACCGTGAGCAAAACCAGTCAGGGGAGGATTGTCAATTTCCACCCCATGAATTTTCGGCGCCTCCCAGTAGCATATTGAGCCATTCCACCTCGCCAGGCCGACAAGTTCATCGGCACATTTTTTTGCCAGCGGCACACAGAAATTCAACCCATGTTTCTGAGCCAAATACAACAGCGGGGCAATGGCCCCGGCATTTCCTCCAATCAGGTCTAGTGGGTGTTTTACGTTCAATCCACCTTCAAGCCGATCGCACAACCACTCAAGGTACTTTTTAAGCTCTGATTTTAGTTGTGGCTCAATCTCCACCATCCGGAAGCCTACATACAACACCCCCAATTCGCCAGCGTAGAACGATATTGCGGGTGCAGGGAACTCATTTACCTCCATATAAGTTACGGAACGCTTCCAAGCTGCAACCGCGACATTCCTGTAATGAGTCTCCAAGGTCGCTTCATATAGTTCGATCAGGAATAGTGCTACGCCCGCGGTGCCGCTGTAGAACTCCGGACTCAATGAAGCGTTTCGCTCCGAATAGGGAGCCAAATCTTTGTCAGCAATATCACGTCTCCCCAGCCATGTGCAGTACTTCCCCTCCTTGTCCCATACTGATGTCCTTGACAGGTGCCTCCCTATTTCATCGGCATATTCGAGAAAACGATTTGTAGCCACGGATTGTATATTCAGAAAGTCATTCATTGTCCTGCTCCAATTTTGCTTTCTTCCCCATTAATGGCTTAATGGCATTCATTTAAAATGGACTCATATTCATTCAAACTGTCTTTCACTGCGTAAGGTGTAGAAGGATCAATTCCTTGCTCTTGAAATATTCTGGAAACATACTCTTCCAAAGATGGGCCTGAACTGCGCATCTGGCAATGACCGATAATGGATTTGGCGATCAAGCTGGATCTTGAAAATCCAAAACTTTGATCATCGGTGGTGTCTTCGGCAAAACTCAATCCGTCCTTGATTTTTCTCGTAAACAGAGGAATGCCTTTGTTAACAGAATTTGAAATTGAGTGATAGACTTTTAACACATGAGGCAATGCGGCACGCAAACTCTCCTTCTCAAGATAAAGCACCCCAGAATCAGAACGGGTGTATTTTTCGGGATCCGACAACACTTTGGTCTTAAAATAAATGCCTGCTTCATTCAAGCAATGCGTTATTCCCTTGATGTATGAAGGCGACGATGACGGAGTGAGATTCCAGTAAAATCTGACCAGCCCCCTACTGCCTCTCGATGGCTTGGCGTTACCAAATGCCATATAGAAATATGGATGTAGAAACTTAAGTTCTTTGGGTATTCGCACCAAACATGATTTCTCCCCCTCCCCCGATACGTCGACTTCATCTTCCATAACCCAAAACTGTACTTTCCCTTTTTGCACTGCAAAATGCCCGGACTTTTCATTCTGGAACAGAACCCTCCACCCATTTTCCCAGCCCCCGACACCGCTGTTCGCATTGGATAATCTCGTCAGAAAATTGCTTCCAATTTCCTCTAAACAAGGTTCTGGTTTGTCATTTAAGTTATAAAGGGTATTGTAAATATCCGTGGACAAGACCTTATACATCAGGCCTGTGATGTCGCCTTGGGTAATGCCATCATTTGTCAAAAACAAGTCAACGGACTCAGAAGAGGTTATTTTTATGCGCTCAATATCCCTTCTTGTATCGTTGATCGTATATTCGCTCTTTGAGAGAATTCTCACTGCATTTAGAACATTTCGAATATCTTCGTGCATCATGATGCACTCCCCGCACTCAAGCCGAATAAATCAGAAAAAGCAGCCTGCGGGTTGCGCAGGATGCCGGTTCCCACGTTAAAGAGAATCATTGCAATATTAGGAATAGCGTCGAACTTTGAGGCTATCTCATAAGAGGTTTGAATGATGCGAATTCCTGAATAGCCGACGAGCTTATCCAAAATACTTTGAGTATCGACGTACCCTCGTCCCCGTATTTCAGCATAACCTTGCAAAAAGGAACCCGTCCCTTCTTTTATTTCCGAAATTGGAAATCTGGCATTCTCGACCATCTCTTTGATTGAACTATTATCTGGCATGCTTATTGCCCACCAGAAAACAAGGTCATTGAAAACACCGGCCACATCCCAAAGATAATCTCCGGACTGAGCCATTTCCCAGTCGACAATCCGTATCGATTCCAATTCTTGGTGATCGTTGCCATCAAGTGTCTTGACAATAAAGTTATCTAATTTCACATCGCCATGAATAATGGAATTGATTTGCCACGAATCACTCAACCTGTCCCATGCCAACATGGCTTCTTTGTCAGATTGCAGTTTCTCAATTAGTTGATAGCCACCTTGTTTGATATAGGACAATATTTTCGTATGCGGTTTATTCACCCTCATTCCAAAAGGAAGATCTTCATGTAAAAAACCAAATAATTGGCGCTCCCTGTCATCCAGACGCGACAGTTCTGAATGTGTATTAGCAAGCAGTTCGCCTACTTTATGTATTACGGTTAGGGGCAACTTGTTGCCGGTCAAATTTTTATAATGCTTCCACAGTGGGATATAGGATTTATAGTATTCGATGACCAACAAAGGAGGAGTTTGTTGAGCAACATGGCATTCAGGAATGAGTGCCGAGAGGCCTGAAGAAATTTTTGTTGCTGCTTGGTAAAACTCTATCTCTGTCCGCAAAGAGTTGAGACTGTCTTCATTTGTTCCGTCCGACTGCTTAATGAGGTAATCGCCCTCATGAAGGGTTGTAACTATCAAATTTCGATTTCTTCTGTTAATCGTGGTCGCCTCATAATCACCAAACAAAATCGACCTATCAGACAACAACCCATGGGACAACAGCAATTGCTCAACATCATCCACTAGATACATTTGATACCTCTAATTTGTATTGATTTCGGAAAGGGAGGAAACGTATCCCCCCCTCAACCAATGCAATCAGGTCGAACATCCAGTCGTTGCAAGAATGATCCAGCAACAGTCATTTGCCACCGACTTCTTCAACTCGATAGTTTTGGAGGTAGTCGCGGCATCGGTGGAGCATCCCGTCGTCGCAAGGACAATCCAACAGCAGTCTTCGGATTCGACCGCTTTCTTTGCTTGCAACGCTTCAGTTGGAGTGACGTTGGCTGTTGAGCAGCCCGTGGTCGCCAAGACAATCCAACAGCAATCGGATGCTGCATTCCCTTTGCTACTTTGTGCAGCATCAATGCTTGCGGCATCGGTGGAACAGCCGGTTGTGGCCAATACAATCCAACAGCAGTCTTTTGCACTCATTTTATTCCTCTCGAAATTTAGTTAATCCTTGGCTCTACTAAAACTAAGGAAATACACCTGTCTATGTAAACGGTTCATGAAATGCAACAGCATTTCTCATTGCCCCCTCCTTTCTTTATGAAAAGCGCTACCACAACCTGTTCAAGCCGAATGCCTCGTACCAAAAAAACAAATCAATGAAACCGGATTCGCTGCAATTGAAGATAGGAAAAGGCAAGAGTTGCTCAATGCTAGCAAGCAAAAAAAATGAGGAGACCTATCTAGGTAGATATGTAGACTTGCAAACGGGAGACTGACCGTGCTCCTTCCGGGAATGCGCAATAGGTGTTACCTGCCCCTGGTTTTAGGGCTCGCATAAGCCTAGGAGAATGGACGTGAAGAAGCGATTTACGGAAGAGCAGATCTACGGACTGTACTAAGACGCGCCCCCGACACTACGATGGAGGGGCAGCGTATCGCTACTCTGATGAGGCACAAAGAGGACCAGTACGGGCATGCTGACGATGAATACGAGCGGCTATGAGATCACGTGGAGGAATTCTGGTGCGAACGAGGTACTGGATGGGGGCGCCGAATCGTCCTTGCGACAGTTTCTTGTCGAGCGGACAGCGAGGCAGTTTTGCACAAAATGTATATCTACCGACGCTAGGCGGAGATTTTTACTTCCAACCCTAACGCGCGGATGCGTGCCGCAAAAGCTTGCAACTTTTCAATCGGCAGGGCCGACAAGCGGGGCGCCTCGGCCTGCAGCGAGGGGCGGGCCAAACCATAGAGCAACACACCCTGCGGCTTGTGCCCCTCCCGCAGCAATCTGCCGATGAATTCCAGATAATCTTCTTCGTCTTGAGGCGACGGGGCCTCACCATCCAGCGCGAACCAGCAGGTTTGCAGCCAGGTGGGACACAGGGTGATGGCGGAGATCAGGTTGTCATGCACCTTGTCCATGGTGGTGCGGGTGTTGTTGATGCGCTGCATCCCTGTTTCGCTGGCGCGATCCAGCTTGAACCACACCTCGCCGTTCAGCCTCGCCAGTTCGTGCAGCCCCTGTTGCACCTCGCTGCGGTACAGCAGGCTGCCGTTGGTGATGAGCACGGTCTTCACCGTTTCCGGCAACGCTGCTTCGCGGCGCACGCGGGCGATGAGCTCGATGACTTGCGCGAATTCGGGGGCGCTAGTCGGCTCGCCATTGCCGGACAGGGCGATGTCGTTGACGCGCCGCGCGCCTTCCGGAACGCGGGTCAGCATGAAATCGCCATGCAGCAGTTCATGCAGAAAACCGCGCAACTCTTTCTCCAGCAAGGGCAGGTCGACGGGTGGTGCGCTGCCTCGCGTCAGATCGGGAACCTGGCAGTAGATGCAGCGCCAGTTACAGGCATTGTTTGGATTGAGGTTGATGCCGACCGAAACGCCGCCGGCCCGGCGCGACACCACCGGATAGACATACGTCAAATCCGCGCTGCCGCGGTCATGGTCGGTGGTGCTAAGTGTTTTCTCGCTCAAGACTTGCCGAGTGGGAGGTACTTAGCCGGGTCGACCGGCTTGCCCAAGCGACGCACTTCGAAGTGCAGCTTGACCTGATCGGAATCGGTATTGCCCATCTCGGCGATCTTCTGGCCGCGAGTGACACTCTGCCCTTCCTTCACCAGCAACTGGTCGTTGTGCGCGTAAGCGCTCAGGTAGGTGCTGTTGTGCTTGATGATGATGAGCTTGCCGTAGCCACGCAGGCCGCTGCCGCTGTAAACCACCTTGCCCGGCGCGCTGGCAAAGACAGGCTGGCCGAGCTTGCCAGCGATGTCGATACCCTTTCGGTTGGCCGACTCGGAAAATTCGCCAATCACCTTGCCCTTGGCCGGCATGCTCCATTCCAGAGCCTCGTCGGCATCCGCACTGTCGTCTGCGGTCTTGGGTTCCGCTTTCGGCTGAGGCTTGGGTTGAGCTTCTGCCGGCTTGGCCAGCGTCGCCGTACCTGGTTTGCCCGGTTGCTGCACCCGGTCGATCTGCGCTGCCGCGGCATCGTTATAGGCATACTTCACCACCTTGGGCTGGTCTTTCACCAGCGGCTTGCTTTCCGCTGCCGCGGGACGCGCAGCAGCAGGAGCAGCAGCGGCGGCGAACAGGCGTATCTGCTGGCCGATCTGGATCACATTGGGATCCTGGATGCCGTTCAATTCGGCCAGTTCGTGGTAGTCGAGTCCGTAATTGAAGGCGATGCTGTACAGCGTGTCGCCCTTTTCCACGATGTGCACCTGGGGCCGCCAGTCCTTCTCATGCGCTGCCTTTTTGCGCGCCGCTTCGGCGGCAATCGCACTCTTTGCGGCGGCTTCACCGCGCTCGACGACCGGTGCGTGCTGCTTGCTCGACGCGCACCCTGCCAGGATGGCCGCAACCGCCATCGAGACGAAAATCCGATTCACTCTACTCATGCTTTCCCCATCAACAATGGCACGAATTTCACCGGTTCCAGCCGGGTTTCGCGGAAGCCGCGCTCGTCGCGCTCGACCAGATACAGCCATTGTTCCTGCATCCCGACCGGCAGGACCATTCTACCACCGACCGCCAGCTGCTCCCGCAGCACGGCGGACAGTGTGGGTGCTGCGCACGCCATGATGATGCCGTCGAACGGCCCGAGTTCAGGCAGTCCCGCAGTACCGTCGGCATAGCGCACGCTGACGTTGCGCATCTTGAGGTCGCGCAGCTGCCTTCGTGCGCGCTCGTACAGCGGCTGGATGCGTTCGACGCTATAAACGTCCTTCGCCACCTGCGCCAGCACCGCGGCCTGATAGCCGCAGCCGGTGCCGATCTCCAGCACACGGTTGAGCTGCTTACCGTTGCGCAGGATCTCGGTCATACGCGCCACGATGTAGGGCTGTGAGATGGTCTGGTTGAAATTGATCGGCAGCGACACGTCGTCGTAGGCGCGACTGGCCAGTGCCTCATCGACGAACAGGTGGCGCGGCACCTCGAACATCGCCGCCAGCACCGCCTCGTCCTTGACGCCCTGCTCGCGCAGCCGCTCGATCATGCGCGCGCGGGTGCGCTGCGAGGTCATGCCAATGCCGCTGATCCGGGTGCTCATCGTTGCCCTATCCAACCGCGCACGGCGTCGAGTTGCCCGTATTGCGTGAGGTCGATCTGGAGCGGAGTGACCGAGACGCGCTGCTGCCCCAATGCGTGGAAGTCGGTGCCCTCGCCCGCGTCCTGCGCCTTGCCCGCCGCACCGACCCAGTACACGGTCTCGCCGTGCGGGTTGCTCGCCTTCACCACCGGTTCGGCCTTGTGACGCTTGCCCAGACGCGTAACTTCGACCCCCTGCAGTTGTTCGTAAGGCACATCCGGAACATTCACGTTCAGCAGCCACGGCTGGCTGTGTTTCTGTTCGGCAAAACGCTGCACTAGACCCGTCGCCACCCTGGCCGCCGTTTCGTAATTGGCGAATTCCTTACCCACCAGCGACACTGCGATGGACGGGATGCCCAGCAGGAAACCTTCTGTCGCGGCCGCCACCGTGCCGGAATAAATAGTGTCGTCGCCCATGTTGGCGCCGGCATTGATGCCCGACACCACCATGTCCGGCTGCTGGTCCAGCATGCCAGTGACGGCGAGGTGGACGCAATCGGTCGGCGTGCCGTTGACGTAATAGAAACCGTTGGAAGCCTTGCGCAACTTGAGCGGACGGTCCAGCGTCAGCGAATTGGAAGCCCCCGAGCGGTCTCGCTCGGGCGCAACCACGACCACATCCGCAACATAGGAAAGATGCTCAGCCAGACAGGCCAAGCCGGGGGCAAAATAACCGTCGTCGTTGCTGATCAGGATGCGCATCGGTGATTGGTTGTAGCTCTCGAAAATCGGTAAAAGACTCAAGTAAGTGCAACAATTATCGGCGCAAATTCATTCGTGCGACAACCAGCAAACCGCTACGAGCGCTCAAAATAAAAACGGCTCATCGAATTCACGATAAGCCGCCGTATTGTCTGGTCGGGGCGAGAGGATTTGAACCTCCGACCACTTGCACCCCATGCAAGTACGCTACCAGGCTGCGCTACGCCCCGAGGGCGCGGATTATAGCAGAGCGGCGCGATTGCGCGAGTGTTTTTATGCGTTCAACAGCGAAATGATTTCGCGAATCTCGTTGCGCAACGCGGCGACATCCAGCGCCGACTTTGACTGGACAACGGGTGCTGTCGTCTCGCCTGCGCTCAGGCGATTGCGTGCGCCGCTGATGGTGAAGCCTTGCTCGTATAGCAGTTCGCGGATGCGCCGGATCAGCAGCACTTCATGGTGCTGGTAGTAGCGGCGATTGCCGCTGCGCTTGACGGGTTTGAGCTGGGTGAATTCCTGCTCCCAATAACGCAGCACGTGCGCCTTGACCCCGCACAACTCGCTGACCTCACCGATGGTGAAGTAGCGTTTGGCGGGAATCGGGGGCAGTTCGGAACTAGGCTTGTGGGTTTCCATGATAGGACTTTTCCACCATGGTCTTCAGTTTCTGGCTAGGGTGAAAGGTCACCACGCGACGTGCCGTGATGGGGATCTCTTCGCCTGTCTTGGGATTGCGCCCGGGACGCTGAGGCTTGTCGCGCAGCTGGAAATTGCCGAAACCGGACAGTTTCACGCTTTCACCCTTTTCGAGTTGTGCGCGGATCTCTTCGAAGAACGCTTCCACCATGTCCTTCGCCTCGCGCTTGTTGAGTCCCACTTTTGCAAACAGCAAATCGGCCAGTTCGGCCTTGGTCAATGTCGTAGTTGTTGTCATTCTCTCCCCTTACATACGCAGCTGAGCGCCGTGTTGTTGCATCGCATCCACCAACAGCGCAATGCTTGGCTCTATCTCAGAATCCGTAAGCGTTTTCTGAGTATCTTGCAATAACACACGGAATGCAAGGCTTTTTTTGCCTTGCTCTACGCCCTTGCCGCGGTATACATCAAACAGCGCAACGTCGGACACGAAAGGCGCGGCTGCCTGTGTCATGGCGTCCAGCAGGGACTGAGCCTCGACCTTTTCATCCACCAGCACTGCCAAGTCGCGGCGTACCGGCAGGAACTTGGGAATCTCGCTCATGCGCGGCACTTGTGCCTGAATCGCCGCATCGAGCTCGACCTCGAACCAGACAGCCGGTTGCGGCATGTCGTACTGCTGCTGCCATTGAGGATGCAGTTCTCCGATCCAGCCGATCGCCTTGCCGTCGCAGAAAATCTGCGCAGAACGCCCGGGATGCAACGCGGGATGCGGTGCCGCGACGAAGCGCAGCGACTGCGGCGCGAGCAAGGCTTCAATATCGCCCTTCACGTCGTAGAAATCGACCGCCCTGGATGCAGCCCCCCACTGTTCCGGCGTGCTGCAGCCGTAAGCGATGGCGGACAGGCGCTGGCTCTGGACATAGCTCTCGTCCTTCTTGCCGAAGCAGGCGCCCGTCTCGAACAAGCGCACGCGTGTCTGCTTGCGGTTCAGGTTGAAACGCAACGCGCCGACCAGGCCGCCGATCAGGCTGCTGCGCATCACCGCCAGGTTGCTGGCGATGGGATTCTGCAGCGCGACGGGGGCATCGTTGCCGCACAGTTCGCGTTCGACTTGCGCATCGAGGAAGGCGTAGCTGACTATCTCCTGATAGTCGCGCGCCACCATGTCCTGCTGGATACGCGCCAGCGGACGCTGCGATTCGCTGTATGGCAGCATGGTCAGCGCGGCTTGGGGCGCCAGCGCCGGGATGTTGTCATAGCCGTGCAGGCGCGCCAGCTCCTCGATCAGGTCGGCCTCGATGGACAGGTCGAAGCGGAAGCTGGGCGGTGTTACGCGGTAATCGTCGCCGTTGGCGGTGAACTCGAATTCCAGGCGCTGAAACAGCGTGGCGATCTGGGCGTTATCCAACTCGATGCCGAGCACGCGCGTCACGCGCGAACGGCGCAACGCGATGGCGGGACGCGCCGGCAACTGGCCGTGCACTTCGCCGATCTCGCCGGCCTTGCCGCCGCATATTTCCAGCAGCAACTGGGTCGCGCGCTCCAGCGCACGGCGGGTCGCGGCGAAGTCCACACCGCGCTCGAAGCGGAACGAAGAATCCGTCGCCAAGCCGAAGCGGCGAGCCCTGCCCGCGATCGCATCGGGATGGAAGAAGGCGCTTTCCAGGAATACGTCCTGGGTAGTCGTTTCCACGCCACTGCCCTGCCCGCCCATGATGCCGGCCAGTGCCAACACGCGCGCATCGTCGGCGATCACCAGCACGTCTTCGTCCAGCGTCACATTCTGTTCGTTGAGCAAAGTCAGCGCCTCGCCCTTCTGCGCCTTGCGTACCGAAATGCCTCCGGTCAGTTTGGATACGTCGAAGGCATGCATAGGCTGCCCCAGTTCCATCATCACGTAGTTCGTGATGTCAACCACCGCATTAATGCCTCGCAGTCCGCTGCGCTCCAGGCGGCGCAGCATCCAGGTCGGCGTGGTCGCCGCGGCATTGACTCCGCGCACCAAGCGTCCGCAATACAACGGGCAGGCTTGCGCATCGGCCACCTTGACCAGGAGTTGCTCGGACAGGGTGACGGGTTGCGCCGGGATATCCAGCGCCTTGAGTTCGCTGCCGGTGAGCGCGGCGACTTCACGCGCCACCCCTGCCATGCCGGAACAGTCGCTGCGATTCGGCGTGAGCTTCAACGTAAACAGTTTGTCGTCCAGGTCCAGATACTCGCGTAAGGTCTTGCCCACCGGCGCATCCGAAGGCAGCAGCCACAGGCCGTCGCTCGTTTCGGCCAAGCCCAATTCCACCGCCGAGCACAGCATGCCGAACGATTCGACGTTGCGCACCTTGGCCTGCTTGATCTTGAAATCGCCCGGCAGCACCGCACCGATGCGCGCGCAAGGCACCTTGACGCCTACCGCCACATTTGTTGCACCGCACACGATAGTCAGCGGGCTCGCTTCGCCGACGTTGACCTGACACACGTTCAGGCGGTCTGCATTGGGATGCTTGACCACTTCGAGCACCTCGGCCACCACCACGTTGTTGAACGGGGGGGCGACGGCTTCGAGATCCTCGACTTCGAGGCCGGCCATGGTCAGCGCATGCGACAGTTCATCGCTGGAGAGCGCCGGATTGACCCAGGTTCTTAACCAATTTTCAGAAAATTTCATGCCTATGCACCTAAACCTAAATGAGCACGTTCAGTTGAATTGCTTGAGGAAACGCAGATCGCTTTCGTAGAACTGGCGCAGGTCGTTCACGCCGTAACGCAGCATCGCCAGGCGCTCCACGCCCAGGCCGAAGGCGAAACCGAGATATTTCTCGCTGTCGATATTGACGTGCTTCAGCACGTTGGGATGCACCATGCCGCAGCCGCCGATCTCCAGCCAGCCGCCGTTCCAGCTCATATCCATCTCGGCGGAGGGCTCGGTGAACGGGAAGAACGAAGGACGGAAACGCACGCGCAGGTCATCGCGTTCGAAGAAACGCTGCAGGAAGTCCTGCACCACGCCCTTGAGATTGGCGAAGCTGACCTCTTCGTCCACCCACAGGCCTTCGACCTGGTGGAACATTGGCGAATGGGTAGCATCGGAATCGACACGGTACACGCGACCGGCCGAAATGATCTTCAGCGGCGGCTGGTTGACCTCCATGTAGCGCACCTGCACCGGCGATGTATGGGTGCGCAGCACGTGCTGCGGATCGATGTAGAACGTATCGTGCATCGCGCGCGCCGGATGGTTCTCCGGGATGTTCAGCGCGGTGAAGTTGTAGAAATCGTGCTCGATCTCGGGGCCGGTGGTGGTCGCGAAACCCAGCGAGTGGAACAGCTGCTCGATGCGCTGCAACGTGCGCGTCACCGGATGCAGGCCGCCTGTACCCATGCCGCGTCCCGGCAAGGTGACATCCAGCGATTCAGCCGCCAGTTTCTGCGCCAGCTTGTTTTGCTGCAATGTGTCGCGCCGTTGCTGGAGTGCGGCTTCGATAGCCTGCTTGACTTGATTGATGCGCGCGCCGGCGGCAGGACGCTCTTCGGCGGATAGCTTACCCAGCCCCTTGAGCAGCGCCGTGAGGCTGCCCTCCTTGCCCAGATAGCGCGCCTTGATCTGTTCAAGCTCTGCTTCGTCGCTGGTCGCGGCGAATTGCTGCAGGGCTTGATCGAGAATTTGTTGGAGTTGTTCCATCTATGACACCACTTTGGATACCACAAACAAAAAAGGAGGCGAATCGCCTCCTTTGTTGGTTCAGCTTGCGCTTAAACGCCGAGGCTGGCTTTTGCTTGCACCACGAATTGTGCAAATGCCGCCTTGTCGAACACGGCGATATCGGCCAGCACTTTGCGGTCGATATTGATTGCCGCCTTCTTCAGGCCGTTCATGAACACGCTGTAGCTCATGCCCTGTTCGCGAGCCGCTGCATTGATACGAGCGATCCACAGGGTACGGAACTGACGTTTCTTCTGGCGACGGTCACGGTAGGCATACTGGCCTGCCTTCATCACCGCTTGCTTGGCGATGCGATATACGTTCTTGCGGCGACCGCGGTAACCCTTGGCCTGGGCGAGAACCTTCTTGTGACTTGCGCGCGCTACTACACCACGTTTAACTCTTGGCATGATCTACTCCTTATGCGTATGGCATCATGGCGCGCACGGACGCCGCGTTGGTTTCATGGACACCGGCTGCACCGCGCAGCTGGCGCTTGTTCTTGGTGGTTTTCTTGGTCAGGATGTGGCGCTTAAACGCTTGACCGCGCTTGATGCTGCCACCAGCGCGAACGACAAAACGCTTCTTTGCGCTGCTCTTGGTTTTCATCTTAGGCATGACTACTCCTTAAGTTATGGTGGGAGGTGTTTTCCGGTGGAAAAGCTTGATAACCCATACACCACTTTTTATTCGGGGACTATTTGCTGCTATCCCGCTCCGGCCATCCCCTGCTGCCGAAACGTTCAAACCTTATTTCTTTTTGGCCTTCGGTGACAGCACCATCACCATTTGGCGGCCTTCCATCTTCGGGAACTGCTCGACCACGCCAAACTCTTCCAGGTCAGCCTTGATGCGCTCGATCAGGCGCATACCGATTTCCTGGTGGGCCATTTCGCGACCGCGGAAACGCAAGGTGATCTTGGTCTTGTCGCCATCGTTCAGGAACTTGATCAGGTTGCGCAACTTGATGTTGTAGTCGCCTTCGTCCGTCCCCGGACGGAACTTGATCTCCTTGATCTGAACCTGTTTCTGCTTGAGCTTGGCCTCGTGCTGCTTCTTGCTTTCGGCATACTTGAACTTGCCGTAGTCCATGATGCGACAGACCGGCGGCTCGGCCAGTGGCGAAATCTCCACCAAATCCAGCTCCGCTTCATCCGCCAGACGCAAGGCTTCCGCGATAGGCACGATCCCGAGGGGTTCTTTTTCGGCTCCAATGAGGCGCACCTGCGGTGCGGTAATCATCTCATTCAAGCGCTGCGATTTGTCCTGTGCTATTGCTGTCTCCGTTAGGCAAAATTAAACCGTGCTGCCCGATTTCATCTCCGACTGCAGACGCTGAAGCAAAGCTTCCAATGTCATCTGTCCGAGATCTTCACCACTGCGGGTACGCACGGCCACCAATCTTCCAGCCACTTCCTTATCGCCAAGAATGATCTGATAAGGCAGCTTCTGCAAGCTATGTTCACGTATTTTATAGGTAATCTTTTCGTTGCGCAAATCCAATTGCACGCGCAACCCCGCGTCGCGCAACGCCTTCGCAACTTCGGTCGCATATTCTTCCTGCGCCTGCGAGATATTCATCAGCACGATCTGCATCGGCGACAGCCACAACGGGAATGCGCCCGCGTGATGTTCGATCAGGATGCCGATGAAGCGCTCCATCGAACCGAGAATCGCGCGATGCAGCATCACCGGCGGTTTGCGGCTATTGTCCTCGTCGACAAACTCGGCATCCAGGCGCACCGGCAAATTGAAATCCAGCTGTATCGTGCCGCACTGCCACAGGCGCCCGAGGCTATCCTTCAGGGTGAATTCGACCTTCGGTCCGTAGAACGCACCCTCGCCAGGCTGAATCTCGTACTCCAGCTCATTCTGCTGCAGCGCAGCAGCCAATCCGGCTTCAGCCTTATCCCAAGTCTCGTCGGAACCGACACGTTTTTCCGGACGCGTAGAGAGCTTGACCAGCACCTCGTTGAAGCCGAAGTCGCGATAAACCTCATTCAGCATCACGATGAAGTTCGACACCTCGGAGCGCACCTGATCCTCTGTGCAGAAGATATGCGCATCATCCTGGGTGAAACCGCGCACGCGCATCAGACCGTGCAGAGAACCCGAGGTCTCGTTGCGATGGCAGGATCCGAACTCCGCCAGACGCAACGGCAGGTCGCGATAGCTATGCAGACCGTGGTTGAAGATCTGCACATGCCCCGGGCAGTTCATCGGCTTCACCGCATAGTCGCGATTCTCCGAACACGTGGTGAACATGTTGTCGTGATAGTTCTCCCAGTGGCCCGACTTTTCCCACAGCGAGCGATCCATGATGGTCGGCGTGCGCACTTCCTGATAGCCGTGAGTGCGGAACTTGCGGCGCATGTATTGCTCGACTTCCTGCCACAACGTCCATCCCTTGGGATGCCAGAACACCATGCCCGGCGAAGAATCCTGCATATGAAACAATTCCAGCTGCTTGCCCAACTTGCGATGGTCGCGTTTCTCAGCCTCTTCAAGCTGGTGCAGGTGGGCCTCCAGCTCTTCCTTCTTCGCCCAGGCCGTGCCGTAGATGCGCTGCAACATCTCGTTGTTCGAGTCGCCGCGCCAGTAGGCGCCCGCCACCTTCATCAACTTGAAGGTCTTGAGCTTGCCGGTAGACGGCACATGCGGACCGCGACACAGATCGGTGAACTCGCCTTCGCTGTACAGCGAAACATCCTGATCGGCCGGGATGGACTCGATGATCTCGGCCTTGTATTGCTCGCCGATACGCTTGAAGAACGCCACAGCCTCATCGCGGGGCAACACTCGACGCGCAACAGGCAGATCCGACTTGGCGATCTCAGCCATGCGCTTCTCGATCGCAATCAGATCTTCCGGCGTAAAGGGACGTTTGTAGGAAAAATCGTAATAGAAGCCGTTTTCGATCACCGGACCGAT
>DASTGP010000160.1:0-3611 GCA_035605585.1 Gallionella sp. | reverse complement strand
ATTGTCGGTGCGCGAGGCCGAGAAGCTGGTTCAGGCGCATGGCCAACAACCGGAACAGGTTAAGCAGAAGAAAGAAGCCAAGATCAACCGGGATACCGAGCGCTTGCAGGAAGAAATGAGCGCCTATCTCGGCGCGCGCGTCGAAATCAAATCCGGCAGCAAGGGTAAGGGAAAGCTGGTTATTGAATATATGAACCATGATCAACTGGACGATCTGCTGAACAAGCTAAAAAAGGCCTGATAGCTTGAACAAAGAAATAGGCGATGCGCCGCAAAGAAGTTTGACACCCCAGGAAAACGCCGCTATCATCCGCGCGCTTTTCGATGCCGAAATAAAAGAAAAAAAACTGGCACGCACGGTGGTGGTCTTGCAATTGGCTGTCACATTGGTTGTTTCGGGCGTGACATATGGCATGGGGAAGACGCCGCAATTTGCGATAGCGGTGTTGAGTGGGGGAGTGGTATCGGTTCTCAATGGGGCGTTGCTGGCTTGGCGTATGTCCAGAGCGGCATCGGTCTCCGCCCATGATGCACATCTACAGTTACGGCTTTTGTATTTCTACGCCGTCGAGAGATTTCTGGTGGTTGTGGCGTTGCTGGCTTTGTGCATGGCAGTGCTGAAATTGCCGGCGCTCGCGGTGTTGGGCGGCTTTGTATTGGGACAGGCTGCGCTTTTGTCAGCGCGGCTGTTGTTGAGATTCAAAAACTGAAGGTAGCGGAAAAATGTCCAGTGAAATGGCAGCAGCAGAAGTAGCAGGGGCCGCGCACGAGGCGGCGCACACATCGGGTGAGTACATCAAGCACCACCTGCAGAACTTGACCTACGGCCAATTGCCGGACGGCACTTGGGGTGTTGCACACAGCGCCGAAGAAGCCAAGGCAATGGGATTCTGGGCGTTGAATCTTGACACCTTCATCATGTCGCTGTTGTTGGGTGCGGTGTTCATGTTCATGTTCTACCGTGCGGGTAAGAGCGCTTCGGCCGGTGTGCCGAACTGTTTGCAGAACTTCTGCGAATGGGCGCTGGAGTTCATCGACAGCAGCGTACGTGGCTCTTTCACCGCCAAGAATGCGATGGTCGGCCCGTTGGCGCTGACGATCTTCTTCTGGGTATTCTCGATGAACCTGATGGACTTGATTCCTATCGACTGGGTTCCGCTGCTGATGAAATCTCTCGGCGTTCCGTTCTTCAAGGTCGTTCCTTCCACTGATCCGAATGCGACTTTCGGTATGGCTATTGGCGTGTTCGCGCTGGTGCTGTACTACAGCGTGAAGATGAAGGGGTTGGGCGGTTTCATGGGCGAGCTGACATTGCAGCCGTTCGGCAAGTGGGGTATGCCGGTCAACTTCCTGCTGGAGGGTGTCAACCTGATCGCCAAGCCGATTTCGCTCGCACTGCGTCTGTTCGGCAACATGTATGCTGGCGAAATGATCTTTATTTTGATCGCGCTGATGGGTGGTGCCTGGGCGGGGCTGTCGTTCGCCGGCGTCACGCTGTTTGGCTCGCAAATCCTGCTGTCGCTGGGTTGGGCGATCTTCCACATCCTGATTGTCACGCTGCAGGCGTTCATCTTCATGACGCTGACCGTGGTGTATCTGGATATGGCTCATCAGGAACATCACTAAGGTTTCGGATTGCTGGATTTTTGGTTTCGTTTAACTTTACTTTAATCAACAGGAGAAATAGAAAATGGAAATGGCAAACGCACTGCTGTACATCGCTGGCGCATTGATGATGGGTCTGGGCGCGCTTGGCGCGGCTGTCGGTATCGGTATCTTGGGTGGTCGCTTCCTGGAAGGCGCTGCTCGTCAACCTGAGTTGATCCCGATGCTGCGTACCCAGTTCTTCGTGGTGATGGGTCTGGTCGACGCCGTTCCGATGATCGCTGTCGGTATCGCGATGTACGTTCTGTTCGCAGTTGTGGGTTAATTCTCCGAATAAGCGACAACGCATAATTCAAGAAAGGTAGCTTGCATGAATATCAATGCAACTCTTCTCGCCCAGCTGATCATGTTCGCGCTGTTCGTGTGGTTCTGCATGACGTTCGTCTGGACGCCGATCGTGGCAGCTCTGGACGCACGCAAGAAGCAGATCGCCGATGGTCTGGCAGATGCTGAGCGTGCCAAGCACGATCTGGAGCTGGCTTCCAAGCGTTCCGCAGAAATCCTGCGCGAAGCCAAGGAAAAGGCCGGTGACATCGTTGCCAACGGCGAAAAGCGCGCCACCGAAATCGTCGAAGAAGCCAAGGCAAATGCCAAGGTCGAAGGCGACCGTATCATCGCTGGCGCCAAGGCTGAAATCGATCAGGAAGTATTCCGTGCCAAGGAGCAGCTGCGCACCCAAGTGTCCGCAATCGCTCTGGCCGGTGCAAGCAAGATCCTGGGTCGTGAAATCGATGCCAAGGCTCACAACGATCTGCTCGATAAACTAGTTGCGGAAATCTAAACGTCATGTCTGAAGCCATCACTACTGCACGTCCTTATGCCCAAGCGGCATTCGAAGAGGCGCAAAAACTGGCAGACCTGAAGGGCTGGTCGGAGATGTTGTTGTCTCTGGCCGAGGCGGTTGGCAATCCGGAAGTGCGTGCTGTAATCACCAGCCCGCGCGTTCCGAAGGCGCAACTCGAAAGCCTGATGGAAGGTTTGCTGGGCGGGCAAGCGAACACGCAGCAACGCAATTTCGTGCGCATCCTCGCGGACAACCAGCGTTTGCTGAACCTGCCGGAAATCGCAGAAATTTTTGAAACGCTGCGCGCCGATGCGGAAAAAACCGTCAATGTGGTGGTGGATTCGGCATTCGAATTGTCGGCCGCGCAGCAGGACAAGATCGTCGCTTCGCTGAAGCAGCGCATGGGCCGCGAAATCAAGCTGGTCTGTAAAGTCAACAAAGAATTGCTGGGTGGCGTGGTAATCCGTGCCGGGGACAAGGTGATCGATGGTTCTGCGCGCACCCGTCTTGGCGAAATGGCGAACGCCCTGGCCTGATAAAGATTTATCAAGATAAGGAAATCCAGATGAAGCTCAATCCTTCTGAAATTAGCAATTTGATCCGCAGTCGCATCGAGAACTTCGAAGCGCTGACCCAGGCTCGCACCGAAGGCACCGTGGTCAGCGTGACCGACGGTATCGTTCGCGTCCACGGCTTGTCCGACGTGATGCAGGGCGAAATGTTGGAATTCCCCGGCAACACCTTCGGTTTGGCGCTGAACCTCGAGCGCGACTCCGTCGGCGCCGTTATTCTGGGCGAATACGAACACATCACCGAAGGCGACACCGTCAAGTGCACAGGCCGCATTCTGGAAGTGCCGGTCGGCCCCGAACTGCGTGGCCGCGTCGTGAACGCGCTGGGCCAGCCTATCGACGGCAAGGGTCCGATCAATGCCAAGCTGACCGACAAGATCGAAAAGGTTGCACCAGGCGTTATCGCACGTAAGTCCGTTGACCAGCCGGTGCAGACCGGCCTGAAGTCCATCGACTCCATGGTTCCGGTTGGCCGCGGCCAGCGCGAACTGATCATCGGTGACCGCCAGACCGGCAAGACTGCCATCGCGCTCGACACGATCATCAATCAGAAGGGCGGCGACGTCATCTGCATCTACATCGCTATCGGT
>DASTGP010000148.1:0-3107 GCA_035605585.1 Gallionella sp. | reverse complement strand
CATACCCAGTAAGCGGCCGTCGCGCGACAGCAAAGGGGTGGACTGTATCGTACGGATACCCAACTCACGGTAGGCCTTGAGGTCATCCTCTCCCCCAGTGAAATCGGCGGTCTCAACATCCTCGACAATGGCCCGCTTACCGGATTTCAAGGCCAGGCCGCAGGCGCATTTCGAGGCCGGCCGTACCCACTCCCAAAAACCGGCGGTCTCTTCAGTGAACCCATGGTGGGCCAAAAGTTGAAGTTCGCCACCGGCTCCGCGCTCGGGATGAAACATCTGCAGGCTGGCAAAATCCGACCGCATGATTGCCACTGCGGCATCCACGATTCTCTGATAAACGACAAGCGAGTTGCCGCGCTTAACCAAAAGGGTGCTCGCTGCCTGCAATTCCCTGGTAGCTTCCAACTCCTTCGCCAATTGTTCCTGGTTTGCGCGCAGCGCGGCCGCAAACTCCTGCAATTCCTGATGCGCCTGCTCTTTCTCCGCTGCGGTCTGCTGCAGCTTCAGGACCGCATCTTCGTATAGGCGCGTGCGGTAATTCTCGCGCAGTAAGGCATCCCCGAGAACTTGCAGCAGTTCGCCATTGAGCATTAATCGTTGCTGTGGCACCGGTTTCTGCGCGCGCGCTATCTCCCAGAGCCGCTCGAACTTGATACCCGCGTCTTTCGCCAAACGCTGAACTTCAGAGAGTTGCGAGAAATCCACGAATGCGTAGCCTCCGACCGCGGCCCCTACACTCTTGCCGGCCAGCACCAGCGAAGTACCGACAGCAGCTAAGCCGTAGATCTCCGAAACCATCACCGCCGGCCGGCTGTCGGTCTGAGCCAGGCAGCGGCGGGCGCACTCAGCGAAGATGCCGGGGTCGTACCCCTTATCCTCGAACAACTGGAACAATGGCGTCGGATGGATCGGACCGAACACCACGCGCTCGTCGGCGTCAAACAGCTTCACGCTGAGGCGGGTGTCGCTGCCATACCTCTCCAGCGCAGGCAGCCAAAGATCGGAACTGAACAGATTGTTAGTCATTGGATCCGTCGGGCCCGACGCCCTCAGATCTCAGCGACCGCCGCTCGGGAGCGCGAGATACCAGACCGGTATAGGAGGAAAACGGCAGCTTTGGCACGGGCAGCGCTCGCGGAAGTACGCGCATGCCTTGACCATCCAGGACCTCGCATTCGCGGGTGATCCGGTCCACGGGATTCGCCCGCATTTTGGCGATCGTCATCCCCAGGCGGAACGAATCGCCCAATTCAACCCAGTTCATGAGGATGATGTTGTCCACCAGCGAACTCATGGCGAAGTCGCCCATCATGGAATTCATCCCCAACATTTCGGGGTTCTCATGGTTGTACACGGCGACGATCTGATGTTCCTTCATCAGGGCCACCAGGCCGTGGAAGAAATCGCGAAAGATCCTTCCCTTGGTGCCGAGGTTGGAGCCATAGGTGGAAAGGCTGTCGATGACGACCCGCTTGGGCTTGAACTCCTTTACCAGCTCTTCGATGTGATGGAAATGCACATCGACCTCGATTTCCTGGGGCGGCTCATACTCCACGCGCACGAGGTCGCTCTTGATCTGGGCTGGCAGGTCGATGCCCACGCTAGCGGCATTTCGCATCATTTGTTCGACCTGCTCGTCGAGCGAGAGCATCAAGCTGCGCTCGCCACGCCGCGCCCCTTCCGCGATGAATTGCAAACCCATCACGCTCTTGCCTACACCTGAGATTCCGGCAACCACAGTGGTGCTGCCCACGAAATATCCGCCATTGAGGAGTTCATCGAGGCCGGGGATTCCCGAAGAGAGCCGGGTGTTGGGATCGAAGGCTGCGGCCCGATCGCGGCTGGCTTTACGGGGCGCCTGCACACGCCGGTACACGTGAATGCCCCTGCCATCGATGATGCGGAAGGTGTGGCGGCCCATCTGAAAATCCTGCCCGCGTGACTTCACGATCTCGATGGACCGGCTGACGGCGCGCTGTTGATCTTCCATGCGGAGCCGGATGACCGTATCGGCAATTGATTCTTCGGGCAACGAGTCACCCGAGTTCCCATTGAGCGAGGAGGCTTCGACCGCCAGAAGCGCCGTGAGGTTTTCGCGTTGCAATCCCTCGGTAAGCACATGGAAGGCGGAACGAGACTCTCCGGCACTGGCCCCGCCGATCAGCCGGGCCACACCGTCAATAAAAATGCGTCGCGCGCCGATTTTCGCAGCCTCTTCCAAAAGGACGCTGTCCGCCTGCTGCAATTCTTGCCGTAGCACTTCGCGCGTGGTGAATACAATCTTCAAACGCCCCTGCTGTTCGAGCTTGCGGAGGTCCCAGCCGAATCCAGAGGCGTCGCGCATGATCTTGTCGGGCGATACTTCGAAAACGACAATGATCCCGGGTTCATCGAACTGGCTCGCGCCTCGGTAGACGAATTCGACGCCCATGGTCGTCTTGCCGGCGCCAATCGCACCTTCCACGAGGATGACGTTGCCGCGAGGAATTCCGCCGGGTAAAAGGTCATCGAGGCCAGCGATGCCGGTCCGGACGAGTTCAGTGTCTGGCATAGATGACCTCCGGGTTCATCGACTTACGCGATGGCATGCAGCCTGCGTTTTTCTTGGACAGGGCTGGCCGTAGCCCCAGATTGTCCCGGGCCGAGAAGTGCGAGAATCTGCTGCCTGCCGGGTCTTGTGGAAGCCAGCGCTAAAATTGCTCTGAGCCCTCCGTCGTGTGGATCATTGAGCACGAGCACGTAGAGGCGAGCTGCATGCGCCGGGTTCTGCGTCCGTTCCAGAACGCCACCCTCAACGAACGTCTCGATCGCCTTCGCGATTTTCCTCATCTCGTACCCCAGGAAAGCGGCGAGTTGTTCGCTGGTCAAAAGCGCGCGAGGATGTCGATGGAAGAAAACGAGGAGGTCGAGGTCGCAGGCCGAGCGAATGATGGGAGTGCGGGCGAGGAGCCGCTTGATCTCTTCCATGCCGGGACGGTCTGTGGAACGTTGGTGGCTCATATACCCATCCCGATCCGACCGCATGGCTCGTTGAGCGCGCTAGAAAACGATGTCTCAAAGCGCCGGACGAAAATGCGGGTGGCAGTGTGCAACCGTCCGCAGCCTGC
>DASTGP010000146.1:0-7721 GCA_035605585.1 Gallionella sp. | reverse complement strand
TATACCCATTTCGGCGAAGGCAAATATGCAGAGACGGAAAACAACATCCGCTACCTGCTCGGGCTGAAGTGGCAGGGCGAGACCATCAAGGTGGAAGGGCCCACGTTCACACTCGGCCAGACACCCGAGACTTACCTGGGCTACGAGAGGGCGGACAGCTTCGCCGGGAAGGAGCGTGTCGTGCCCGATGCTCAGGGCAGTTACCGGTTCCCCGGCCTCCTGCCCGATGATGCTTGGGCGCTGAACGGCAAGTGGAGGGTGGAGCGCGAGAAGATCGTCAGCGCGGCGGTCGGCGCTGCGCTGCGCCTCAACTTCAAGGCGCGCAAGGTGTTCCTCGTGCTCGGCACCGCCGGTGGCCAGCCGGTACATGTCTCGCTGAAACTGAACGGCGAGGCCGTCGGGATCAATGCAGGCAAGGATGCGCCTGCGGGTGCGGTCACCGTCCAGCGCAACACGCTGTACGAACTGATCGACCAGAAGACGCCAAAGAACAGCTTGCTCGAGATTCAAACCGACGCGCCGGGACTCGAGGCCTACGCGTTCACCTTCGGCTAGCCATATCTTCGCCCTCTGGCAGTCGTGCTCATTTGACAGCGGATAACCGTGCGACATAGCATTCGCCACGATACATGACGAGCGATATGAATACCTCCGCCCGCCATGTGGTGCCATCCCGTATCTCAACCGATATCGCCATCAGGATGTTGAACGCACCGATCATGTCTCGCTCTACTGCATCTTCAACACGGTCGGCTGCGGATATCTCTCCCGGCGCGACGCCGCGCGAACTTCGCTGTATGGGCGAGTGGCTGTTGCGCTCGGCGGCGCAGATCGAGGTGCGCATCGATGCCTGTGTGAAAGCGCTGACGCTACCTGCCGGGGGCGAGTTGCTGATCGATGCGCAAGGTATCACCGCGCTGGATACATCGGGAGCATGGCTGCTGCATCGCACCCGGCGCGACCTTGAACTTGGCGGATACACGGTGCGCTTCATCGGCCTGCGGCCGGAATTCGAGGCACTGCTGCGCCTGATCGACGCCCGCATGGGGACGTCTGCCAGCGAACCATTGCGTGTGCCCGGCATCTTGGCTCGTATCGGCGGCAAGGCTTGGGATAATCTGTTCGGCGTGTTCGGATTGCTGTCCTTCCTCGGAGCAAGTGCGATAGCGTTGATGCGCGAACTGATTCAGCCACGGCGTATCCGATGGAAATCCATCCTGTATAACCTGCAGACCACGGGCGTCGGAGCGCTGCCGATCACCGGCTTGCTCTCTTTCCTGCTGGGCATCGTCATCGCCTATCAGGGGGCGGAGCAGTTGAGCCGCTTCGGCGCCAACATCTATATCGCCGATCTGGTCGGCCTGTCGATGGTGCGCGAGCTCTCTCCGCTGATCACCGCCATCATCATCGCCGGCCGTTCCGGTTCAGCCTATGCAGCACAGATCGCGACCATGAAGGTGACCGAGGAGATCGATGCGCTGCGCACCATCGGTATCGGTCCGCTCGACCTTCTGGTGCTTCCCAAGGTGATCGCGCTGGTGATCGCCTTGCCCCTGCTTACTCTCTACACCGACATCATGGGCATTCTTGGCGGCATGGTGATGGCGCGTGCCCAGCTCGATGTCGGATTCGCCACCTTCATCGACCGCCTTAACGATGCGGTCAGCCTGACTTCGTTCCTGATCGGCATCGGGAAAGCGCCGGTCTTCGCGGTGATCATCGCGTTGGTGGGCTGCTATCAAGGGTTTCAGGTGAGCGGCAGCGCCGAGAGCGTGGGGCAACAGACCACGAAAAGCGTCGTGCAGTCCATCTTTCTGGTGATCCTCACGGATGCGCTGTTCTCCATCGCATTCAGCTGGCTGCATATATGAGTGCCGTCATCGAAATACGCGATCTGAACACTCGTTTCGGCGACGCGGTCGTGCACCGAGACGTGAGCCTTACCGTGCGGCGCGGCGAGATATTCGCGCTGGTCGGCGGCAGCGGCTGCGGAAAATCCACCATGTTGCGCGAGATCATTCTGCTGCAGCAGCCGGTGTCGGGTTCGATCCGCGTGTTCGGCCACGAGGTGGTCGGCCTTTCCGACGAACAGGCGCTGCCGTTCAGGCGCCGCTGGGGCGTGATGTTCGAGCGCGGTGCGCTGTTCAGTTCGCTTACCGTGATGGAAAATGTCGCGATGGTGATCAGGGAGCATACGGACCTCGAACCGGCGCTGGCACAAGAGATCGCCGCGCTCAAGATCGCACTCGCCGGCTTGCCGGCGGACGCCGGCCGGAAGTATCCGAGCGAGCTCTCCGGCGGCATGAGGAAGCGTGCGGCGCTCGCGCGTGCACTGGCGCTCGATCCGGAGCTGCTCTTGCTGGATGAGCCGACGGCCGGTCTCGACCCGCTGAGCGCGGCGGGCATCGATGAGCTGGTGCGCCATCTGCGCGATGCGCTCGGGCTTACCATCATGATGGTCACCCATGACCTTGATCTGTTGTGGCGCGTGGCGGATCGTGTCGCGGTGCTGGGGGACGGGCGCATTCTTGGGCAGGGCACTATGCATGAGCTGGCGCTCTCCGAAGATGAGGTGATACGGGAATATTTTCACGGCCCGCGGGGCAGAGGGGCATTGGAGCAGGCATGGAATCGAAAGTGAACTTTGCAGTGGTCGGGCTTTTCGTGCTGGTACTCGGTGCGCTACTGATCGGTGGCGTGCTGTGGCTCTCGGGCGGCAAGTCCTACGGCAAAAGCTACGACACCTATCTAGTCTACATGAGCGAATCGGTGTCCGGCCTGAGCCTGGATGCGCCGGTACGCTATCGCGGAGTGCAGGTCGGCAGGGTGCGTCGCATCGAGCTCGCGCCGGGCAATGCGGAATTGGTGAAACTGACGATGGATATCGAGCGCGGTACGCCGGTGAAGCAGGATACGGTGGCGGTTCTGCAAGTGCAGGGGTTGACCGGCATCGCCCATGTCGACCTTTCGGGCGGCAGCCGCGACTCGCCGCCGCTGAAGCCGGAACCGGGTGAGGAATACCCTGTGATCCGCACCGGGCCGTCGCTGATGTTGCGTCTGGACACGGCCGTTACCGCGTTGCTCACCAATCTCAACCGCAGCAGCGAAAACGTCAACGCCTTGCTGGATGAGAAGAACCGGGCCGCTTTGCGCCACACGCTGTCCAATCTGGAGCATTTGTCCGGTGCGCTTGCCGGGGCCGAGTTGCCGCAGCTGCTGCATCGCCTGCAGCGCAGCGCCGATGCGTTCGACCGCATGGCGAACGAGACCGCGCGCGCCGGGGCGAGCACTGCCGACACCGTCGATAGTGTGCGCGCCGAAGCCTTGCCGGAGGCGCGCCAGGCGATCGCCGAGCTGCGCGAGCTGACAGCCTCGCTGCGCCGTTTCAGCGAAGCGCTGGAGCGCAATCCCGGCATGCTGCTGCAGGGCAGAGAGAGCGTGAAACCCGGACCGGGCGAATGACATCCCACAACGGAAGCGATCCTATGAAACCTGACGAAATGACGTGGTACGCAAGGTTCACGGCGATGGCCCCGACGGCGGCCATCCTCTTGCTGGTCGTGCTCGGTGGCTGCTCGGTATTGCCTCCTCAGTTGCCGCCGGACAACATCTATCTGCTGGAAGCGACGGCGCCCCCGGTCCATCCCGTTTCGGCAGCCAAGCGCAATCTTGTGATTGCGGTCGGCATGCCGCGTGCACGCGCCGGTTTCGATAGCGCACGGATGATCTGGGTGCGTCAGCCGCACGGACTCGAGGTGTATTCACGCAACCGCTGGGCGGATACGCCGGCTCGTATGCTAGAGCCGCTGATCAAACAGACGCTGGAACGTTCCGGGGCGTTCCAGGCGGTGGTGCCGTCTCCTTCCCGCGTCTCGGCCGCGTTGCGCCTGGATACCGAACTCGTCCGTTTGCAGCAGGACTTCACCGTGAAACCGAGCGAAGTACGCTTCACGCTCGGGGCGCAGCTGATCGACGTCTCCACGCAGCGGGTGATAGCCACGGCGGAATTCGACGAGACTGAGAAATGCGAAAGCGAGGATGCCTATGGCGGAGTGCTCGCCGCCAACCGGGCGTTGGAACGTTTGCTGGTGAGGCTCGCGGCCTTCTGCGCTACGAGCGTGCGCTGATCGCGAGTCATTACCAATGATCAGTGGCTGGTTGAGTCGCCACAACGCGGCTATTTCGGGAACTGAACATTCATACGACGGGCGCCGAAGGAAGCGCCTGTCGCAGAACACTGCGTCCAGTCTCCATCGCTTCATCGCTAGGCGCCTCGACTCCCGCTAACGGGTCTTTCATGCCCACCGTTTCCCATTTGAAGGAGCCCATCGCATGGAATGGCAGGAGGTCCACGCGCGTGAGTGCCGGGATCGCCTGCAGCAAGCCCGCGAGGCGCTCGAAGTGCTCCGCGGAGTCGGTTATGCCGGGAACGACGACGTGCCGCACCCAGACCTCCTTGCCCAGCACGGATGCGCGGCTAGCGCAATCCAAGATCGGCGCGAGGTCGCGGCCAGTGAGCTCCTTGTGCGCCGCTTCGTCCGAATGCTTGATGTCCAGCAGGAACAGGTCGATGGGGTCGAAGAAGGAATCGGGAAGGTTCGCGTGCAGCTCGCCATTGGTGTCCAGCGCGACATGCAAGCCCATGTCTTTGGCGCCGCGCGCCAAGGCGTGGCAGAACTCGGGTTGCAGCAAGGGCTCGCCGCCGGAGAGGGTGAGTCCGCCACCCTTGCGGTAGAAACTCGAAAGCCCCGCGACCTTGGCGAGCGCCTCGCTCGCCTTCACCCAGGCCCCGTGGCCTGCGCGCCACGATTCGGGGTTGTGGCAATAGTGGCAGCGCATCTGGCAGCCGGAGAGGAAGATCACGTGGCGCAGCCCGGGGCCGTCCAGCGCTCCCGCGCTCTCATGCGAGAGCACGAAGCCGCGCGGATCGTCCTGCTGTTCTTGCATCAACGCGCGTGGAAGGTACGGCTGATCACGTCCTGGCGTTGCGCCGGTGTCAGGCGATAGAACAGTACGCAATAGCCCGAAACGCGCACGCACAGGTTGGGATACTTCTCCGGATGCTTGTCCGCGTCGATGAGCGTTTCACGGTCGATCACGTTGAGGTTGGCGTGGTAGCCGCCCATGCCCATATAGCCGTCGCAGAAGCTGGCGAGGTTGTCCACGCGCTCCTCCGGCGTGCGGCCCAGCGAGGACGGGGCGAACGAAACAGTCCACGAGATGCCGTCCGCGCAATCGCTGAAGGGGATACGAGCCACC
The DNA here is from genome assembly GCA_035605585.1 of Gallionella sp. Taxonomy (GTDB): domain Bacteria; phylum Pseudomonadota; class Gammaproteobacteria; order Burkholderiales; family Gallionellaceae; genus Gallionella. Next base: position 2,462 of record DASTGP010000146.1, on the reverse strand, counting down.
GATGCACCCGCAGCCACGAAGCCGTTGAGCTCCGCGCCGTTAGAGGGGTTGGCACCCGGTGCAAAGGGCGTGCCGCCGACGCGACCGTCGGGGCTGGAGCCGGTGTGCTGGCCGTACACGACGTTGGAAGTGATGGTGAGCGCGCTCTGCGTCACCACTGCGTTACGCCGAGCCTTGAGCTTGCGCAGCTCGGCCATGAAGGTCTGTGCGGCCCACACCGCCAAGTCGTCGGCGCGAGCGTCGTTGTTGCCGTAGCGCGGGAACGCGCCGCCTTCGTTCACATAGCCGGTGATGAGCCCGGTCTCGTCGCGGATCACGCGCACCTTGCCGTACTTGATGGCAGAGAGGGAGTCGGCCACATGCGAGAGGCCGGCAATGCCGCAGGCCATGGTGCGATGCAGGTCGGTGTCGTGCAGCGCGAACTGGATTGCCTCGTAGGCATGCAGGTCGTGCGACTGGTGGATGATGTTGAGCGCCTTCATGTAGACCTTGGCGGTCCGCTTCATCATCGCCTCGAAGCGCGCCTTCACGTCCTCGAATTCCAGGTAGTCGCCGGCGACGGGCTCAAAGCCCTTGGCGCACACATCGCCGCTCACTTCGTCGCGCCCGCCGTTGATGGCGTGCAGCAGCGTCTTCAACAGGTTGCAGCGCGCGCCGAAATACTGCATCGATTTGCCCACCGCCATCGGCGAGACGCAACAGGAGATCGCCGCGTCGGAGCCGTGCTGCGGACGGATCAGGTCGTCGTTCTCGACCTGGATGGCGCGCGACGCGATGGACATCTTGGTCACGAACTTCTTGAAACCGTCGGGCAGGGACTGCGACCAGAGCACGGTCAGGTTGGGCTCGGGCGACGGTCCCAGCGTGGACAGGCAATGCAGCACGCGGAAATCGGACTTGGAGCAAAGTGGTCTGCCGTCCTCACCCATGCCGCCCAGGCTGATGGTGACCCAGGTGGGGTCGCCCGAGAACAGCTCGTCGAATGCCTTGGTGCGCATGAAGCGGATCAGGCGCAGCTTGATGGTCAGCTGGTCCCACAGTTCCTGCGCGCCAGCCTCGTCCAACAGGCCGCGCTCCATGTCGCGCTCGATGTAGATGTCGAGGAAGCCGCCGATGCGGCCGATGGAGGTAGCAGCGCCGTCGCTCTGCTTGGCAGCGGCGAGGTAGGCGAGATAGAGCCATTGGAACGCCTCAAGGGCGTTGCGCGCGGGCCGCGAGAGGTCGGCACCATGCGCCTTTCCCAGCGCCTTGAGTTCTTCAAAGGCGCGGATCTGTTCGCCGAGTTCGCCCAGCGCCTCGATATCCTCCGCGCTTAATTCGTCCTTGGCGCCGAGGGCCGCCTTGTCGGCTTGCTTGGCCCGCTGCAGTACATCGACGCCGTACAGGGCGACGCGGCGGAAGTCGCCGATGAGGCGGCCTCGGCCGTAGGCGTCCGGCAGGCCGGTGATGATCATCGCCTTGCGTGCGGCCAGCACGTCCGCAGGATAGGCGTCGAAGACGGCCTGGTTGTGGGTCTTGGCCCAGCTGCTGAATGCCTTCTCGGTCTGGGCGGGCAAAGCCTCCAGGTCGTGCTCGGCAAGCGCCTGCTTGACCACGCGCAAGCCACCGCGGGGATGGACGCCGCGCTTGAGCGGCGCTTCCGTCTGCAGGCCGAAGATGATCTCGTTCTCTTTGTCGATGAAGCCGGGTGAGTGGGAAAGGATAGCGCTGGGCTCGATGCTCGCCCCCAGCACGCCGCCGGCATCGCGCTCGGCGCGCAGCACCTCGTCGACCTTGACCATGAGCCGCTTGGTCTTGTCGGTGGCGTCGGCCAGGAAGGAATCGTCGCCCGTCCAGGGGCGGATGTTCCTTGCGATGAAGTCCTGAGTGTCGATCGCCAACTGCCACGGGCCTTCAGCGAAGCCCTCCCACGCGCCGCTGAAGCTTGTCGATTGAGTGATCGCACCTAATTCGTTCATGTGAGACATGCCGGCCTTCTTTGTTTTAGTTTAGTTATGGTTATCCGTCGAGATTATCTCATGCCCATTCAGGCTGTTCGTCCTGAAACAATATGGAATCCCGGACGCCACGGCGGGGGAGACTCTAATCTTAAACATTCCCCTATTTTTCATTGGGATAGGGGTGTGCTCAAGAGCTCAACCTGCATCGCCGGTGGCGGCGGGGCGCGATACTGCCAAAGTAGAGTGAAATAGTCAATCATCCCTGCGAACTACAGGGGGTGGATGAACGACTTGTCGGTCGCCCCTGCGGCATGGCGATGTTCCCCGTGCTCCGTATCGGCTTGTGAATGCCGCGCAACGCATCAATCGAGTCGCACCGTGGCTTGTCGAGGCGTTCTAACCCTTGGTGCGTATCAGGAATACTGTGATTTCTTCCCGGTCGTGGTAGAGCTGCTTGGCCCGCATCCGGTAGTTGATGCCTTCCTCGTCCAGTTGCGCGCGGATGCCGTTCAGTGCGCCGTC
>DASTGP010000133.1:0-2800 GCA_035605585.1 Gallionella sp. | reverse complement strand
CGATACAGCGACATACTGCCCATTATCAGGGTCGCACGGTAACGATCCGCTATCCCTTTCATCCGCGCTGCGGCGAGCAAGTCGGCGTTTTCCGTCGGCACAGCTTCCGCGGCGTGACGATGCTTGTGGTTCGGCAGCCGGATGGAACGCTGGCCCACGTGCCGGAATGGATGTGCGCGCCGACTGCTGCGAACGCGGCGATTCGCGACGGGGCACGATTCCCTCTCGAGGTTTTGCAAGAGCTGCGTATCGCTGCCGATGCTGCCTTAGCCTCCCTCTCCGGCTGCAATGACGGGAGAGGACATGGCACGGCACGCACCAGCTGCGCAGCGCGACCTATTCGCATCGCCAGAAACAACGAACAGCTGGCCGCTGGAGGTCAAGCGAGAGATACTGGCGATCGTCGAGACACTGTTGCTGGAGGCAAGGATCGAGAAGGCAGTAGCGGGGGAGGCCGGCAATGAGCAAAATCACGGCTGAGCATCTTTCCCGCCAAGCCTTCGTTTATGTCCGCCAGTCCACCCAGGACCAGCTACAGCACAATCATGAAAGCCGTCACCGGCAATACGGGCTGGCCGATCGTGCCCGTAAGCTCGGCTGGTCCAGTGTCGTAGTGGTCGACGACGATCTCGGCCGGTCCGGGGGCGGCGTCGCACGGCCGGGATTCGAGCGGTTGCTGGTGGCGATTTGCGAGGGCCGGGTTGGTATTGTTCTCGCCGTCGAGGCTTCCCGACTCGCCCGCAACGGCCGCGACTGGCACACGTTGCTAGAATTCTGCGGGCTGGTCGGATGCCTCTTGGCCGACGAGGACGGCGTGTACGACGCACGATTGCCGAACGATCGGTTATTGCTGGGCATGAAGGGCACCATGAGCGAGATGGAGCTCTCGATTCTACGCCAGCGATCGTTCGAGGCGCTGCGGCAGAAAGCACGACGAGGCGAGCTGTTCCTCAGCGTGGCGGTCGGCTACGTCAAGGTACTGCACAATCGCATCACCATGGAACCGAATCAGCGAGTACGCGACGCAATCTCGCTCGTGTTCCGCAAGTTCGCCGAATTCCAGAGCGTGCGCCAGGTGCATCTCTGGCTTCGGCAGGAACGGATCCGGCTTCCCGCGGTGGACATCACGCCGGAAGGACAATGGATCGCATGGAAGCTACCGGTCTATAACACGATCCTCAGGATCCTGACTAACCCGGTCTATGCCGGAGCCTACGCCTTCGGTCGCACCGGAAGCCGCGTGACCGTGGCCGAGGGGCGCAAACGGACGGTGCGGGGCTTTCGCCGCCCGCGTGAGGAATGGGAGGTGTTGCTCCTCGACCATCACGAGGGATACGTCTCGTGGGCGGAGTTCGAGAGGAACCAGCGACTGATCGCCGATAACGCCAACGCCAAAGGATTGATGGCACGCGGTTCCGTGCGCCGCGGCGATTCGTTGCTCGCTGGGCTGCTGCGCTGCGGCCACTGCGGCCGCCGCCTGCACGTGTCCTACAGCGGCACCGAAGGCTTCTGCGTTCGTTACAACTGCCGCGGCGCCCACCTCAATCATGGAACCGAGCGCTGCATCTCGTTCGGCGGATTGCGGGTCGATGCGGCGGTGGCTGCCGAGACCTTGCGTCAACTCGCCCCTCTTGGGATCGAGGCGTCGCTGCGGGCCATCGAGACGCGCGGGCACGAGGCTGATGAGGTTCTCCGCCAGTTCGAGCTGGCGCTCTCCCAGGCACGTTACGAGGCCGACCTTGCCCGACGCCAGTATGATGCCGTGGATCCGACGTACCGCCTGGTCGCTGCCGAGCTTGAGCGCCGCTGGAACGAGCGGCTCGCCGAGGTGCAGCGTCTGGAGGAACGGCTCGAAACGGCCCGCACCAGCCGACCGGGGGCAGTCACCGCAGAGGAGCAGGTGCGCCTCATGGCGCTTGGCGCCGATTTGGCGTCGGCGTGGCATCACCCTGGCGCGACGGCGGAGACCCGTAAGCGCCTCCTGCGCACCGCCATTGCGGAAATCGTGGCCAGACTCCAGGACGATTGCATCGAGCTCGTCATTCACTGGCGGGGCGGCGATCACACGCAGCTTTCCGTGCCGAAAAACCGATCGGGCCGACACCGCTGGAGCACCGCCTCTTCTGTTGAAGAGCTTATCAGGGCGCTTGCTCGCCAGCAGCCCGACTCGGCAATCGCAGCGACACTGAATCGCTGCAGCCTGCGGACCACAAAAGGCAATACCTGGACCGAGGCCCGGGTGCGCAGTTTCCGTAGCGCGCACCAAATTCCAGTACATCGCCTCGGCGAAATGGCGGAACGCGGTGAACTGAGCCTTGAGGAAACCGCGGTCCGGCTCAAGGTCAGTAAGATGACTATCCTGCGGCTGATCGGTAGCGGAACTATACAAGCGCATCAGGCCTGCAAGGGTGCTCCTTGGGCCATTCCGAAGGCGCAACTGGCAGAGCTTGCGTTGTCAGCGTCCGGCCGCCCGGTAACAGAACATCCCGATCAGAAATCTCTCAATCTCCAATGACGTAGCGAGGTGGGCATTATGAAACCGGACCGGTTCCGCCGACCAGGACGAGATTGCGCTGGTGCGCCAGAAAATTGCCGCCGGCGAGATCCCGCACCAGTGTCTCGTTGATCGGCGTGTCGTCGAAGCGGAACTCGGTGAGGTCCTTGGCCAGCGGCAGCTTGGCGATGGTGATCTGGTATTTGATGGAGCGCGCCTGCTTCTCAGTGATCTCGGCCTCGAGCAGGTCGCCGACGACGCGCTGGGGCTCATGCTGACGCTTGACGGCCACCGAGACGATCTCGT
>DASTGP010000111.1:0-28794 GCA_035605585.1 Gallionella sp. | reverse complement strand
TCGTATTGCTGCAACAGGTAGTAGAAGATGCGGTCGCCGAACAGGATGACCTTGGTATCCAGCGGGATGGGTTCGGGCTCCAGCGACACCGTGCTCACCAGGCTGTACATCTGGCCCAGCGATTCGATGCGGATCTCGTGCGTCTGTAACGCACGTTTCAGGCCCTCCCACGCAAACGGCTGCACCAGCACCTTGCGGACATCCAGCAGCAGATAGCCGCCGTTCGCCAAGTGCAGCGCGCCGGGCTTGATCAGGGTGAAGTCGGTGACCAGCGCGCCGAGTTGCGCGAGGTGCTCTACCCGTCCGACCAGGTTGCTGTAGGTCGGGTTGTCCTCGCTGACGATGGGAGCGCCGTCCTCCTTGCCGTTGGTCACCAGCGCGTTCACCTCATAGCGGTGGAAGCTCCGGCGGGTGACCATGGTCAAACCGCCGAACGTGGCAGTCTCCTCCTGCTTTCGGAAATCGTCCGCGTTGTCGATCATGTCCTGCTGCACCAGATCGAGGTACTTCGACACTCCGGGCAGGTCGGCGTATGCCTCCTTGACCTCGTTCACCGACTGCTCCACCACCGACATGATGGTCTCGCGATCCAGCTGCTTGATCCGTTCGTGCCGCTCCTTGCGCCATTGCGGCATCTGATGCATGACCTTTTCCAGCTTCTCCTGCAGCTCGGCGATCGCCGCCTCGATGCGCTTTTTCTCCTCTTCCGGCAGCTTCTCGTATTCGTCGGGCGGGATCACTTCGTGGTCGCGTGTCGGCGCAAAAGCGAACCCCTCTGGCGTGCGCAACAGGATGATCCGCTTCTGCTCGGCCTCGTTGCCCAACTCCTTGAACACCTGATCCTGCTGCTTGCTGAACTCCTCCTGGATCGCGCCCGCCTTGGCTCGGTATTCGTCGCTCTCGAACAGTGCAGGGATCGCGCTGCGCAGATATTCCACCAGCTCCTCCATGCGCACGCGCAGTTGCTCTCCCCTGCCGGAGGGGAGCTTGAGCATCTTGGGTTTGTGTGGCTGATCGAAGTTGTTGATGTAGCACCAGTCGGCCTGCTTGGGCTCTCCGCCTGCCTTTTTCTTGAGGAACTGCTGCACGAGGCTGCGCTTGCCCGTGCCCGATGGCCCAAGCACGAAGAGGTTGTAGCCATCGTGACGGATTCCGGCGCCGAAGCGGATCGCGTCCATGGCCCGCGTCTGACCGATGACCTCCGTCAGATCCTCGAGGTCGGCCGTCGTCTGGAATCCAAGTTGTCCGGGATCGCAGGGCTGGTAAAGCTGTTGCGGTTGCAGAGGATCGTTCATGTCATTCCCCTCTCTGGAGTTGCTGTCTGATTACAGGTGGCGCCACATGTTCGGCTTCACTGGTTCTCCTTGTACTCGGCATCCACCACCTTGCCGCGCGGACCGGCACCACTCGGACGCGGCTCGCCCGTTTCGGCCCCCACGTTGGGCGCCGGCTCCGGCCCTTCCCAGCGCGTCTCGGCATAAGGTCCGCCCTTGGGAGCCTGGCCCGTCTGCGCATACAGCACGGCCCCCGCCTCCTGCAGCACCTTCTTCAACGCTTCAGCTCGCTCGGTGGCAAGGGTCGCATCTTTCTTCATCAGCGCCTCCTTGGTCTCGCGCAGGGCAGTATCGATGCGTTTCTTCAGGTCGTCCGTCATCTTGTCGGCAAAGTTGGCCAGCAGCTTCTCGGCCTCGTAACAGGTGGAATCGGCGGTATTGAGCTTCTCCGCATCCTCGCGTCGCTTCTTGTCCGCGTCCGCGTAACGCTCGGCGTCTTCGACCATGCGTTTCTTGTCGTTCTCCGACAGCCGGGTGGAGCCGGTGATGCTGATCGACTGCGACTTGCCGCTGGCGGTGTCCTTGGCCGACACGCTGAGGATGCCGTTGGAGTCTATGTCGAAGGTCACCTCGATCTTGGGGACCCCACGCGGTGCCGGCGGCAAACCGTCGAGATTGAATTCGCCGAGGCTCGTGTTGTCCCCCGCCATCGGGCGCTCGCCTTGGAACACATGGATGGTGACGCTGGTTTGCATATCGGCGGCGGTAGTGAAGGTCTCGCTGCGCTTGACCGGGATCGGCGTATTGCGCGCGATCAGCGCCGTAGCGATGCCGCCCAGCGTCTCGACCCCGAGCGTCAGCGGCGTCACGTCCACCAGCACGATGCCGCCCACTTCGCCCGCCAGCACGCCGGCCTGGATCGCCGCACCCGCGGCCACGCATTCCATCGGGTCCACGCCCATCTCCGCCTTGCGTCCGAACAGTTCCTCGAAATAGGCGCGCACCACCGGCATGCGCGTCGGGCCGCCGACGAACACGATGCGATCCACGTCCTTGGGCGTGATGCCCGCATCGTGCAGCGCCTGTTCCACCGGCCCCTTGCAGCGCTCGATCACCGGCCGGACCAGGCGCTCCAGCTCGGTGCGGTTCAGGTCCAGTTCGAGATGGCGCGGCTCGCCGTTGACGGCGGCGAGATAGGGCAGGCTGATGTGCGTGGTGACGCTGGAGGTGAGTTCGATCTTGGCGTTCTCCGCCGCCTCGATGAGCCGCGCCGCGGCCTTCGGGTCGTTGCGCACATCAACGCCGGTGGCCATCTGGAAACGCTCGACGAGGTGCTCGTAGACACGCTGATTCATGTCGGTGCCGCCCAGCTGGGTATCGCCGCTGGTGGCCTTGACCTCGAACACGCCCTTGCCGAACTCCATGATGGTCACGTCGAGCGTGCCGCCGCCCAGGTCGATTACCACGATGCGCAGCTCCTGTCCCAGGCGGTCGAGGCCGTAGGCCAGGGACGCGGCGGTAGGCTCGTTGACCAGGCGCACCACTTCGAGACCTGCGATGCGGCAGGCATCCTTGGTGGCCGCGCGCTGGTTGTCGTCGAAATAGGCCGGAACCGTCACCACCGCCTTTTCCACCGGCTCGCCGAGGAAGGCTTCGGCATCGCGCTTGATCTTTTGCAGCAGGAAAGCGGATAGCTGTTCCGGTGAATAATCCTTGTCGCGCAGATGGACGTTCTCGCGCTTGCCCATCTTGCGCTTGAACGCGCTGGCCGTGCCCTCGGAGTTGGACGTTGCCTGGCGCCGTGCGGGCTCGCCCACCAGCACCTGGCCGTCGGCGGTGAGCGCGACGTAACTCGGGAATGCCTTGCCGCCGATGCTGACGCCTTCGGCGCTGGGGATGATGACGGGACGTCCGCCGCGCAGCACGGCGGCAGCCGAGTTGGAAGTGCCTAGATCAATACCGATGATGGCCATGATGTTCTCCCGTTGCGTATTTCAAAGATTCAATTCAAACCACTCCTGCAAAACCATCGACTCGCTGACTTTGGTTTCTTATGTTCATCTCAACTTGATCTCCGTCCATATCCGCGACAGCACGCGGCGCTGGTTGTGGTCGAGGTCGCGCAGCATCTCCAGCCTGGCCCGCTGTTCCGGCCCCGGAAACACCGAGGGATTTCGCACGATCTCCGGCTTGATGTACTGCAGCGCATCGCGGTTGGGATTGCCGGAACCGAGCAGATTGGTGAGTTCGGCCGAGTTGCGCCCCTCCAGCATGAAATTGATGAAGCGATGGGCGAGATCGGGACGCGGGCCGCTCTTGTGCAGCACCATCGAGTCCAGCGCGAGCACCGCGCCTTCCTTGGGAATGCTGGGCAGGATGCGGAATCCGCGTTTCGCTTTCTGCGCGTCGAGGTCGGCCTGGAAGATGTCGCCGGAATAGCCATGTACCAACCAGATGTTGCCGACAGTGAGCTCCTTGATGTAGCTCGATGCGTTGAACGCGGCCCAGTAGGGCTTGGCGCGGATGATGAGGTCTCGCGCCTGTTTCCAATGCGCCTCGTCGGTATCGTTGACCGAGTAGCCGAGATACTTCAGCGCCGCCGCCATCAGTTCGCGCTGGCTGTCGAGGACGGTGACGCGCCCTTGCAGTTTCTTGAGGTAACGCGGTTCGAAGATCACGGCCCAGCTGTCGAGCGGAAGATCCAGTCCGCGCACCTTCTCGCTGTTGTAACCGATCAGCGTGATCGTGAAGGCATACGGCACCGAGTACTTGTTTCCGGGGTCGAACACGGTGTTTATGTAGGCCGGGTCGATGTTCTTCAGGTTGGGCAGCAAGCTCTTGTCCAGCGGACGCAGGGCGTGCTCCCGGATCAGCGTTTCCATTGCGTTGCCGGTGGGCACGATGATGTCGTAGCCGGTCGCTCCAGCGGCCAGCTTGGCGAGCATCTCCTCGTTGTCGGAGTAATAGTCCTGCACCACGCGGCAGCCGCACTGTTGCTCGAAGCGCGCGATGGTGACGTCCGAGATATAGTTGTTCCAGTTGTACAGGTGCAGCACGTCTTCGGCGTGCGCGCTGCCGACCATCAGTATAAGCATCAGTCCGCGCCAGATCATGTCTTCCCCTTCAGCACGTCCGGCGCAAACCGGGAGGCGAGAACGGTCAGCGTCAGCGTGAGCATCATCAGCAGCGTGGACACCGCATTCACCTCCGGCGTCACGGCGATCTTGATCATCGAATAGATGCGCAGCGGCAGCGTCTGCACGCCGACCCCCGCGGTCAAGAAGGTGACCACAAAATCGTCGATCGACAGGGTGAACGCCATCAGCCCTCCCGCGATCACGGCGGGCCGGATCAGCGGAAAGGTGACATGGCGGAAGGTCTGCCAAGGCGACGCGCCGAGGTCGCGCGCGGCCTCGAACAGGCTCTCGTCCAGGGCGGCCAGTCGTGCCTGCACGATCACCGCGACGAAGCCGATGGAGAAAGTGATGTGGGCGAGCACGATGGAAAGCAGGCCCAGGGTGAGGTTGAGCACCTGGATGAAGAACAGCAGCAGCGACACGCCGAGCAGGATCTCCGGCATCGCCACCGGTGCCAGCACCATCAGGGTCAGCGTCCTGATCTTGTAGCGCTGCATGGCGATGCCCGCCATGGTGCCGAGCACCGTAGCCGCCAAGCTGGCTGTCAGTGCGACGAACAGCGAGTTGCCCGCGGCGATCAGCATGTCCTCATCTTCAAACAGCACTTGATACCAGTGCCAGGTAAAGCCTACCCATTCGGCGTTGAGCCGTGAATCGTTGAACGAGTAGGCGACGACGATGGTGAGCGGCAAGTAGAGGAAGGCATACGCCGCCATTCCCGCCGCCCACAGCCAAGGTCCGCGCCGCTCGGTCAACCGGTGTGCGGCGCTACGCATAACCAGCGACTTGGTTGTCGTTTTATGACAGCCCAGTCGAATGGCTATTTTCTTAAGCATAGCGGCCTCCGCGTTCGGCCAGCCTGACGGCGAGCCAGACGATCAGCAGCACCATGACGGTCAGCATTATGGATAGCGTGGAACCGAACGGCCAGTCGCGCGTGCTGAGGAATTGCTCCTTGATGAGGTTGCCGATCAGCATGTCGCCGGTGCCGCCGAGAAGTTCCGGAATCGCGAACATCCCGAGCACCGGGATGAACACCAGTGCCGAGCCGGCGAAGATGCCCGGTTTCGACAGCGGAAAAGTCACGCGCCAGAAACGCTGCCAGGCATTCGCGCCCAAGTCCTGCGCCGCATCGAGCAGGGCCGGGTCGTGCTTTTCCAAGTTGGTATACAGCGGCAGCGTCATGAACGGCAGGTTCACATACACCAGGGCGACCAGCACAGCGAACGGCGAGAACAACAGGTGCACCGGCGCAAGACCGAATGCGCCGAACACGCCGTTGAGCAGCTGGCTCAACGCCGATTGCGGGCCGAGGATGATCATCCACGCATAGATGCCAATCAGGAAGTTGCTGGTGAACGGCAACACCACCAGCAGCACCATCAGGTTGCGGGTCTTCTTCGGACTGCGCGCGATGAGCATGGCGAGCGGGTAGGCCATCACCAGGCAGATCAGCGTGGTGGCGAGCGCCACGAGCAGCGACTTGACGAACACCTCGGTATAGATGAAATCGCTGAAGAAGAACCGGTAGGTCTCCAGGGTCACGCCATGCAGTGCCTGCGGATCGGTGGAAACCAGCGGAGCCAGCCCGCCGAATTCGCCGGGATAACGGAACGAAGCGAGCACGGTGATCACGCCCGGCGCCGCCACGAGCAGCAACAGGAACAGGAGCGGCGGGCCGCTCACCAGCCATTTGGCGAGGCGGGTGCCGGGTGCAGGTGGGGGGCGCCTGTCAGTCATGGAGGAACATCCCCGCATCGTGACGCCAGCCCACCTTGACGGTATCGCCTGGCTCGAACAGCTCGGCTCGCCCCGGCGCGGAATTGGGCAGCAGCGCCTCTATCATCGCGCCATTGGCCAGCCTGACGCGGTACACGCTGACGTCGCCCTGATACAGCAGGCTGTGCACCTCACCCTCGAAGTGATTCTTCAGTTCGGTCAGTTCGCCCTGCACGCCGATACGCACCTGTTCCGGACGGATGGCGTACACGCCCTTGTCACCGACCGCTGCACCCGCCAGCGGCGGCGCGATGATCTCGCCCACCCCGGTAGCGGCGAGACGCAGATGTCCATGACCGGACTCCAGCACCTGAGCCTCGATCATGTTGATGTTCCCGATGAAATCCGCGACGAAACGGTTGTGCGGAAAGCCGTATAACCTGGACGGCTCATCCACCTGCTCCACCTTGCCGTGGTTCATCACCGCGATGCGGTGCGACAACGCCAGCGCCTCGACCTGCGCATGAGTGACGAACACGAAGGTGATGCCCACCTCGCGCTGGAGGTTGATCAGCTCGACCTGCATCTCCTCGCGCAGCTTGGCATCCAGCGCCCCCAGCGATTCGTCGAGCAGCAGCAGGCGCGGTCGGTTGACCAGTGCGCGCGCCAGCGCGACGCGCTGTTTCTCGCCACCAGAAAGTTCGTGCGGGTAGGCGTTAGCCTTGCCGGACAGGCGAACCTGTTCCAGCGCGCCGGCCACGCGCCGACTGATTTCCGCGGTATCGTGATGCGCCATCTTGAGCGGAAATGCGATGTTGTCCGTCACCGTCATGTGCGGGAACAGCGCGTAGCTCTGGAACACGGTATGGATGGGGCGTTTCTCCGCCGGGGTGGAGACAAGGTCCTTGCCGTCGAGCAGGATCTGCCCGGCATCTGGCAAGTCGAAGCCGGCGATCATGCGCAGGATGGTGGTCTTGCCGCTGCCCGAAGGGCCGAGCAGCGTGAAGAATTCGCCTGCCTCTATGCCCAAGCTGACGTCGTCGACCGCGACAAAATCGCCGAACCGACGCGTGACATTCCTGAGTTCGAGTAGAGCCATGGCGGATCACCATTGATTGCCTGGACAGACAATACCCAATCGGCGATGGCGCGGGAATAAGGGATTTCCCCTAGTAAGAAAGGCTTGCCGCTATGGCAAGCCTTTCGGGGCAGGTGAATACCTTACCCAAGTCCGGAGGTCGGAAAACGTAGCGAGGATGGGTAGGTGCAAGGCGCACGGAGCTTTGCATGGCCATTCGACTAGGCTGACAAACAACGCCAGCCAAGTCGCTGGTCAACGCAGCGACCGAGAAAACGAGCAACGCGAGTTTCGGCGGAGACTAACCTTCAGGTTAGGTCGGAGCCACATACCATTAAGGTAGGCGAGGAAGCGAGTACCGCGCAACGCCGCAGATGTCCACCGCAGTAGTTTTACGACATCCGGTCAGCCGAGTTGCTGACCATGCTCGCGCGTCGCATGGAACTGCACCTTGGGCCAGCGCTCCTGCGCCAGGCGCAGGTTCACGCCGGTGTCGGCGAGGTAGGCATAGTTGCCGTCCACGTCCTTCGCCAGACGGCCCTGGTTAGCCTTGACGAACTCGTTGAGGTGGTTCGCATCGGCGCAGGTGACCCAGCGTGCGGTGTGGATGCCGGCGCGCTCGAACACCGCATCCACGCCGTACTCGTCCTTGAGGCGATGCTCGACCACCTCGAACTGCAACTGGCCGACCGCGCCGATCAGCAGGGTGTTGTCCACCAGCGGCGCGAACACCTGCACCGCGCCCTCTTCGCCCAGCTGGCGCAAGCCCTTCTCCAGCTGCTTGGCCTTCATCGGGTCGCGCAGGCGGGCGCGGCTGAACAGCTCCGGCGCGAAATACGGGATGCCCTTGAAGGTCAGTGCCTCGCCTTCGGTCAGCACGTCGCCGATCTGCAACTGGCCGTGGTTGTGGATGCCGATGATGTCGCCGGCGTAGGCCTCGTCCAACCGCGCGCGCTCGTTCGCCATGAAGGTGACCGCGTTGGCCAGCTTCATCTCCTTGCCGGTGCGACGGTGCTTCACCTTCATGCCCGAGGTGTAACGGCCGGAGCACACGCGCAGGAAGGCGATGCGGTCGCGGTGGTTCGGGTCCATGTTGGCCTGGATCTTGAACACGAAGCCGGTGAAGGCCGGTTCGTCAGGACGCACCATGCGCTTGTCGGTCTCGCGCGGCAGCGGCGAGGGCGCCCAGTCGACCAGCGCGCGCAGCACTTCGCGCACGCCGAAGTTGTTGATACCGGAACCGAAGAACACCGGCGTCTGCTTGCCCTTGAGGAATTCCTCCAGGTCGAACGAAGCGCCCGCGCCCATGACCAGTTCGGTCTCGTCGCGCATGGTCTGCATCTCGCTCGGGCATTGCTCCGCCAGCGTGTCGATCTGCGCGCCCTTCAGCACCTCGACATCCTGGTCGGCGTGTTCCTCCCCGGGAGTGAAGCGCATCACTTCGTCGTTCAGCAAGTGATACACGCCCTGGAAGCGCTTGCCCATGCCGATGGGCCAAGTCACCGGCGCGCAGTGGATCTTCAGCACCGACTCGATCTCGTCCAGCACCTCCAGCGGCTCGCGCACTTCGCGGTCCATCTTGTTGATAAAGGTGATGATGGGCGTATTGCGCAAACGGCACACTTCGAGCAGCTTGATGGTCTGCGCTTCCACGCCCTTGGCCGCGTCCACCACCATCACCGCCGCATCCACCGCGGTCAGCACCCGGTAGGTGTCTTCGGAGAAGTCCTGGTGGCCAGGCGTGTCGAGCAGGTTGATGACGCAGTCGTCGTAGGCGAACTGCATCACCGAGCTGGCCACCGAGATGCCGCGCTGCTTCTCGATCTCCAGCCAGTCGGAAGTGGCGTGGCGGCCGCTCTTGCGCGCCTTCACCGTACCCGCCATCTGGATCGCACCGCCGAACAGCAGCAGCTTTTCGGTCAGCGTGGTCTTACCCGCATCGGGGTGGGAGATGATCGCGAAGGTGCGGCGGCGCTTGACCTCGCGCGCGACACCACCGTCCGCTGCGGGAGCGGACACATCTGGGGCTGTGTTGTCGTTCACTTGATCGGTCATAGGAGTTGCTACCTGCAAAAAACAAAAGGGCTGCATCTCTGCAACCCTAGTAATTTGGTGGCTCGGGGCGGAATCGAACCACCGACACGCGGATTTTCAATCCGCTGCTCTACCAACTGAGCTACCGAGCCATTTTTCTTCTTGATCCGGATCAGTCATTTGGTGCGACGACCCGAAGAGCCGCGCATTATACCGATATCCAGAAAAATAACAAACCCCGCCGAAGCGGGGTTTGTTTTGTTGCGGTGAAACGATGGTGCAGCTGATTACATCATGCCGCCCATGCCACCCATACCGCCCATCTCACCGCCCATGCCTGCGGCCGGCTTGTCTTCCGGCAACTCGGCAACCATGCATGCAGTGGTCAGCATCAGGCCGGCCACGGAGGAGGCGTTCTGCAGTGCAGTGCGGGTCACCTTGGTCGGATCGACCACGCCCATCGCCAGCATGTCGCCGTACTCACCGGTGGCTGCGTTGTAGCCGAAGCTGCTCTTGCCTTCCAGCACCTTGTTCACGACCACCGAAGGCTCGTCGCCTGCGTTGGAAACGATGGCGCGCAGAGGAGCTTCCATCGCGCGCAGCACGATGGTGATGCCGGCGTCCTGGTCGTGGTTGTCGCCCTTCAGGCCCGAAACCGCAGCCTTGGCGCGCAGCAATGCAACGCCGCCGCCGGGGACGATGCCTTCTTCGACGGCTGCACGGGTCGCGTGCAATGCGTCTTCCACGCGAGCCTTCTTCTCCTTCATTTCGACTTCGGTCGCAGCACCGACCTTGATCACGGCCACGCCGCCGGACAGCTTGGCCTTGCGCTCCTGCAGCTTCTCCTTGTCGTAGTCGCTGGAGGACTCATCCATCTGCTTGTTGATGGTGACGATGCGAGCCTGGATCGCTTCGGTCTTGCCGGCGCCGTCGATGATGGTGGTGTTGTCCTTGCCCACTTCGATGCGCTTGGCTTGGCCCAGATCGGTCAGGGTGGCCTTTTCCAGAGTCAGGCCGACTTCTTCCGCGATCACGGTGCCGCCGGTCAGGATGGCGATGTCTTCCAGCATGGCCTTGCGGCGGTCGCCGAAACCAGGAGCCTTGACCGCAACGGTCTTCAGGATGCCGCGGATGTTGTTCACCACCAGTGTGGCCAGTGCTTCGCCGTCGACGTCTTCGGCGATGATCAGCAGCGGACGGCCGGCCTTGGCGACTTGTTCCAGCACCGGCAGTAGGTCGCGGATGTTGGAGATCTTCTTGTCGTGCAGCAGGATGAAGGGGTTCTCCATCGCGGCGATCTGGCGATCCTGATTATTGATGAAGTACGGGGACAGGTAGCCGCGGTCGAACTGCATGCCCTCGACCACGTCCAGCTCGTCCTGCAGGCCGGAACCGTCCTCGATGGTGATGACGCCTTCCTTGCCGACCTTGTCCATCGCTTCGGCAATCTTGTCGCCGACTGCGCTGTCGGAGTTCGCGGAGATGGAACCCACCTGGGCGATTTCCTTGCTGGTGGCGCAGGGCTTGGAGATCTTCTTCAGCTCTTCGACCGCGGTCAGAACAGCCTTGTCGATGCCGCGCTTCAGGTCCATCGGGTTCATGCCGGCGGCGACGAACTTCATGCCTTCCTGCACGATGGATTGAGCCAGCACGGTCGCGGTGGTGGTGCCGTCACCGGCCACGTCGGAAGTCTTGGAAGCCACTTCCTTCACCATTTGCGCGCCCATGTTCTCGAACTTGTCCTTCAGCTCGATCTCCTTGGCGACGGATACGCCGTCCTTGGTGATGGTCGGTGCGCCGTAGGAACGGTCCAGCACCACGTTGCGGCCCTTAGGCCCCAGAGTCACCTTGACTGCGTCGGCCAGGATGTTCACGCCAACCACCATCTTGCTGCGTGCGGCGTCGTGGAATTTTACGTCTTTAGCTGCCATGTCTATATCTCCTGAAATTCGTTAGTTGCTTTGGCGTTTAACGCTTAGGCTTCGATCACGCCGATGATGTCGTCTTCACGCATCTGCAGATATTCCACGCCGTCCAGCTTGAAGGCCTGGCCGGAATACTTGCCGAACAGCACCTTGTCGCCGACCTTGACGTTCATCGGGCGCACCTTGCCGTCGTCACCGATCTTGCCGTTGCCCACGGCGATGACTTCGCCCTGGTCGGGCTTCTCGGTAGCCGCATCGGGGATCACGATGCCGGAAGCGGTCTTGCGCTCTTCTTCCATACGCTTGACGATGACGCGATCGTGCAAAGGACGAATTTTCATTCTTAGTTCTCCTGAATCAGTGGGTTGATCAAATGCGAAGACGGGATTTGCAAGTTGCCGATGTTTTAGCACTCCCCGCCAGCGACTGCTAATGATAGGGGCAGCCCCCTACCTTTTCAAGTACGGTGGACTGCTTATTTTTGCAGCGAAGCTGCCAGGCAAGGCGGGAAAGGCGCAACTAGAGCGCACCCAACACATCTACGAGCGGGCAATATTCCGAAATATCTGGATAGTTTTGCCGGTTGCGGCACTAAAGAACCGTGTCGCAACCGAGCATGAAAGGCGTTAGGCCTTTTCGGGCAACGCGATCTTGTTGTCGGTGCTGAACTGGTAGTCGCGGAAGATGTGTTCCGCGGACAGCACCTGGTAGCTGCCATCGGCCAGCTTGTTCGTGGTGTCCTTCAGCTTGTAGGTGTAGTGGCCGCAGGTCCACAGCTTGAAGTTGCGCATGTGGGTGCACAGACAGGTCTTGTCGAACACCTGGATCTTCTTCTCGTCCGGATGGGCCGCCACTTCGCGGTTGTAGGAATCGACATAGGCACAGCGGCCGTTGGCATCCAGGATGTAGCCGTAGGCTTCGCAGCCCGGGCGGATGCCGGAACCGATGGCCGGGCTGTTCTTCAGCATGCGCATCGGATAGCCGGTCGGCGACACGCCGTTCACTTCGATGTCGTCCTCGCTGGCCTTGAAGTATTCCTGCTGCACGTCCTTGGGCAGGCCGCACTCGTCCGCCACGGTGAAGCGCGTCGCCACCTGGACCGCGGCAGCCCCCATCTCCAGGAAGTTGGTCGCGTCGGTGCCGGTGAAGATGCCGCCCGCCGGGATCACGGGGATGTCGAGCTGCTCGACCTTGAGGAAGTCCAGTACCTCCTGCGTGATGGTGCGCAGGTCGTACTTCATCCAGTCGTCCAGACCGAAGCCCAAATGGCCGCCCGCGAGCGGGCCTTCCACCACGACATAGTCGGGCAGGCGGTTGGTGCGTGCGTTCTTGCGCAGGAACAGCTGCAGCGCGCGCAGGCTGGAGACGATGATGCCCAGCTTGGCGTCACGGAAGCGAGGGTGATCTTCAATCATGGCGAACGAGCCGAGATGCAGGCCGGCCGCCAAGGTGATGCCGTCGATGCCCGCATCCAGCGCGCTGCGCAGGCGCACCGTCAGGGTCTCGCGCGGCGCGTTCATGGTGAGCTTTTCCATGCAGTTGATGAAAACCATGCCTTCGCCACGCTTGGCTTCCATGGTCTTCCCCACGTGCAGACGTGTGGACTCGGCAATATGGCCGAGGTCGAACTTCACCGCAGCCTTGTCGGCGTTGTCGATGTTGTACCTGTACTGCTGGAGTTTGGTCTTGACGAAGTCGGTGTCGTAGAGGCGGTCGGTGACGGTCGGCAGCATCGCGTCGGAGATATGGCCGACGCCGCCCAGACGCGCGGCCTCCAGGGCCAGTTCCGCAGTGGAGATGTCCACGCCCATCCCGCCGATCATGATCGGCACCAGCTCGCGCTTGCCGAAGCGCAGACGGAAATCATCCACTCGTTTCATTGCTACTTCCTCCAGCTGCCTCCCTTGAATCAGGAGGTCTCTAATAATCCACTGCGCGACTTGGTCGACTTGCGTCCCAAACCGCTTTCCATGACTATCAACAACTTCCTGCCATGTGTTAACAAAAAGGGTCAGAAATAATCACTTAGCCACGACCCACCCGGATCATGACAAGATGCGAAGAATGCCACAGATGAGGTAATACTGAAAGCCGAGCCCGTTTCTGGCCGCAGCATGTAATCGCGTCAATGTGACAGCAGATCCTGCAAAGCGTTCATCAGCTCGGGGTGGGCAAAATGGAATTGTGCCGCCTGCATCCGTTTCGGCAATACACGCTGCCCCTCCAGCAGCAGCGTGGCGCGCTCGCCCATCCCCAGCCGGAGCAACGTCGCCGGCGCGACGAAAGGCGCCGGATGCCCCAGCACCACCGCCAGTGAGGAAGTGAATTCAGCATTGGTGACGGGATGCGGCGCAGTCATGTTGTATGGCCCGCTGGCCTGCGGATCATGCAGCAGCTTGAGCACCATCGCCACGTAATCGTCGATATGTATCCAGCTCATCCATTGCTCGCCGTCGCCGAGCCGGGCTCCCAGCCCGAGCCGGAACGGCAGCACCATATTTCCCAGCAGGCCGCCGTCCTTGCTCAATATGATGCCGGTGCGCAGCAGGCACACCCTCACTCCGGCATGCTCCGCGCCGCGAGCGGCTTCCTCCCATGCCGTGCATAGCTGCGCGGGGAAATCCATCCCGGGGGGCATGTTCTCATCCAGCGTCGCGCCGCCACGATCGCCGTAATATCCGACCGCCGAACCGCTCAGCAGCACCGCCGGCTTCTGTTCGGCCGCGATGATGTGCCGCACCAGTTCGCCGGTCAGGGTGACCCGGCTCTGCCACAGGATCTGCTTGCGTTGTGACGTCCACGGCGCATCGACGATAGGTTCGCCCGCAAGGTTGATCACCGCATCGAAGGTCCGGTCGGGCTGCCACTCGTCCAGCGTAGCCATCGCATGGACATCCGCGCCGCATTTGAGCGGAACCGACTCGGGCTTGCGGCTGAACACGGTAACCTCATGCCCCTCCTCCAGCAACGCCTTGCACAGATGCCGGCCGATCAGCCCGGTCCCGCCCGTAATGAGAATGCGCATATCCGCTCCCGCCTGAGGTTATCTTGCGGCAGGCTATCCAAACATCGGGCTGCTGGCAATAAGCAAAACCCGTTATGATTCCGCGCATGTCAGACTCAACTCAAAACAACGCCAATCTTCTTGCGCGCAGCATCGCCGCGGTATGGCACCCCTGCTCGCAGATGAAGCACTACGAAAATTTCCCACTGGTGCCGATCGCGCGCGGCCAGGGCGTGTGGCTGTACGACTTCGACGGCAAACGCTACCTCGACACGGTGAGCTCCTGGTGGGTGAACCTGTTTGGCCATTGCAACCCGCGCATCAACTCAGCCATCACCGACCAGCTCGGAAAACTGGAGCATGTGATGCTGGCGGGCTTCACCCACGAACCGGTGGTACGACTCTCCGAGCGCTTGCGTGAGCTTGCGCCCACTGGCCTGGGACATTGCTTCTATGGCTCGGATGGCGCATCGGCCACCGAGATCGCGCTGAAGATGAGCGCGCATTACTGGCGCAACAACGGCCAACCGCAAAAGACGCAGTTCATCAGCCTGCAGCACAGCTACCACGGCGAGACGCTGGGCGCGCTGTCGGTGACCGACGTCGCGCTGTTCCGCGATGCCTACGGCGCGCTCATCACCCAGCAGTCCACCGTACCCAGCCCGGACTGGCGCGCGGCGGAAATCGGCGAGAGCGCGGAAGATTTCGCGCTGCGCTGCGCCGCACAACTCGAAGCGCATCTGCAACGGCATCACGAACAGCTCGCCGCCTTCATCGTCGAGCCGCTGGTGCAAGGCGCGGCCGGCATGGCGATGTACCACCCGGCCTATCTTCGCCGCGCGCGCGAACTCTGTTCGCAGTACGGCGTGCACCTCATCGCCGACGAGATCGCGGTCGGGATGGGCCGTACGGGGACACTGTTCGCCTGCGAGCAGGCCGGCATCACGCCGGACTTCCTGCTGCTGTCGAAGGGCATCACCGGCGGCTACCTGCCGCTATCGCTGGCGATGACCACAGACGATATCTATCGCGCTTTCTACGCCGACGAGACCGCGCGCGGCTTCCTGCATTCGCATTCCTACACCGGCAACCCGCTGGCCTGCCGTGCCGCACTCGCCACGCTGAACATCTTCGCGGAGGACGACGTGCTGGATGCCAACCGCGACAAGGCCGCATTCTTCAACCGCATCGCTGCACCGCTGCGCGACCATCCCGCAGTCAGGAACTTCCGCAACACGGGAATGATCTGGGCATTCGAGGTGGAAAGCCGCCATGCCGACTTCGCGCGCCGTTGTTTCGCACTCGGCCTGCAGAACGAATTGCTGCTGCGCCCCATCAGCAACACGGTGTACTTCATGCCACCCTATGCGATCGGTAAAGAGGAGATGTCCATGCTAGCGGACCGCACCCTGTCCATCGTCGAGCAACTGCAATGAAACATCTCGCCCTGCTGTTGTTCGTTTTCTGTTTCGCCTGTGAAGCGGCAGCCGCCGCCCTGCCCAAGCCGGTGCAGGCGGCATTGAAACAGGCGGGCATCCCGCTCTCCGCCATCGGTGTGGTGGTGCAGCAGACGGGAGCACGTTCGCCGCTCATCAGCGTGAATGCGAAGCAGGCGATGAACCCGGCTTCCACCATGAAGCTGCTCACCACCTATGCGGGACTGGAGTTGCTCGGCCCCGCCTATGCCTGGAAGACCGAGGCATACCTCGACGGGGAACTGAAAGACGGCGTGTTGCAGGGCAACCTGATCCTGAAAGGCTATGGAGACCCAAAGCTTACCCTCGAGCAGTTCTGGCTGTGGCTGCGCGAGTTGCGCGCACGCGGCCTGCGCGACATCCGCGGTGACCTGGTGCTGGACCGCAGCTTCTTCGACCTGCCGCCATACGATCCCGCCGCATTCGACAACGATCCGGTGCGCGCCTACAACGTCGGCCCCGACGCGCTACTGCTCAACTTCAACACCCTGCGCCTGCGCTACCTGCCCAACGGCAATGGCATGAAAATCATCAGTGACCCCCCGTTGGAAGGTATCCGGCTGGACAACCTGCTCGTGCCCCTGCCCGCCCCCAGCTGCGACAACTGGGACGACACCATCCGCGTTCAACCCGAGGGCGACAGTGTCGTCCTGCAGGGCGGCTACCCGGGCGAATGCGGCGAGCGCGAACACAATCTCAGCGTAATCCCGCACACGCGCTACGTCGACGCGCTGTTTCGCACGTTGTGGCATGAACTCAGCGGCATACTAGAAGGCAAAGCGCGCGACGGCGCCGTGAGCGCCAACGCGCAACTGTTCTCGACGCATTATTCGGCACCGCTCGGCGAGATCATCCGTGACATCAACAAGTTCAGCAACAACGTGATGGCTCGACAACTGTTCCTGACGCTGGGTGCCTCTCCTGCAGCGGGAGCAGAACCAGTGAGCCTGGAGCGAAGTACGCAGACCGTGCACGCATGGCTGTCAGGCAAGCATCTGGATTTTCCCGAACTGGTACTGGAAAACGGAGCGGGACTGTCGCGCAATGAACGCATCAGCGCGCAACATCTCGCACAGCTATTGCAGAGCGCGGCACAAAGCCCCCTGAGCGCCGAACTGGCCGCATCACTGCCCATCCTGGGTGTGGACGGCTCGGTAAGAAAACGCCTGCGGGAAAGCCCGTCTGCCGGCCATGCCCACCTCAAGACCGGCACCCTGGAAGGGGTGAAAACCATCGCCGGCTATGTCAGATCGCAAACGGGTGACGAATGGATCGTCGTGTTCCTCATCAACCACCCCAACGCGAAACTCGGTCAGCTCGCACAGGACGCGCTGATCGAATGGCTGCAGCAACAACACTAGCGCTGTATCAGCCCAGGCCATACGCCACTCCGGAGTGAGCAATTCACTTTATTGCTTTCAAGCCCCTGTGCATCTAGGATGGCCTCACCACGACACCCGTTGGCGCTCCGGCCATAAAGGGTTGCCGTCCCAGCAACGCTCGCGGGAGGGCCTGACCATGAAAAAGATCGCAGCTGTTATCCTACTGTGTGCCGTAGCTCCACTTCCCGCTTACGCTTCCGATGACGACAACGTTTATGCGTCTGCCAACGCGGACGATGAAGCGTTGAACAAGCAAGCGCACGAAAATAGAAGATTTATTGTCGAAAAGTTTGAAAAGCTCAGCAAGTTCAGCCTGCTGCAAGTGAATGACAATTTCACGCTATACGGCAAGCTATCCTTCCCTCGAATCAAGAGCGGCGACGATAGCGCGATACATCGAGACGGGGCCACTTACGGACTGCGAGGTCAATTCGACAGCACCTCGCGGGTAGGCATCCGTTTCGGCTGGGAGCGTTATATAGCCGGACAGAACACCAACGACAACCTCTATTCGCTGACCGCAGTAGTCAGATTCTGAGCTGCGGCCTAGACTCGAGGCACTAATACGGAGCGCCGCACTCAACTAGAGGCAGCAACCGCTTCCGTAGTCATTACTTGATTCCTCCTTTCGCGCTAAGCAATTCCGCTTATTGTCCTGCCCCAACAGGAAACCTAGGATGCTCCCCCTGAAAAGCAGCCCACCAGGAATTAACCGTTGTCTTCCATTAACTCTTGAAAGGACTCACCTATGAAGAAGATCGTTGCCGTTGCGTTGCTGTCCGCCGTTGTCACGTTACCCGCTTACGCGGCCAGCGGTGCTTATGCCGGAATCAAGGTGGGAGGCACCAAAGTAGGATTCAACGGGCTGAGCAAATCATCCGACACGGGTTACGGTGTGCTGCTCGGCTATCAGTACAACCAGAATTTCGCCTTTGAGGGCGAATACAACGATCTCGGACGCTTTACTACCGCCGCGATCAACGGAAAATCCAATGTTTGGGGACTGAGTGCAGTGGGTATATTGCCGCTGCAAGACAAGTTCTCCGTCTACGGCAAGCTCGGCCTCGCCCGCTCCGACACCTCCACCTCAGCCGCCACCGGAACAAAACGCACCGCTGCCACTTATGGCTTGGGAGGTCAGTACGACGCCACATCGATGATCGGCCTCCGGCTGAGCTGGGAACGCTATGGCGTGGGGATAACCGGACAGAACGCGAGCGACGATCTTTATTCGCTGGCTGCAGTATTCAAGTTCTGATCCTCATCAAACATCATAAAGGGCAGGAGCCATCCCGGTCTTTCTATTCGCAGATCAAAAATCGCCTAAGCAAAATCCCGCAAAATAGGCCGTTTGGCATATTGATTTATTACTGGCGTTGCGAGTAGGATGCCGCCGAATTGCACAACCAGCGTGGTTGTGCAGTTTTAAAACTCCCAAATTAACACTGATAGGAAAATCCAAGATGAAAAAAATCGCTATCGCAACTTTGTTGTCCGCTTTCGTGGCAGCACCGGCTGTTGCGTCTGACTTCTATGCTGGCGCAAAGCTGGGCCAGGCCAAGTACAGCTACTCCAACCTGACCAAGAACAATCCAACTGCATTCGGCGTTTTCGGTGGTTATAGCTTCAACCAGAACTTTGCGGTAGAAGCCGAATACATCGACCTGGGTAACATCAATAGCGCAGCAACCACCAATAAGATTAGTGCTTGGGGCTTGTCTGCGGTCGGCTCTTACCCATTCAACGACAGCTTCTCCGTGTTCGGCAAACTGGGTTACGCACGTACCTCGCTGAAGCAAGGCCCGGTTGCTTACACCGCCAACAACAACTCCGCCACTTATGGCTTGGGTGGCCAATACAATGTCAACCAAACTGTAGGCATCCGCTTCGGCTGGGATCGTTACAAAGTGGGCGACGCGAACACAAACACTGCTAACGCCAACTTGTACTCCGTGGGCGCCGTGTTCAAGTTCTAATCGGACTTAAACACAACAAAAAAGCCGAGGGATTCCTCGGCTTTTTTATTTTCCTGCGTTATTCAGGGCGGTTGAAATTCCGATCCGCCGACGAATTACAACCCCAGCGCCCCCCACATCTCGTCCACCCTGGCCTTCACAGCCGCATCCATGACGATGGGCGTCCCCCACTCCCGCTGCGTCTCGCCCGGCCATTTGTTGGTGGCATCCAGACCCATCTTGCCGCCGAGGCCGCTCACGGGTGATGCGAAATCGAGGTAGTCGATCGGGGTATTCTCTACCAGCAGGGTGTCGCGCACCGGGTCCATGCGCGTGGTGATCGCCCACATGACTTCCTTCCAGTCGCGCGTATCGATGTCGTCGTCCACCACGACGATGAACTTGGTATACATGAACTGGCGCAGGAAACTCCAGATGCCGAACATCACGCGCTTGGCGTGTCCCGCGTATTGCTTCCTGATGCTCACCACCGCCATGCGGTAGCTGCACCCTTCCGGCGGCAGATAGAAATCCACGATCTCGGGGAATTGCTTCTGCAGCAGCGGCACGAACACTTCGTTCAGTGCTACGCCCAGCATCGCTGGTTCGTCGGGCGGTTTGCCGGTGTAGGTGGAATGGTAGATAGCATCGCGCCGCATGGTGATGCGCTCGATGGTGAATACCGGAAACTTGTCTTGTTCGTTGTAGTAGCCGGTGTGGTCGCCGTAAGGCCCTTCGAGCGCGGTCTCGCCCGGATGGATCACGCCTTCCAGCACGATCTCGGCGGAAGCGGGCACATGCAGGTCGCTGCCGATGCACTTCACCAGCTCGGTCTTGCTGCCGCGCAACAGTCCGGCGAACTGGTATTCGGATAACGAATCCGGCACCGGCGTAACTGCACCGAGGATGGTCGCGGGATCGGCACCGATCACCACCGCGACCGGGAACGGCTGCCCCGGGTTCCTCTGACAGTGATCGCGGAAGTCCAGTGCGCCGCCGCGATGCGCGAGCCAGCGCATGATGACCTTGTTCGGGCCCAACACCTGCTGACGGTAGATGCCGAGGTTCTGGCGCGCCTTGTTTGGACCGCGCGTAACCACCAGTCCCCAGGTGATGAGCGGTGCCACGTCGCCCGGCCAGCAGTGCTGGATCGGCAATCTGGAAAGATCGACATCCTTGCCCTCCCACACGACCTCCTGGCAAGGTGCAGAAGAAACCACCTTGGGCGACATGGTGAGCACCTGCTTCAGCATGGGCCATTTCTCCCATGCATCCTT
This sequence comes from Gallionella sp., assembly GCA_035605585.1. Classification (GTDB taxonomy): domain Bacteria; phylum Pseudomonadota; class Gammaproteobacteria; order Burkholderiales; family Gallionellaceae; genus Gallionella. The sequence goes on along the minus strand of DASTGP010000111.1, from coordinate 8,534 downwards.
CAGGCCCTTGGGGGGCTCAGGTTCCTTCAGGTACGCCAACAGCTTGCCGACTTCGCGCAACGCCTGGATGTTCTCTTCGCCCATGCCCAGTGCCACACGGCGTGGTGTACCGAACAGGTTGGCGAGCACGGGAATCTTGTTCCCGACCACGTTCTCGAACAGCACGGCCGGCCCCTGTGCGCGCAGCACGCGGTCACAGATTTCGGTCATTTCCAGATGCGTGGAAACAGGCGCTGATACACGCTTAAGCTCGCCCATCTTTTCCAGTTGCGAAACGAAGTCGCGCAGGTCTTTATATTTCATCAGTAGAACCTTTCTTCGCCTTCCGGGCGCGTCTTGAACCGCTTGTGCAGCCAGAAATATTGCTCCGGCATCTCGCGCACACGGTCTTCGATGAAGGCGTTCATGCGCCGCGTGTCAGCAACTGCGTCACCAGTCGGATAGTTCTCCCAGGCCGGGTAGAACCGCACCTCGTAGCCCTGACCTCCGGGCAGCAGCTTGCTGATGCAGGGCACCACCTGCGCGCCGGTCATCTCGGCAAGCCGCGGCACGGTAGTCAGCGTCGCGGCCGGCACGCCAAAGAAAGGCACGAACACGCCGTCCTTGATCGACAGGTCCTGATCCGGGAGGTAATAGAACGGCCGTTGCTCACGCATCGCCTTGATGACCGGGCGCAGGCCCTGCTGGCGGGCATACAGCTTCTGATTGCCGAAACGCGAACGGCCGTGCAACAACATCTTATGGAACAGCAGATTCTTCTGGTTGGAATAGACGCTGACGAGATCGACGTGCTGGATCAGCCATGAACCGCCGACATCCAGCGCAACGAAATGCGGCGCCAGCAGGATCACTGGCCCTTGCGCCTGAGCTCTGGTGTAGTGCTCCAGCCCTTCCACCCGGATATAGCCCTGAATGCGCTCGGAAGAGGCCCACCACAAGAGGCTGCGCTCGATGAAACTGCGCGCGAAGGATTGGAAGGTGTGCTTCACCAGCACGCCGCGCTCAGCCTCCGGCAACTCGGGGAAACACAGGCGCAGATTGGTGTCCGCTACACGACGGCGTTCACCCGCCGCGATGTACAGCAACCAGCCGAGCGCGTTGCCGATCCGGGCGAGGACCGAGAGCGGCAGGAAATGCAGCAACCAAAGGATAAAGATGCCGAACCGCGTCATGATTGCGCCTCCGGCAAGGCCACGCCGCGCGGAATCTTGTAGCGGTTGTAGCTCCACAGGTATTGCGCCGGGCAGGCGCGTATCGTCCGCTCCAAGGCAGCATTGATCTGTTGCGGCACGGGCTGCAAGAAATCCAGCGTGAGCGGTTCGACGTGAATGACGTAGCCCTGACCATGCGGCAGCCGTTCGGAATAGGCGATCAGCACTGTCGCACCGCTGCTCTGCGCCAAGCGCCCCACCAGCGTCATGGTGTAAGCAGGCCGGCCGAAGAACTCCGCCCATTCGCCTTCGCCGCGACTCGGCACCTGGTCCGGCAACAGTCCGATGGCCTCGCCGCGCTTGAGCGCCTTGTACAAGAGACGCACGCCACTGACATCGGCTCTGGCCAGTTTCGCCTGCCCGCGTTCGCGGCCAGCGCGCATCACGCCTTCGAGCCACCCAAGTTTGGGCGGCCGGTAGAGCACGGTGATCGGCATGCGCTGCGCGGCGTACAGCGCAGAAATTTCGAAACAGCCCAGATGCGGGGTGAGAAAGATGATGCCCTGGCCGCGCGCCTGCGCCGCCTCGATGTGCTCGATGCCGACGCATTCACGCACCTTGCCGAGCACCTCACCATAAGGCCTCCGCCAGATCCATGGCAACTCGGCAATACTCTTGCCGGTCTCGACGATGACCGCAGGCAACATGTCCGACGACATGCCAGCTTGTCGCAGGTTTTCCCGAGTGCGCGCGGCATATTGCCTTGACGAGACATAGGTCAACCGGCCGAGCAGAGCGCCGAAACGATGCAGCGCACCCAATGGCAGCAGCGCGAACAGGCGAAAAAAGGATTTGAACAGGAAAGCGGACATATAGTTGGGTTTGCTATAATGCGCGCCCTATTTAATTAACGTAGCGATCGAACGGAGAGCCATGAGCGAGTACTTCTTTACATCCGAATCCGTGTCCGAGGGCCATCCGGACAAGGTAGCCGACCAGATTTCCGATGCAATTCTGGACGCGATTCTAGCGCAAGACCCCTATGCGCGGGTAGCCGCCGAGACGCTGTGCAACACCGGACTCGTGGTATTGGCCGGTGAGATCACCACTTCCGCCAACGTCGACTACATCCATGTCGCGCGCGACACCATCAAGCGCATCGGCTACGACAACACCGAATACGGCATCGACTACAAGGGCTGCGCCGTGCTGGTGGCCTACGACAAGCAGAGCCCGGACATCGCCCAGGGCGTGGACCGCGCTTCCGACGACTTCCTGAACCAGGGCGCCGGCGACCAAGGCCTGATGTTCGGCTACGCCTGCCGCGAGACCGACACGCTGATGCCGCTGCCGATCTACCTGTCGCACCGCATTGTCGAACGCCAGGCGCAACTGCGCCACGACGGCCGCCTGCCTTGGCTGCGCCCGGATGCGAAATCGCAAGTCACCGTCAAGTACGTCGACGGCAAGCCGTACGCCATCGACACCGTAGTGCTGTCCACCCAGCACGCGCCCGAGATGACGCTGGAGCAGATCCGCGAAGCCGCAGTCGAGGAGATCATCAAGCCGGTGTTGCCCAAGGAGCTGATCAAGGGCGAGATCAAGTATCTGGTGAACCCGACCGGCCGTTTCGTCATCGGCGGCCCGCAGGGCGACTGCGGCCTGACCGGACGCAAGATCATCGTCGACACCTACGGCGGCGCAGCCCCGCACGGCGGCGGCGCGTTCTCCGGCAAGGATCCCTCCAAGGTCGACCGCTCCGCAGCTTACGCCGGCCGCTATGTGGCGAAGAACATCGTCGCCGCCGGCCTGGCCGACAAGTGTCTGGTGCAGGTCTCCTACGCCATCGGCGTGGCACAACCCACCAGCATCATGGTCACCACCTACGGCACCGGCAAGATCTCCGACGAGAAGATCACCGAACTGGTGAAGAAGCATTTCGACCTGCGCCCGAAGGGCATCGTGCAGATGCTCGACCTGCTGCGTCCCGTGTACCAGAACACCGCCGCCTACGGCCACTTCGGCCGCGAAGAGCCGGGCTTCACCTGGGAGAACACTGACAAAGCAGCCGCGCTTCGCGCGGATGCCGGACTGTAAGTCCGCCGCGTAGCGGTTTGTCATTGTTCGGGCGAAGGCTACCTGTGCTCGCACAGGTTAAGCCGCGTAGCGGCGGCCATAGCCACAACACGGATGAGGCGGCAGCGCTGCGCGCTGACGCTGGCCTGTAAGGCCACGCCTTCGGCGCTTATCCGTGTTTCGGCGGAGGCTCATATCCGCGTAGCGGATGTGAAGGATGCGCAAGCATCCGTGCCGTAGCCAAAACACGGACAAAGCAGCAACCTCAAACAGCCGCTCATGCGGCTGTTTTTTTTAGATAGAATTTCGCCCAAGTTAACCACATCAACTTTCCCGATGCTGAAACGTATCGCCGTCACACAGTTGCGCTTGGGCATGCACGTGCATGAATTCTGCGGCTCGTGGATGGATCACCCGTTCTGGCGCAGCGCCTTCCTGCTGGACAGCGACAAAGACCTGCAGACCATCCAGACCACAGGCATCAAGGAGGTATGGATCGACACATCCAAGGGGCTGGACGTCGAAGGCGGCCAAACCGAAGAAACGGTCACAGCCGAAGTCAACGCCACCCTCGTCCAGGTGGCCACACCCGGCAAGCCGCCCCTGCGCATCGATGTCGCACAGGAAGCGGCTCGCGCCGCCAAAATATGCGCCAAATCCAAGCAGGCCATCACCTCGATGTTCCATGAAGCGCGCATGGGCAAGGCGCTGAACGCCGACGATGCGCTCTCCATCGTCGACGAGATCACTGCTTCGGTCGCGCGCAACCCGGGGGCACTGATCAGCCTGGCGCGCCTCAAGAACAAGGACGATTACACCTACATGCATTCGGTGGCGGTATGCGCACTGATGGTCTCGCTGGCGCGACAACTGGAGATGGATGACGCGCAGACCCGCCAAGCGGGCCTGGCCGGCCTGATGCACGACATCGGCAAGATGATGATTCCGCCGGAGATCCTCAACAAACCGGGCAAACTGACCGACGCCGAATTCGAGACGGTGAAGAACCATCCGGCCGAAGGCTACAAGCTACTGGCGGAAGGCAGCGGAATCGGCGATATCGCGCTGGACGTTTGCCTGCACCACCACGAAAAGGTCGACGGCAGCGGCTATCCGGAGCACCTCAACGAAGAGCAGATCAGTCTGTACGCCAAGATGGGCGCAGTATGCGACGTGTACGATGCAATCACCTCCAACCGTCCCTACAAGAGCGGATGGGAACCTGGGGAGTCGATCCGCAAGATGGCGGAATGGAGCAAGGGACATTTCGACCAACGCATCTTCGAAGCCTTCGTCCGCAGCATCGGCATCTATCCGGTCGGCTCGCTGGTCAAACTCAAATCCGAGCGTCTGGGCGTCGTCATCGAGCAGACCGAGAAATCGCTGCTCACGCCCAGGGTAAAGGTGTTTTTCTCCATCAAGTCCGATGCACGAATCACGCCGGAAATACTGGACCTGTCGAAACCCGCCAGCACAGACAAGATCGTCTCGCACGAAGACCCCGCCAAGTGGGCCATCCACGACATGCAGGCCCTGTGGAGCGGCGGCGCCGGTACACCTTGGTAAACACTTGGCCGACAATCCTTGCGTTGCTTGTTTTTACAGCATTGGAAGACCATAATCGCGGACTGCAATCTGCCTGACAATGCCAAGACCCACAACAGGCAATGCCTGTCGACCATACAATAAAGCCCACACAACCTTTCCACAGGGCTAAGCATCACATCACTGCAGGCAACATACGCGCACTGCGTTTTGGGGGAAGCAATGAGCGGCAACGAAAAACAGCTTTCAGCAGGACAAAAAGAACTAGCCGAACTGGTCAGGGAGTCCACCGAAAAAAACCGCCAGTTCTTTGCCCTCTATCTCGGCCTGTTGGTATATGTGCTGCTCATGGTGTTCGCAACCACCGACCAGATGCTGCTGGTGCCCACTCAAGGTATCAGACTGCCGCTGATAGATGTCACACTACCACTGCTAGGATTTTATTGGGCGGCTCCACTGTTTCTTCTTGCCATTCATTTCAATCTGCTGCAAAACCTCGAAAGCCATCATTACAAACTGATGCGCTGGCGTGACGCGTGTGGAGGCAGAGTTCCGCGCAAGGATATTCCCGCGTTTTTATTTGATTATGAATGGCTGGAACAAGGCAGCAAAATGGAGTGGTGGGTACGATTCGGCAGTCGCATCCTCTTCCTGCATTCAGGTCCATTCGCTCTCGGTACTCTGTTATGGCGTTTCACCGATTATCAAGACATCGCCATGACATCGTGGCACCTGCTGGCTTTTACGGCAGACACTTACTTGGTGTGGCTGACCGAACAGGCCTTCAATAACAACCAGCGACCGGAGGATAAGCCTTCTATACCGTTGTCTGTCTTTGAGTTGAAGGGCAAATTGCTCCCGGCAATCTATTCAATAGCCCGTTTTTTCGGACATCTGGGTGAATTTTTCGTCCACCTGCTGAAAACTGCTTGGCGTCGAATTTTCGGGCTGCTTGTGTTGCTGCAATTCGGCATCGCATGCATGTATCAATTCAGCGGCAACTATATTTTGACCGCCGGATCAATAACACGATATGGGTCTCTGCTCATTCCCATGATCTACATAAACCCAAATGAGACGGCATGGGTACCGGACACCAAAGAGTTCGAAGCTCAAGCCTTGCTGGCCGGCGAGGAAAAAGTCTCCACATGGTGGAAAACACAGGGGAAAGGATTAAATCTCGAAGGGCGCCATCTAAGCGGCTTTTCCGCTCCCGAGACAAATTTGCCTAAATTGAAACTTGATGAACAAAGCGTTCTGGATGGAGCGTATTTGGAATCTGCGCAATTGCAGGGGGCATATTTGAGTTCTATGTCATTACGAGGCGCAGATTTGGCATACGCGGAGTTGCCGAATGCGTATTTATTTAGCTCACAGATGCAAGGGACAGATTTGCGAGGGGCGAATTTGAAGGAAGCGGATCTGAGTGAAGCTCAGTTACAAGCTGCAAACTTGGCTCAAGCGAAGTTGCAGGGAGCTAACTTGATTGGAGCAAATTTTCAGGGAGCGGATTTGACTGGCGCTCAGCTACAGGGGGCTAATTTGCGCGGCGCGCAGTTGCAGGGATCAAATTTGGCTAGCGCTCAGCTACAGGGGGCTGATTTGCGCGGCGCGCAGTTGCAGGGAGCAGATTTGACTGGCGCTCAATTACAAGGGGCCATTGTCAGTGAAACAGCACTTGGGAATGCCATTTTGCCCCAAGAGGCAAACAAGGTCGCTTATCGTGACGTACCTTTTTCTGCGAAGGAGGCGAATTGGGGGGAAATTGAAACAATGAGCAGAACCAGCCCCAACGAAGATATCCGGGAAGCCTTTTCTCGAATCACCCAGAAGGCAAAGATTCGGCCCCCCAACACAGAGGAAGTGCTGCGAAATATTCTGCCCAACAAAATTGAAACAGCCTGGAAAGAGCTTCTTCCGGCATGGGACAAGAATTTGAAGATGAAGCCTGACCCCCTTCTGGCTGCGGCACGAGGATTAAGAAGAAACTATGCGGTGGCATTCAATAGCAAGTATCAAGAAGGACGACCAGTCCCCTTCCATCCGGAATACTTTCACGAGATCAACAAGGCATTCTGTGCCAGCCAGCGCATGAAGGAATTGTGCCAACCTGAATTCAGCTTGCCGCCACCCAAACCAGCGTCTGGCTTGCCAGCAAAGACACAGCCTGCACATTAAGCACCTGACCCCAAACAATCGGCTGTGTTAAAATTCCCTCGTCAAGCTGTCCTGACCGGCAGCTTTTAACTTCTCCGGCCCCGAGGGGCGCTGCGACCCTGCACAGACAGGGCCAGGCTTGGGACTCCGGAGTGACTGTTTCAACGGCGCCCATTCACTAACCATGAATGGAGTCTGCTATGAACGCCGCTTTCACCGATTACAAGATCGCCGATATCTCCCTCGCCGCTTGGGGCCGCAAGGAGATCGCCATTGCCGAAACCGAAATGCCCGGCCTGATGGCTATCCGCGCAGAATTCGCCAAGACGCAGCCGCTGAAGGGCGCGCGCATCACCGGTTCGCTGCACATGACCATCCAGACCGCCGTGCTGATCGAGACGCTGAAGGCCTTGGGTGCAGAAGTGCGTTGGGCATCCTGCAACATCTTCTCGACACAGGACCACGCTGCAGCAGCCATCGCCGCCGGCGGCACACCCGTGTTCGCCGTCAAGGGCGAGACACTGACCGAATACTGGGACTACACCCACCGCATCTTTGAATGGGCGGACGGTGGCTATTCCAACATGATCTTGGACGACGGCGGCGATGCCACACTGTTGCTGCACCTGGGCGCACGCGCCGAAACCGACGCTTCGCTGATCAGCAAGCCGACTTCGGAAGAAGAGACCTGCTTGTTCGCCTCGATCAAGGCCAAGCTGGCCGTTGATCCGAAGTGGTACTCCACCCGCTTGGCCCAGATCAAGGGCGTGACCGAAGAGACCACCACCGGCGTGCACCGCCTGTACCAGATGCATGCGCGCGGCGAACTGAAGTTCCCCGGCATCAACGTGAACGACTCCGTCACCAAGTCCAAGTTCGACAACCTGTATGGCTGCCGCGAATCGCTGGTGGACGGCGTCAAGCGCGCGACCGACGTGATGATCGCCGGCAAGATCGCGGTGATCTGCGGTTACGGCGATGTGGGCAAGGGTTCTGCACAAGCGATGCGCGCACTGTCGGCCCAAGTGTGGGTCACCGAGATCGATCCGATCTGCGCGCTGCAAGCCGCGATGGAAGGCTACCGCGTGGTGACCATGGAATACGCCGCCGACAAGGCCGACATCTTCGTCACCACCACCGGCAATTTCCACGTCATCACCCATGATCACATGGTGAAGATGAAGAACAACGCCATCGTGTGCAACATCGGCCACTTCGACAACGAGATCGACGTCGCTTCGCTGGAAAAATACCAGTGGGAAGAGATCAAGCCGCAAGTCGACCACGTTATTTTCCCGGACGGCAAGCGCATCATCCTGCTGGCCAAGGGTCGCCTGGTGAACCTGGGTTGCGGTACCGGCCATCCGTCCTACGTGATGTCGTCCTCCTTCGCCAACCAGACCATCGCCCAGATCGAGCTGTGGACCGAGGCGCAGAAGGGCAGCAACAAGTATCCGGTGGGCGTATACACCTTACCCAAGCATCTGGACGAGAAGGTCGCGCGCCTGCAACTGAAGACGCTGAACGCGCAACTGACCGAGCTGACCGACCAGCAGGCCGCCTACATCAGCGTGCCGAAGGAAGGCCCGTACAAGGCGGATCACT
>DASTGP010000145.1:0-9702 GCA_035605585.1 Gallionella sp. | reverse complement strand
CGAAGCAGCCCGCCAGCGAGACGGTGGCGACCCGGACTTTCTTTATTGCCTCACTCATCGGGATGCCTTTCCTTGAGCAGAGCCACGGTATCCAGCTTGGTCTCACTGATCCGGTGCAGGTCGAAGATGCGACGGCCGATCGGCACTTCGTAGCCTCGCTCCTTGATCAGGATCGCGCCCACCGGGCACACGTTCGCGGCCAGGTCATCGACTGAAATGTCGCTGTCGACAAGCTTACCGCTGGCCGTATTTACCACCAGGTGCGCATCCAAGCCGCGCCCGGCGATGGCGAATACGTTCTTGCCGTCCACATCGCGGCTGGCGCGCACGCACAGTTCGCACAGGATGCAACGGTCCCGGTCGAGCATGATCGCCGGGTGCGACGCATCCGCCTCGCGGCGCGGGTAGAAATGCTGGAAATGCCCGTCCGTCATTCCCAAGTGATAAGCCACTGCCTGCAGCGAGCAATCGCCGGTCTTCTCGCAGGATGGACAAATGTGGTTTCCCTCGATGAACAGCATCTGCGTGAGCGTCCTGCGCTGCTCATTCAGTTCCGCCGTGTCGTTGCTGATGCGTTGCCCATCCGCGGCTGGCATGGTGCAGGATGACACGCTGCGCCCGTCGATATCCACGACGCAAAGCTTGCAACTGCCGTGCGGCTTCAGGCCGGGACGGTGGCACAGGTGCGGGATATAGACGCCGGACGCGAGGGCCGCATCCATGATGGTCTGTCCTGCCTCGAACGGGATCTCGCGTCCGTCTATCGTGATGGTGCCTGATTTCATTTGAGCTTCCATCTTGGTCTCGCTCATTCCAGGTGCGCCTTTACATCATCGCGATGAGTGATCTGGCGGGCCTGTTCAAGCGCCGCATCGGGATCGAAGAATGGCACGAAGTCGCGCTGCACCAAACGCTGTTCGAAGACCTGCGGAAAACGCTGCAGTCCGTCCAAAACGGGATTCGCCGCGGTCTGCCCCAACCCGCAATGCGAGCGGCGCCTGACCAATGCGGCCGTGCGCCGCATCTCATCCAGGTCGTATTGCGTACCGCGCCCGGCCGCGATCTTGTCCACGCCGTTCTTCAGCAGCGTCGTTCCCACCCGGCAAGGGGTGCAGAAGCCGCAGCTTTCGTGGGCGAAGAAATGGGCGAAGTTGCCGATGACGGAGAGCATGTCTCGCCCCACACCGAACACCATGAAGGAACCGCCGGTGGACAAGTCCTCGAAACCCAGTTTGCGATCGAACTCAGACGCGCCGATCAGGGAGCCTGATGGCCCGCCGACCTGCACGGCCTGCGTATCCAGCGCACCGCAGTCCTCCAGGATCTGCCGCACCGTGACGCCGAACGGATACTCGTAGATACCCGGCTTCGCACAGTCGCCGCTGATGCTGAGCAGCTTGCTGCCTGCCGATTTCCCCGAGCCTGCCGCGGAGAACCACGGGCTGCAGTGCAACGCGATGCTCGCCGCGGCGATGAAAGTCTCGACATTGTTGACCACGGTGGGTTGGCCGAGATAGCCGTGCGTCACCGGGAACGGTGGGCGCACGCGCGGCACGCCGCGCTTTTCTTCAAGCGATTCGATCAGGGCCGATTCCTCGCCGCAGATGTAGGCTCCCGCGCCGACCACGATGTCGATATCGAAATCGAATCTCGGATGGCCGAGGATGTTTTCCCCCAGCAGGGAGAGTTCTCGGCGCCGAGCCAGCACAGCCTGCAGGTGCAGCAACAGGTGCCGGTACTCGCCGCGCAGGTAAAGCATCCCGCGCTCCGCACCGATCAGGTAGGCACACAAGGTCATGCCTTCGAACACCCTATCTGCATGTCGGTGCAACAGAACACGGTCCTTGAAGGTACCGGGCTCGCCTTCGTCGGCGTTGCACACCACGTAGCGCGCTTCGCCCTGAGCCTCGCGGCACAGCTTCCATTTCGTGCCTGTGCTGAAGCCGGCACCACCGCGGCCGCGCAGGCCGGAGAGAACAATCTCTTCGAGCGTAACATCGGCACCGCGCGTCAGCATGGCACGCAGTCCCTCTCCCGGTGCGAAATCGTCGCCGAGCAACGGGCCGCTCTTGCGCACGTTGTCTTCCACCATGAACCATTCGGCAGGCCAGGTCACCAGCGGCGCTTCCTCTTCGACCAGCGCCGCGATGTGATTGATGATGGGAATATCGAGTCGCGCGAGCGGCACGCCGTTGACCAGCATCGCTGCACTGTGGTCGCACATGCCGATACAGGAAGTTTCCCCGATACTGACCAGACCGTCGGCGCGCGTCCGGCCGGACGCCACACCCAGCAGTTCGCAGAGCTTGGTCATCAACTTCCCGTCCCCGCAACTGGTGCAGCTGCTGAACAGAATGTCGTAGTGCCCTCGCGGACTCCGATGGAAGAAAGAATAGAAATCGACCACACCATCCACCTGCCCGAACGGCAGCCCGAGCTGCGTCGCCACTTCGGCAATCGCCTCGTCGGAAACGTAGCGAAAGTGCTGCTGCACTGCATGCAACACATGCAAGAGATGGGGAGATTGAGAGTGCGCATGCGCAATGACGGCGTGCAGTTGCGCCGCCACATCCGAACCACTGGAACCGAGCGTTAATTCCTTATTCACACGCCTCCCCATTGCCGCTGCGCACTAAAGTCCTCAGCCGACCGTCATGTCTGTGCGCCGGATCCCAGTTCCAGCTCGCAGATGAGACGATCCCCTATGTCTGTTTCATGATTCGTCAACGGCAAAGGGTACCCTCGGCTTCGGTCGAAGGTCAATGGAAAAACCCGTTTCTTATATCATCGGGGCCCTGGCATCGCTGGAGGCCACCTCGGCGCCGGCAGCCGGCACCACCGCAACCGACACTCTCTGACTATTCTCCCTGTCCCAGAGAGTAACCGTCACCGCCCCGGCGGACAGCCCCCTGACAGTGGCGACACCATGATCGCAGCTCACCGTCGCAATATTCTTGTCCGACGACCTTGCACTCACTTCACCGGACACGCCGGATACCTTGATGCTGGCCGTATTGCCCACTTTAACCTTCAACGACGATGGGACACTCGGTGCCGGCGTGTCCTCGGGACGAACCAGTATCAGCAGCACAACAAGTATCGCGGCAAGATAGATAAACAAGTCATGGCGATCCCGATTTGACAATGGAAAGTTCATTACGCCCTGCCTTCCTCCGATCTTGATTGCGCAAACCATATTCCCGGAGAAGAAGGGAAGAAATAGGGCCGGCAATGTATTTCCAATCTGACGGGAAGGTAGCCGCCGCCCGCCATCCGAACTGCTTCGTCGGCACTCGGCAATGACGCGCCGGTTAGGCACCGAACGAAAAAGTTGATACTATTGATCGCACTATCGCGAATGCGGCAAACAGGAACGCTACCGCTCTTCCAGACGCAGTGCGTTGAAAATGAGCCGGGAGGTGACCTGATTTAAGCCCTGTGTGGAGTACCTTGTAAGCTTCCGCACGATGACCGCCCTAATCCAAGAGAGGCAACGGAGTTAAGAAGGTAAGCTATGAACCACTCTCCAGAAATCCTGGCACTGCTGGAAACATCGCCATTGTTCCGTGGTGTGCCGCGCAAATTTCTCATCAAGACCTTAAGCCAGTCCAATCTGCTCAGCCTCAAAAAAGGCGAGAAACTGTTGACGCCGGGCCAACTGAACGAGCAGATTTACATCATCCTGTTCGGCCGTCTGAGCGTCCAGTTGAAAGAATTCCGCGCCGAACCGATAGCCATGTTCGGGGAAGGCGAATGTGTAGGGGAAATGTCTGTTCTGGGTGACGGCTATGTCTCCGCATACGTCATTGCCGCGACGGACTGCAGACTGATCGCCATAGACCAAGCCGCCCTCTGGGCACTGATCGACAACTCACCCGAGGCTTCGCGCAACATGCTCAGCATCCTGAGCCACCGAATCCGCGTTGGCGACCAACGCATGGCCGAAAGCCTCGAGCGGGAACAAGGCTACAGCGGCTCCGAGATGGTCGACGAGTTGACCGGCCTCTACAGCCGGCAGTGGATGCATGAAAAGCTGAGCCGCTATTTGCAGCGCGGCATCACGGATCAAAAATTAAGTTGCTTTATCATGCTGGAAATAGACGGTTTCCATGACTTCAGCGACAAGTTCGGGACGCTGGGCGGCGATCAGGCTCTCAGGACTGTGGCCCAGACCATACTGTCCTGCCTGCGCCCCGATGACCAGGCAGGACGCCATCTCGGCCCGCAATTCAGTATTTTCCTGCCCAACGCGACATCCCTGGCCAATGCCTGCTCGGCCGCGGAGAGACTGCGCACCACCGCTGGCCAGGCAGCCGTTGTGTTACCTAGCGGCGATGCGCTCCCCCCGATCAGTCTCTCCCTCGGCGTCGTTCGGATGCATCTGGATGACACCCCGGACAGCTTGTTTGCCCGCGCAGAGGAAGCGCTACAGGTCGCCAAAGAGAGCGGCGGCAACTGCGTCAAGTGCGAGGAGTGATTCGGACTCCGCGTCGAAATCCGCTGTGAGTTTTGCCCCAAACGCAGACATCCCCCAATCCGAACGGGGGCGTGTCACCGATTTCGCCCCGCTGCCAGACTTCCATCCGGATTGAAGCGGAACCTATTTTCCAGCCAACCGTATCCGAACAAACTCAGGACATGGTTATAGTAGCCGGCATCCTGTCCAAGCGAAGCCGGTATCACGGAGCGGTACCGGAACATCACAAAGCGATAAGGCGCCAAGGCTCCGGAAAATCCGGGTGGTGCGACTCCCTCCCCTTTGCCGGTTTGCACATGGATACGTTCCGGCAGGCGGTTATTGCCCGGAGAAAACTCGGGAGCCCCCGACACATACGGCCGCAGCGCCATATACACCGGATCGCGCTGGTTCAGCATCGCCCACCACAGGTAGACGCGAATTGCGTCGTAGCTGCTGTAAGTACCCTTCTCCGCATCCCGGTAGAAGCCCCTGTCCGCCCCATACAACACCCAGTCCGGCACAATCCCCTGCATAGAAGTCGCGGCAATCATCCTCCGAGTATTGTGCAATATGTCCGCCCACGGACCGGTCTTGTCGACCGCGGAAAAATAGCGCAGCAGCTGTACCGGCAGGTAACTCGGGTTCAGCCTCCAGCGGCCGGCGTCCAGGGCAAAACCATACGGCCCAGGCAGCAGCATATTGCCCAAACCGGGCAAGTCGGCAACCTCATGTCCGGCGATGTTGTGCAACAAGGCTTGCGCCAGTTCCTCGTATTGCGGCTGGCGCCACAGTTGCGCCGCCTGAAAAAGCGCATAGGCGATCCACATGTCGGCATCACTTGCCGAGTTGCCATCCAGCACCTTCCATTCACCTTCCGCAGATTTTCCCCACTTCCATGCGGGCAGATGGGTTTTCATGTCCCCTTGCGCAAGGTTATCGACAGTCCATTTCAGTATCTTCTCGAAACGCGACCGGTCATCGGCGACCACCGAAAAAAACAGGGCGTACGACTGCCCCTCGGACGTCGAGATCGCACCTGCATCGTGATCTATGATCCGTCCGTCCTCCTGGAGATGAACTTTGACAAACTCATCCCATAAAGGCCAAGCGCCGCCCTCCTCCGCCGGAAACACGGGAAGACTCATAGATAACAAGAGGAAAAAAACGAACCGGATCAGCCGTGATTTGCGAGACACTGTCTACTCCCTCGATCGCCCATCGGAAACAGGCGGCCATTGTCCCATAAGCGGGTCTCCGGCACGGCATGGGGATGAATGCGGAAGAAAGCCCGGTATGAGACCGGGCCTTGGGCGGGAGTGCGCCGGGCCTAAGCGGCGATGAGCTCTTCCGTCCGGCTCGCAGCAGCAACCTTCCCGGTTTGAGTGTCCTTACCGTAACCGGCCAGCATGTTGTGCAACACGCTATCGTCGAAGTGGAAACAGCACAGGAACATGTTCGCAGTGGAGAGCTTGACGAGCTGCGCCTCGGACAGTCCGGCGACCATATCCGCCATTTCCTCGCTCATGCCGAGACTGGCAATCGCGCCGGCTTTGTCTGCACGGATCATTTGCTGACTGAGCTGCATGAAGGCCAGATTGGTGTGCTTGATTTCCTGCTGCAATTGGCTGATGTTCATTTTCACTCCCCGCTTTTGAAATTGACGTCTTGATTCGACGACTGCATTTTGCGCGAGGCGATAAAAAGAAAAAATCGGAAAAAGAATAATTCTTTTGTAGGAAGAATCATTACAGGGATGTAGGAAGGATGCTCTCATTATCCGGATTCCGTCCGCAAGCGAATGGAGGAACAACGGGGCATTCAGACGGTTATTCGCAGCTACACCGTACTTGGCCTGCTCATGCCACTGGCGTGCAGGCCGCAAAAGCAACGCACAAAAAAAGAGCCGAGTACAACTCGGCTCTTTTCTGGATTTGGCGTCCCCTACGAGATTCGAACTCGTGTTATCGCCGTGAAAGGGCGGTGTCCTAGGCCTCTAGACGAAGGGGACTTGATAAACTCAACAACTTCGTCCACCAACAAAAAAGCCCCGAAGGGCTGATTTTTGCGGCTTTCGTCGTCGTGTTGCAGCGTCCTGAACAACGTGCAACTGAATTGGCGTCCCCTACGAGATTCGAACTCGTGTTATCGCCGTGAAAGGGCGGTGTCCTAGGCCTCTAGACGAAGGGGACTTCGTTTCTTTTCTTGGTGGAGGTAAGCGGGATCGAACCGCTGACCTCTTGCATGCCATGCAAGCGCTCTCCCAGCTGAGCTATACCCCCAGGGTGCTGCCCCGAAAAGAGCGCGCATTATAGTGATGCGCCCCTACCTTGTAAAGCGAGTCACGCAGTTTTTTTCGCAAGGTTCTTTTCGATGCGCGCCAAAACCATCTCGCGCGTGAACAGCGCCACCAAAGCATCGACAGAAGGCGTCTGGGTCTGCCCTGTCAACATCACGCGCAACGGCATGGCAAGCTTGGGCATCTTCAAGCCGTGCTTGCCGATGACTTCCTTGATGGCGACACCGATGGATGCCGCATCCCATGCCACCGTGGAGAACTGCTGCATCAGATCGTGGAAAGCCGGAATGGCCTCTGCGGACAGCTGGGCCTCCAGCAACGCGGTCTCCGGGTGCAGATCGATGTAGAACACTTCTGCCGCATCGGCCAGTTCATTCAGGGTCGCGACGCGCTCCTTATACAGGCCGCAGACGGCCGACAGCGCCGGGCTTTCCACAACCTTGATGCCTCGCGCTTCAAGGCGGGGGCGCACCATTTCCGCCAGGCGCGCGTTGTCGGTCAGCTTGAGGTAATGGTTGTTCAGCCAGTTCAGCTTCTCGGTGTTGAACTGCGCGGCAGAGGGCGTGATGTGATCGAGGTCGAACCACTGGCAGAACTGCTCCACCGAGAACACCTCTTCGTCGCCATGCGACCAGCCCAGGCGGGCCAGATAGTTGATGACCGCCTCGGGCAGATAGCCGTCCTCGTCGTACTGCATCACGCTCACCGCGCCGTGGCGCTTCGACAGCTTGGTGCCGTCGTCGCCGAGGATCATCGACAGGTGCGCGTATTGCGGCACGGTCGCGCCCAGCGCCTTGAGGATGTTGATCTGGCGCGGCGTGTTGTTGACGTGGTCGTCGCCGCGGATAACGTGGGTGATGCCCATGTCCCAGTCGTCCACCACCACGCAGAAGTTATAGGTGGGCGTGCCGTCTCCGCGCGCGATGATGAGGTCGTCGAGTTCGCTGTTGTCGAAAACGATCTGCCCCTTGACCAGGTCGTTCCATGAAGTCGAGCCGGAGATCGGCGTCTTGAAGCGCACCACCGGCTGGATGCCTTCGGGCGGCGTCGGCAACACCTTGCCCGGCTCCGGACGCCAGCGTCCGTCGTAGCGGGGTTTCTCGCCACGCGCGCGCTGCGACTCGCGCAGGGCATCGAGCTCCTCGGGCGAGGTGTAGCAATAATAGGCATGTCCGGCATCCAGCATCTGCTGGATGACCTCCTTGTAGCGCGGCATGCGGCGCATCTGATAGAACGGACCTTCGTCGTAATTCAGGTTGAGCCAGGCCATCCCGTCCAGGATGGCCTGCACCGCCTCCGGCGTGGAGCGTTCCACATCGGTGTCTTCGATGCGCAGGATGAACGTGCCGCCGTGCTTGCGTGCATAAGCCCAGGAGAACAGCGCGGTGCGCGCGCCACCGATGTGCAGATAACCGGTGGGACTGGGAGCGAAACGGGTGCGGATGGTCGTCATAATCAAAAACGGGATGTCAAAAACAAGGCGCGCATTTTACGCCAGATGCATGTGATCGCATAAACAAATTGACCGACACCTATACCTGTGGTTAAATGCGCGCCGCTTGATTGGGCGGTTAGCTCAGCGGTAGAGCACTGCCTTCACACGGCAGGGGTCACTGGTTCGAACCCAGTATCGCCCACCAATCAAACCAGACACTTAGGCCACTCGAAAGAGTGGCCTTTTGCTTTGTACGAAGCTCGCGAAAACCTTTTCGCGACTCAGGCCCTAGCCCTACCCTCCTGAAACTTGCTTGAGCAACGTTGCCGCGGTTCGTTCCAGCAATGCGACATCCAGCGTTCCGATGCATTCCTCGGCCATATCGATACCGGCCAGCACCGCAGGGCGTTCGCGCTCGGTGATTTCCCACACATCCGTTTCATCGCCGCGGTTTCTCACTTCAAGCAAAGTTGCGATGGAGTCATCCAGCGTCGGGATGGCATCGGGGTTCCTGGTCTGGTTTTGCTCGAGTGCAGACCGCACCACCGAGAGCGCTGCCGCCAGACGGCCGAAGGACACGACATTGAACTGGCCGAGGCAGGCGGCCTGATAGGCAAGATGCATATCCATCGCGTAGATATCCTTCAGGCCGCGGGTGACGGGGATGCGAAGCGGTTTTCTTTTCTTCATGTTTTGGCTCTTGGGGTTTACATAGCGGCAGAGTGGATCATCATGCCATCGTAACAACACTCTGTCTTTGACGATCACCGGTATTGAGATGAATTACTCCGCTTAATCCTGCGTTACAGCCTTCCGGCTGTGGCAGCCAGAATCGCATGCGGAATATCGCCGAGCGGCAAGATCCGGTCCACAGCGTCCAACTTGACGGCCTCCTTGGGCATTCCGTAAACGACACAGGTCTCCTCGTTCTGCGCAATGGTCCTGGCACCGGCTTCGCGCATCTCTTTCAGGCCGCGTGCGCCGTCGTCCCCCATACCGGTCATGATGACGCCCAGGGCATTTGATCCTGCGCACTTCGCCGTGGACCGGAACAGCACATCCACCGACGGCCTGTGGCGGTTCACCAGCGGTCCGTCCACCACATCCACGTGGTAATAGGCCCCGCTGCGTTTCAGCATCATATGTTTGCCGCCCGGCGCGATCAATGCCAGCCCCGGCATCACGCGGTCCCCGCTCCTGGCCTCGCGCACCTCGATCTGGCAGATGCCGTTGAGGCGGTTGGCGAAGGCCTCGGTGAATTTCTCCGGCATGTGCTGCACGATGACGATGCCGGGAGAGACACGCGGCAACGCGGTCAGCACCACTTCCAACGCCTGCGTGCCGCCGGTCGAGGTGCCGATCGCCACCACCGCTTCCGTGGTCTGCGCCATGGCGCTTGTCGTCGCGGGCAGGATCGCATCCGCCGTCAACTTCGGTGCGACCGGCAACGCTCCTCCGGAAGCATGCAAACGCCGAACGTTGGCGCGCGCGGCAGCCTTGACGGTATGGATC
>DASTGP010000143.1:0-22528 GCA_035605585.1 Gallionella sp. | reverse complement strand
TATGTGGACATCCGCGACCGTGACATCGGCTCTTATGTGGCCGAGGCCCGTAAGGCCGTGGCCGCGCAGGTGAAGTTCCCTCCAGGCTACTACGCCACCTGGAGCGGACAGTTCGAGTACATGGAGCGCGCCACGGCAAAGATGAAGATCGTCATTCCAATCACCATACTGCTGATCTTCCTGTTGCTCTACCTCAACTTCAAACGCGTCACCGAATCGCTGATCGTGATGCTGTCCGTGCCCTTTGCGCTGGTCGGTGGCGTGTGGCTGTTGTGGCTGCTCGGCTACAACCTCAGTGTGGCGGTGGCGGTGGGTTTCATCGCACTGGCGGGCGTGGCGGCGGAGACCGGCGTGGTGATGCTGATCTATCTGGAGAACGCGTGGCGGGAACAACAGGCGCGCTGCGCGGCGGAAGGGCGCGAGCCCGAGCAGGGTGATCTGCATGCCGCCATCATGGAGGGCGCAGTGGAGCGCGTGCGCCCGAAGATGATGACCGTGACGGCGATCATGGCCGGCCTGTTGCCCATTATGTGGAGCAGCGGAACCGGCTCTGAAGTGATGAGCCGCATCGCCGCGCCCATGGTCGGCGGTATGGTGTCCTCCACGGTGCTGACGCTGGTGGTGATCCCGGTGATCTATGCGCTGGTCAAACAAAGAAAGCTATCGTTCGCCAACCGGGATAAGTGAGTGCGGGAAAGCGCATGCACTGCGCGCCTGGGCAATCCAGTCTAAAGAATGGGCAATTACCCGCATTGAGCGCAAACGCGGAACGATGTTAGATACGACGATAGTGCGATTGTCCGAACTAGATAAGGAAAAGGATTCATGGAATCTCACCCCTGATAAAGAAAAGGTTATCCAGGCTTGGTCAGAAACTCTCTAACCAATTGAGGAAGGAGTTCAGTGACATGGCAACCATTTACGGACGTAATTCTGTAGCCTGTAATCCCGAGACCGATCCGGCCAGACAGATTCTGCATCGACTGTTCCTGCATTTCGATGGAGGCATCCGCATCTGCCTTTGGGACGGTTCCGAAGTGACTCTGGGACGCAATCGCCCCGAGTTTTCGCTGATCTTCCGTTCTTCAAAGGCCTTCCAGGATATGGTCCTGTCGCAGAATCCGTTGCGCCTCGTCGAGTCCTATTTTCAGGGGCTCATCGACATCGAGGGTGACCTGTACAGTGCGCTCAAGCTGCGTCACTACCTGACTTCGTTGAATCTTCCACTCATCGAGAAGGGGCGGCTTGCGGCGAAGGCGTTGACGATCAAGCCGGACAATTCCGATTCGGCCGGCAGCCGCAGGTGGGCGAGAACACTCGGGCAGAGGCTGGGGCTGGAGGCCAGCAAGGAGCTCAATCGTAATGCCATTTCCTTCCATTACGATGTCTCCAACGATTTCTATGCGCTGTGGCTGGACGAGCAGATGATCTACTCCTGTGCGTATTTCGAGGATGCCGGCCAGAGCCTGGAACAGGCGCAATGCAACAAGCTCGATCATATCTGCCGAAAGTTGCGGCTCAAGCCTGGCGAGCGGATGCTCGATATCGGCTGCGGCTGGGGTGCACTGGTTTGCTGGGCCGCAGAGCACTACGGCGTTTACGCACACGGCATCACGCTGAGCCGGAACCAATACGAACATGCCCAACGAACGATAGCGCTTCGCGGACTCGAAGAGAGGGTCACCGTCGAGCTGATGGATTACCGCGACCTCAAAGGGGAAGCCGTGTATGACAAGTTGGCGAGCGTGGGCATGTTCGAGCACGTGGGATTGAAGAACCTTCCGACGTACTTTGCCGTCGCCCACCGGGTACTCAAACCCGGCGGCCTGTTCCTGAATCATGGCATCACCAGCGATGAAGGCGGCTGGAAGAAAGGCATCGCGACAGAATTCATCAACCGCTATGTGTTTCCGGACGGGCAACTTGAAAACATCAGCACGGTGCAGCAGCTCATGGAAGACGCGAAATTCGAGATACACGACGTCGAAAACCTCAGGAAACACTACGAACTGACGTTGCGCGAGTGGGTCCGGCGCCTTGAGATGCACCGCGAAGAAGCGTTGCAATATGTGCCGGAGTCGGTCTACCGCATCTGGCGGTTGTATATGGCGGCCTGTGCCATGCAGTTCGATGAAGGCAATACCGGCATCTACCAGATACTGACCTCCAAACGCGCGCCTTTTGCAGATCCGGTTCCGCTCACGCGGCGCGACCTCTATCAGCGACCAAGCTGATGAAGGTGAGCTACACCTGTCCGATGCATCCGGAAGTACGGCAAACGTTGCCGGGTACTTGCCCCAAATGCGGCATGGCGCTTGTGGAAAAATCACCGCCCGAGACATCGGCGAAATACACCAAGCCGGTGCAATTTGGAATTGGGGTGTTCGTGTTGTTGCTTGTTGTCTATTTCGGTGTCGTGAGCCTGATCTCAGGATGGGGCTTCGCACTCGAACAATTCTCGAGATATCGGTACTTCATCATCGCGCTCGCGGTGGGTTTCGGCATTCAGTTTGGTCTTTACACTTACCTGAAGGATCTGGTCGGGCGACACGGCGCATCAGGCAAGATGGTTGCCGTGTCCGGCACGACGTCCACGGCGGCGATGGTCTCCTGCTGCGCCCACTACCTGGCCAATATCTTGCCCATACTGGGCGTCACGGGATTTCTCGCAGTGGTCGCGGACTATCAGGTCGAGTTGTTCTGGGTTGGTTTGGTATTCAATGTTGCAGGCATTTTGTATATTGCGACTAAGGTCATTAAAGCTACTCGGGAGCATAAAGGATGCTGAAACCACTATTGATCGGATTGGGCCTTGCATTCGTCTTGCTTGACTCCGGGATGGGCGATATCGTTGCGGTGAGCAATGCGGCGGAGTCTGGATATGCGCCGCAAACGAGTGATGCGCGGGAAATAAAGGTCACCGTCACTCCGCAGAATATTTCGAGCGGGGGAAAAACCTGGGATTTCAGCGTGACTGCGGAATCTCATACGAAGTCCATCGACGATGACTTGGCCAGGTCTGCCGTGCTTATTGCGGACGGAAGGCGATACGAGCCGCTGACCTGGGAAGGCGCGCCGCCCGGCGGCCATCACCGCAAGGGGGTGTTGCGATTCACGGCGATCAAGCCGGTTCAGGCATCCATAGAATTACAGATTCGTTTGAACGGGGAAGCCGCCCCGAGAAGTTTTCGATGGATGCTGAAAGGAAAAGGCTATGGCAGTTGATCCTGTGTGCGGCATGACGGTTAAGCCGGATTCGCCGCATCGCTTCGAATACCGCGGCATCGAATACCACTTCTGCAGCGCGAAATGTCAGGCCAAGTTCCAAGCCGCTCCATCGGATTACCTCGATAAAACTGCCGTTCCCGAAGCGCCTAAAGCGCACGGTGTCGTTTACACCTGTCCTATGCATCCCGAGGTGCGCCAGCCCTTGCCCGGAAGTTGCCCCAAGTGCGGCATGGCGTTGGAGCCGGAAATGCCGGCAGCGGCCGGAGCGGCCGAATACACTTTCCCCATGCACCCGGAGATCGTGCGCAGGGGACCGGGCAACTGTCCGATCTGCGGCATGGCTTTGGAACCGCGTAATGTTCTGACCGAAGACCATGCCGAATTGGACGATATGACGCGGCGCTTTCGGTGGAGCGCCGCGCTGGGCTTGCCGGTGTTCCTGATGGCGATGGTGTCCGATCTTGCGCCGCAGTTCATCCCGGATTTCGTGTCGATGGCGATGCTGCAATGGCTGGAATTCGCACTCGCCACGCCGGCCGTGCTGTGGGGCGGCTGGCCGATCTTTCAGCGCGGCTGGGCGTCCGTGGTCAATCGCAGCCTCAACATGTTCAGCCTCATCGCGCTGGGCGTCGGCGTGGCGTGGTCATACAGCGTGGTGGCGATGCTGCTGCCGGATATTTTCCCGCCTGCGATGCGCAGCATGGGCGGGACGGTACCGGTGTATTTCGAGGCGGCCGCGGTGATCATGGCGCTGGTGCTGCTCGGTCAGGTGATGGAGCTGCGCGCGCGCAGCCAGACCAGCGCAGCGATCAAGCTGCTGCTGGGGCTCGCGCCCAAGACGGCGCGCATCCTGCGCAATGATGGCAGCGAGGAAGATATTCCACTGGAGCGGGTGCAGCCGGGCGACATGCTGCGTGTGCGCCCGGGCGAAAAGGTGCCGGTGGACGGTGTGGTGCTCGATGGGACGAGCGCGCTGGACGAGTCCATGGTGACCGGTGAGCCCATCCCGGTGGAAAAGACCGCGGGCGCGCGGCTGATTGGCGCCACGGTGAACGGCACAGGCAGCCTGTTGATGCGCGCAGAGCGTGTGGGCGCCGATACCCTGCTTGCGCAGATCGTGCACATGGTGAGTGAGGCGCAGCGCTCGCGCGCTCCGATCCAGCGGCTGGCCGATGTGGCGTCCGGCTATTTCGTCCCGGCGGTGGTGCTGGTCGCGTTTGCCACGTTCGCCGTATGGGGGCTGATCGGCCCCGAGCCGCGTCTCGCACACGCCGTGGTCAATGCGGTGGCGGTGCTGATCATCGCCTGTCCCTGCGCACTCGGTTTGGCTACGCCGATGTCGGTCATGGTGGGAACGGGGCGCGGTGCGACGGCAGGCGTGCTGATCAAGAATGCAGAGGCGCTGGAAACCATGGAAAAGGTGAACACGCTGGTGGTGGACAAGACCGGCACGTTGACCGAGGGAAAACCGAAACTGATGTCGGTGGTTGCGCTTGCGGGATTCGATGAAGGCGAAATACTGAGGCTGGGGGCAAGCCTGGAGCGCGCCAGCGAACACCCGCTGGCCGCCGCCATCGTGAGCGGTGCGCAGGAAAGAGGTATACCGCTCGCAGCGGTCGGCGAATTCCGCTCATTCACCGGCAAGGGCGTGGCGGGCACCGTCGAAGGACAGTCAGTGGCGCTGGGCAGTCCCAAACTGTTCGAGGAATTGCACATCGATGCGGGCGACTTGCCTGAACGTGCCGAGGCGCTGCGCGGCGAGGGGCAGACGGTGATGCTGCTCTCAATCGGCGGCAGGGCTGCAGGCCTCCTCGGCGTGGCCGATCCGGTCAAGGCCTCCACGCCGGAGGCGATCCGCGTCCTTCACGAGGAGGGCGTACAGGTCATCATGCTCACCGGCGACAACCGCATCACGGCCGAAGCCGTGGCACGCAAACTCGGCATCGATCGCGTCGAGGCGGAAGTGCTGCCCGAACAGAAGAGCGCGGTGGTGAAACAGTTGCAGGCGCAGGGCCGCATCGTGGCGATGGCCGGCGACGGCATCAACGATGCCCCGGCGCTGGCGCAGGCGCAGGTTGGCATCGCGATGGGGACAGGAACCGATGTGGCGATGGAAAGCGCAGGCATCACTCTGGTGAAAGGCGACCTGAACGGCATCGTGCGCGCCGTGCGCCTGTCACGCGCGACCATGGGCAACATCCGCCAGAACCTGTTTTTTGCCTTCATCTATAATGTCCTCGGCATCCCCGTTGCGGCGGGCATGCTTTACCCATTCTTCGGACTGTTGCTGTCGCCCATCATTGCGGCGGCGGCGATGAGCTTCAGTTCAGTATCTGTCATTACCAACGCATTGCGGCTGCGCCGCGTGGAGCTTTGACCGGCCAAAAGGAGTGCGCATGCAACGGAAATTCCTGTTCATTTTCGCTACCGGCGTGCTGGTGGCCGCGAGTGTGGCCTGGTACCTCAACGGCCACCGTACGGCCGGAGGCAACGACCTGGTCTTGTACGGCAACGTCGACATCCGCCAGGTGCAGCTTGCATTCAATGGCGCGGAGCGCATCGAGCAGATGCTCGTGCGCGAGGGCGAGCAGGTGAAGCGGGGGCAGTTGCTGGCAACGCTGGATACGAGCTCGCTGAGTGCGCAAGTCCGCAAGGCTCAGGCCGAAGTGGAGGTCGCGCGTATTGCCGCCGTCAATGCCGAGCACACTTACGAGCGTGCTAAGGCGCTGGTCGCACGGCACTTCGTCGCGCAGCAGCAGGCGGATGACGCACGCGCGGCATCCGCTGCGGCACGGGCGACATCACAGGCCGGCCGGGCCGCGCTCGAGGTCGCGCGTCAGGCGCTGGCCGATACTGCACTTTACGCGCCCGACGACGGCATCATCCAGCAGCGCATCCTCGAACCGGGAGACATGGCATCGCCGCAGCGTCCGGTCTATACGCTGGCGCTCACCGATCCCCTGTGGGTACGTGCCTATGTGCAGGAGCACGATCTCGGCAAGGTGAAATTGGGCATGCGCGCGGAGGTGGCCACCGACAGCTATCCCGGCAAACGCTATCAGGCGTGGGTCGGCTACGTCTCGCCCAGTGCCGAGTTCACGCCCAAGTCTGTGGAGACGCCCGAGGTGCGCAGCAACCTCGTCTACCAGGTGCGCGTCTTCGTGTGTAACCCGCAGAACGAGTTGCGCCTCGGCATGCCGGCGACCGTGAGCATTCCGTTGAACGAGCCGCTGCCTATGGACAGCGAGCGTTGCCCGCATCCCTGAATACCCATGAATGCCGCCACGCACATGACGGCTGCTCTTCATGAGGTCGCGCTTGAAATCGACGGCGTGTCCAAAGCCTTCCACATCGGCGCGCAACAGGTGCAGGCACTGCAACAGGTCAGCTTCCGCGTCCGCCACGGCGTCGTCACCGGATTGGTCGGCCCCGACGCCGCGGGCAAGACCACGCTGATGCGCCTGGCGGCAGGGCTGCTCTCACCGGATGCGGGCCGCATCAGCGTGATTGGCTTCGACGCAACCAGCCAGTCGCTGGAAGTGCAGGGTACCATCGGCTACATGCCGCAGCGCTTCGGCTTGTATGAGGACCTCACCGTGCAGGAGAACCTCGACCTCTATGCCGACCTGCAGGGTGTCCCCGAATCGGCGCGCGCGGCGCGCTACCGGGAGCTGATGCATATGGCCGGGCTTGCGCCGTTCACCAAGCGCCTGGCGGGCCGGCTTTCCGGCGGCATGAAGCAGAAGCTGGGTTTGGCCTGCGCGCTGGTGCGCCAGCCGCAGCTGTTGCTGCTCGACGAGCCGACGGTCGGTGTCGACCCGCTGTCGCGGCGCGAGCTGTGGGACATCGTGTACCGGTTGGTGCACGAACAGGGCACCAGTGTGCTGCTCAGCACTGCTTATCTCGACGAGGCGGAGCGCTGCGACGAGGTGGTACTGCTGCACGAAGGCAGCGTGCTGGCACAGGGTGCGCCTGCGGAGCTGCGCGAGACCTTGCGCGGACGCAGCTATGAAGTTTCTGCGGCCGATCTCGACAAACGCGCGTTGCAGTCCCGCATCGCACAGACTCCCGGCGTGCTCGATGCGTTGATACAGGGCGACCGCGTGCGCGTGGTGATGCAGGATGCCACGCCGCCAACACTGCTGCCCGATGTGCCCGGCATCGCAATCTCTGCGGTGCCGCCGCGTTTCGAGGATTGCTTCATCTCGCTGCTGAAGGAAAAGACAGTCGTAGCCACGGCACGCGCGCCGCAGCGGACGGCATCCCTGCACAAGGTCGATCCCGGCATGCCCGTGATCGAGGTCCACGACCTGCAGCGCCGTTTCGGCGATTTCTACGCGGTGAACCACTTGAGCTTCGCGGTGGAGCGCGGAGAGGTGTTCGGCCTGCTCGGGGCGAACGGTGCCGGCAAGTCCACCACCTTCCGCATGCTCTGTGGTCTGCTGCCGGCAAGCGGCGGTACGCTGCGTGTGGCGGGAGTCGACCTGCGCCATGCCGCGGCCGCGGCCCGCGCGCACGTCGGCTACATGTCGCAGAAGTTCTCGCTGTACGGCAACCTCAGCGTGATGGAGAACCTGCAGTTCTTCAGCCGAACCTATGGCCTGTCGGGCAGCCGGGGCGCTGCGCGCATCGCATGGGCACTCGAAGAATTCGAGCTGCAGCCCATGGCCGGACTGGCCAGCGGCGACCTTTCGCTCGGCTACAAGCAGCGGCTCGCGCTGGCGTGTGCGCTGATGCACGAACCTGAGATCATCTTTCTCGACGAGCCCACCTCCGGCGTGGATCCGTTGGCGCGGCGCGAATTCTGGGCGCACATCAATGCGCTGGCGGGGCAGGGCGTGACTGTGATGGTCACGACGCACTTCATGGAGGAGGCGGAATACTGCGACCGCATCGCCATCATGGCGGCGGGCGAACTGCTCGCCATGGGCACGCCGGGCGACATCAAGGCTCAGGCGCGCTCGCCGAAGCTGCCTGAGCCGACCATGGAGGATGCCTTCGTCGAGTTGATCCGTGCGCATGAGGGGAGGGCGGCATGAACACGGTGCGCGAAGCGGCGGTGCGGGTAATGCCGCCAGCCACCGAAACCGGGTGGCTGAAAGTACCGCAACGAGGAAATGAGGTGGCGGCATGAACACGGTGCGCGAAGCGATGGTGCGGGTAATGCCACCGGCAGCCGAAACTGGACGGGTGAAAGTACCGCATCAAGGGAATGAGGTGGCGGCATGAACGGTATGCGGCTACGCGGCTTGATGCGCAAGGAGTTCCTGCAGATCGTGCGCGACCCGAGCAGCATCGCGATCGCCTTCCTGATGCCGCTGTTCCTGCTATTGCTGTTCGGCTATGGCGTGTCGCTCGATTCTGAACACGTGCCGGTCGCAGTGGTGGTGGAGAAACAGGATGCCGATACCGCGAGCTTCACCTCCGTCTTCCGGCAGTCACGCTACTTCGAACCATCGTTCTACACCGACACGCGCACAGCAGAGCAGTCGATGCTGGCCGGGCGCGTGCTCGCCATCGTAGTGCTTCGCCAGGATTTCGCGAAGCGCCTGCGCCAGCCCGGCGGCGCGCCCATCCAGCTCATCGTCAACGGCGTGGATGCGAACAGCGGGCGCATCGTCTTCGGCTATGTGAAGGGCGCGTGGGCCAACTGGCTCACTCAGTCCGCGCAGCAGAGAGGGCAGCAACTGGATGTGCCGGTGCAGATGGAGCAGCGCGTGTGGTTCAACAGCGAGCTGCGCAGCCGCAACTTCCTGGTGCCGGGTTTGATTGCCGTCATCATGACGCTGATCGGTGCGCTGCTCACCGCGATGGTGATGTCGCGCGAATGGGAGCGCGGCACCATGGAGGCGCTGCTGGTCACGCCGCTGTCCATGCGCGAGGTGATCCTGGGCAAGCTGCTGCCTTACTTCATCCTGGGCATGGGCGGTCTCGCGCTGTCGGTCAGCATGGCACTGTTCCTGTTCGAGGTGCCGCTGCGCGGCTCGCTGTGGGTGCTGCTGGCGACCTCCGCGCTGTTCCTCATCACCGCGCTGGGCATGGGGTTACTGATCTCCACCGTGGCGCGCAGCCAGTTCGTAGCCGGTCTGGTGGCGCTGGTCGCCACCTTCCTGCCCGCCTTCCTGCTGTCCGGATTCATCTTCGACATCGGCAGCATGCCGAGCGTGGTGCAACTCATCACCCACGTCATCGCCGCGCGCTACTACGTCGCCATCCTGCACACGGTGTTCCTCGCCGGAGACGACTGGAGCGTCATCCTGCCGAACGCCGGAGCGCTCATCGTGCTAGCCACGATCTTCCTCGGCCTCACCTGGCGCAATGCGCGCAAACGTTTGGAGTGACCATGTTTCAACGCATCCTCGCCCTGGTGATCAAGGAATTCATCGCGCTGCTCAAGGACAAGCGTACGCGCGTCGTGCTGATCGGCCCGCCGCTGCTGCAGTTGATCATCTTCGGCTATGCCGCGACCTTCGATCTGAGGAACGTGCCGTTCGCGGTGTACAACGAAGACAGGGGGGCGGCATCGCGCGAGCTGCTGGCGGCGTTCGACGGTTCGCCCAGCTTCAGCCGCGTGGCTGAGGTCACGCACGACGGCGAGGTCGCGCCGCTCGTCGACAGCAAGCAGGTGCTGATGGTGATCCATCTTGGCCCGAATTTCAGCGCGGATCTCTTGAGCGGGCGCAGCGCCTCGCTGCAGGTCATCGTGGACGGACGCAACTCCAATACCGCCATGCTGGCGGTCAACAACGTGCGCGACATCGTCGAGCGTTACAACCTGGACTGGGCCGTAGCCCACGGCGGCAGCCAACCGCCCGCGCACATCGAGATGCGAGCCTG
Organism: Gallionella sp.; assembly: GCA_035605585.1. Classification (GTDB taxonomy): domain Bacteria; phylum Pseudomonadota; class Gammaproteobacteria; order Burkholderiales; family Gallionellaceae; genus Gallionella. The sequence goes on along the minus strand of DASTGP010000143.1, from coordinate 12,463 downwards.
GTTCAATCCCAACCTGGAGAGCCGCTGGTTCTTCCTGCCCGGCCTCGTCGGCCTGCTGACGCTGCTGGTGACGCTGCTGGTGACGGCCTTCTCCGTGGCACGCGAGCGCGAACAGGGCACCTTCGACCAGTTGCTGGTCACGCCGCTGCGCCCGGTGGAGATACTGATCGGCAAGACCCTGCCGGGTTTCATCATCGGCCTGTTGGAGGCCACCCTCATCATCCTGGCGGCGGTGTACTGGTTCAAGGTTCCGCTGCAGGGCAGCCTGCTCACGCTGTACACCGGCATCTTCCTGTTCCTGCTCACGGGAGCAGGGGTGGGGCTGATGATCTCCTCGTTCGCGGCGACCCAGCAGCAGGGCCTGCTCGGTACCTTTCTGTTCATGGTGCCGGCGATGATCCTGTCGGGATTCGCCACGCCTATCCGCAACATGCCGCCACTGGTGCAGGATCTCACGCTGATCAACCCGATGCGCTACTTCATGGTGTTCCTGCGCGGCGTGTTCCTCGAGGGCTTGCCTTTCCCCCTGCTGATCGGCCAGCTTTGGCCGCTGGCGCTGATCGGGATCGTTGCGCTCAGCGTCGCCGCGTGGCTGTTCCGGCACCGCATGTACTGAAGTTGCAGGGACTTGGACCGGATTGTGTCCTGCAGGCGCTTCACTTAGTATTGCGAAACCGCCTTGCGATGCTTAAACGCAAGGCTGAGCAACATTCTTCTTCCCTGTTCCGGATAACCCCTCCGCAGATGCTAGAGACCGCACAATTCCTCAAGAGTCAGATGGACTACATCTTCTTCGTCTATGGGCTGGCCTTCATGGTCCTGGGCGTGGTCTGCTTTACCCGGCAGCGGTCGCCACAGGAAGTGTTGCCCTGGCTGTTCATGGGGCTGTTCGGATTTGCCCATGGACTGAACGAATGGCTGGATCTGTTCGCCTTGACCGCGGGCGACACACCGCTCTTTTACTCGATGAGATTGGTGGTGATGGCCGCCTCATTCGCCTTCCTGGTCGAGTTTGGCCGCGTCGCGACGATCAAGCTGGACATGCGGAGCGTCGGGCGCTGGATAGTGCCTTTCCTGCTGCTGGTTGCATTGCTGATCGGCAGCCTGCTGGGCGGGCAGGGCGGGTTGAATGGCGGCTTTCGGTATGCGCTGGGTCTGGTCGGTTGTCTCTGGGCGGCTTACGTGCTTTTCGCCAAGGCTGCCACGCTTGAAGGTCTGAGGCGCCGTTGGCTGATCTCCGCCGGCATCGCCATGGCGTTGTACGGCATGGCCGCCGGTGCCGTTGTGCCGGCGGCATCCTCGTTTCCGGCGAGCTTTCTGAATCAGGATACTTTCTTCGCCGCCATCGGTGCACCTATCCAGCTGTTCCGTGCGTTCTTCGCATGTTGGATCATGCTGGCCGTCTGGGCCTACGAACAGAGCCGATTTGAAGAATCGCACCTGATGACGAAGCGGCGCTGGTATTTCCGCGCCACCGTTGCCGTGCTGATCATGACCATCGGCCTGGGCTGGATACTTACGAACAATCTGGGCAGGCTCTATCAGGAAGACCTGCGGCGTGACCTTGCGGCAAACACCTCGCTGCTGGTTCACCGGCTTTCGGTCGATACCACGATCACGCAAGGATTGGCGAAGGCGATGTCGACCTCGAATGAGCTTGCAGGATTGGCCAGTACCTCACCCGACACTCTTAGCCAGATCAATCTGCTGGTGGATCGCTACAGTGCCGTCCATCCCGGACTCATCGCCTATGTGATGGATCGCGATGGGACGGTCATCGCCGCGTCCAATCGCCCCCTGCCAAACAGTTTGGTCGGACAGAATTATCGCTTCCGTCCATACTTTCAGGATGCACTTGCCGAACGGTTCGGGCAGTTCTTTGCCATCGGGGTCACTACCGGTGAGGCAGGCTTCTACGCCAGCGCCCCTATCCGCAACGGTAGACAGGAGATCGTCGGCGTGGCAGTGGTGAAGCACACCCTCGATGCCGAGTCGCTTGGACTGACGTACTTCCAGGATGCATTCCTGGTCGATGCGAACGGTGTCGTGCTGCTGTCGGGGATGAAGAGCGCTCCATACAGTCTGTGGCCATTGCCGCCGGACCAGCTCCGGGAAATCCGGGCATCGCAGCAGTTTGCCGGAAAGGAGGTGACTTCGCTCGCGCAGCAACGCTTCGAGAACGGCGAGTGGATTAGCATCGCCGGCAAGAAATTCCTGGTCGGGCGACAGCTGATCGGGCCGGAGGGCTGGTCCATCGTGTTGCTGAAGCAGGAAAAGTCCTCGTTGGTGAATCGCCTGTTCGGCATCATCCTGACACTGATGGCCAGTGTGCTGATCCTCGTCTCGTTACTGGTGCTTCAGCGCGAATTCGGCACGGAAATCCTGCTGCACCAGAACCAGCGGCGGCTGGAAGCGTTGTCGCGCGAACTGGAGCTGCAGGCCACTACCGACACGCTGACGGGCGCGTTGAACCGGCTGAAATTCAACGACATCCTCAGTCAGGAGATCAAACGCGCGAGACGTTACCATACGCCGTTGTCGCTCATCATGTACGACATCGACCACTTCAAACGCGTCAACGACACTTATGGCCACCAGGCTGGCGACAGCGTGCTGGTTCAGCTGACGAGCCTGGTGGCGGACCATGTCCGGGAGTCAGACAGCCTGGCCCGGTGGGGCGGGGAGGAGTTCATGATCGTGGTGCCGCATCTGAACGGCAGCGAGGCGGCAAGGCTGGCGGAGAAGCTGCGCGAACTGGTTGAAGCGACGGGGTTCGCCGGCGTGGGCAGGCTGAGTTGCAGTTTCGGCGTGGCCCAATTCGACCCGGATGACACGGCAGACACCTTGACCGGACGTGCCGACCAGGCTTTGTACCTGGCCAAAGCCGGAGGCAGGAATCGCGTCGTCATCGCCTGACCCCGCACCTCCGGTTGGCAGGGGCAGAGGATCGCTACATGTTTTGCCTTATTGCGCGCGAAGCATATACGGACGAGACTGAGACAGCATTTCTGTATGCCTTCAACTCATCACTGCAATGGAGGTCATCATGAATAACTTCACTCATCAGACCTTGCGGAACCTGGTTGTTTCCGCGGTTTGCGCCGTGGCCATCTCTCCGGTGCAAGTCATGGCCCACAATGAACCGCGGACGCAAGGCTATCTGGTGGACAGCCAGGGCGAGCTCGTCAGGAGCGGTGCGGGGCAGTGCTGGCGCACGGGCTACTGGACGCCGGCGATGGCGATCGAGGAATGCGACCCGGAGCTCGTCAAGCAAGCGGGAGCGCCGACCGGAGAGGCGGCGCCGGTTCCGGTTCCCGGTGCACCGGAGCGAATCAAATATTGCACCACCCTGGATATCCAGTTCGATATCGACCGCTATGACATCAAGCACGAATATGAAGCCTCGGTCGAGAGGCTGGGCGCCTACCTGAGGAAATATCCGGACACCACGGCCGTGATCGAGGGACATACCGATGAGGTCGGGACGGACGAGTACAACATGCGATTGTCCCAGCGTCGTGCAAACAGCGTGGTGGATTACCTCGTCAATCACTCCGGCATCGACCGTTCCCGGCTGAAAGCTGTGGGATATGGCAAGACGCGTCCCATCGCGGACAACCGCACGGAGGAGGGCAAGCGGCAGAACCGGCGCATCGATTCCATCATCGACTGCGCGATGGATATCAAGGAGGGCTTCAAGCCGGTCCCGGGCCGTATCACCAAGGTCGGGCTGGAAATGGAGTTCGACAGGAACCGGGCCGATATCAAGCCGCGCTACCACGAGGAGCTCGCCAGGGTGGCGGATTTTCTGAAGGAGAATCCGGGCGCTTCGGCAACCATAGAGGGACATACCAGCAATGCGGAGGGGTCGCCTGCGCAGAGCATGGAGCTTTCCCGCAGACGCGCCGAGAACGTGGTGAATTACCTGGTGGAAAAGTTCGGCATCGAGCGCAGCAGGCTGTCCGCTGTCGGATTAGGGCAGACCCACCGTATTGCCTACAACTGGAGTGCGGAGGGGCGGCGCGAGAACCGTCGGGTGAACATCTATCTCGATTACGCGAGATAGAGCGGCAGACGGCCGGCAGCCGAAAGGCTGCCGGCCTGGCGTACAGAAATCAGACATCACCCTGTCCGGAAAGCCCGCCGGTCGGCTAAACTCGGGGCATGAATCCGACCCTTGACTGGAATAGCGATGCGTTGCTGCAATCATCGCTGTTCTTTCCGCTGCATCCCATCATCTCGCGCCTCGGCACATCCGCGTTTCCCTCCCTCCAGGACTGCAACGCGCTGCTCGATGAACGCCATCCCGCCATCACTACGCAGAGCGGCCACGCATTGCGCTTTGTCGCGCAGGAATACGGCAAGCTTGCCTTCGAGGCGCAATACGAGCCGCGCTGTTACCTGAAAGGCGAGGTGCCGACGCGTGCCGACAACTGGCATGACCTGCTCAATGCGCTGGTGTGGCTGACTTTCCCAAAGTCCAAGGCCGCGATCAATGCGCGGCATTACCTTGCGCTGACGGATGGACGAAAAGAGGCGAGCCGCAGCGAACGCGGCGCGGTGCGCGATACCAATACGCTGCTGGACGAGTCGGGAGTGGTTGTTCCCTACGCGGACGAGGCACTGGCCAAGCTGTTGCGTGACTTTCAATGGAAGGAGTTGTTCTGGGAGCGGCGTGCCGAGGTAATGGGCGGTATGGGCTTCTACCTGTTCGGCCATGGCCTGTACGAGAAGGCGCTCGATCCTTATATCGGCATGACCGGACAGGGACTGCTGTTACCGGTGGAAGCGGCCTTCTTCGGCTGGCCGCTGGAGCGGCGTCTGGCGCATCTGGACAAATTGCTGGCGGATTATCTGGGGGCGCCGGAGCATTGTCGCAGCACCCGGGAGCTTGCTCCTGTACCGCTGCTCGGTGTGCCGGGATGGGCTGCGGAAAATGAAGATGGGGCGTATTACGACAACACCGCCTACTTCCGCCCCGGCAGGCGCAGGTAAGCGGCGGCCGGTTCAGCGGCGGCGCGCCGGGGCGGGAGCCTTGACCTTCACGTAGAAGCCTTGCTGCTGCAATTCGCGCACCCTGTCCCAGTCGCCCAGAACGGAGTAACGCAACACATCGTGGTAGTAGACAAGTATCTCGAGCATGATGGCCTCCTTTAAAACGTGCGTCCGGCGGAATGATTGAACGCAACGCTTGATTACATTATCGGCAGGGTAGGTGAAAGCTTGAGCGATCCGGTCTTCTTCAGGAAATCAGTGCGGCACAGCGAATGCCGCTGAGCACGGCGCCTTCCAGTGTGGCGGGATAGTCTCCTGCGGTGTAGTCGCCCGCCAGCAGCAGGTTGGGAAGGGCGGTCCGCGGTGATGGTCGCTGCAGGCCAGGTGAGCAACAGAAGGTTGCGCGCTTCTCCGCGATGACCTTGAACCACACGGGGGCGTCGGCGATGCCGAACTCCTCGCGCAGTTCGGCGGCGACCTTCTGTGCCAGCTCTTCCTGCCCCAACTCTTGATGGATGCCTTCCGCGCTGATGACGCTGGCGATCAGGCCGGAGTGGCCAGCGATCCGGCCCTTATCGAACAGCCATTGGCTATAGCGCTGGTGCAGGCCGAGCATGGCATGGGGCAGGGTGACGTGAGCGGGATACTGCAGGTACACGGTGTAGATCGGCTGATGTTCCAGCGCTTCGATCTGCGCAACGGCGTTTCCGAGTCCTGCGATCGGGCGCAGCAGCTTAGCGGCGATTACCGGTGGCGTTGCGCAGATGATGTGGCTGAACGAGCGCGCTCCCTGCGCGGTGACCAATTCGATGCCGCTCTCTTTCGGAACGACGGCTTCTACGCCACAGGAAAGGAATACCTCACCGCCGTGCCGTTCGACATAGGCAGCGGCGCGTTGCGGGAACAGGCCGGTGAAGTCGATGCGCGGCAGCAGCATGTCTGAATCGGCACGGTTGCGATTCAGGGCGTCGCGCAGCACGTTCAGCAGTACCTGTGCGGAAGCCTTCTGGATGGGGGTATTCAACGCGGCGATGGTGAGCGGCTCCCACAGCTTGAGCGTCAGGTCGGCATCTTGCCCGTGTCGGGCGAGCAGCTCGGCGACGGTCATGTCGCTTGGAAGGCGGAAGTTCATGTGGCGCAATGCGAGCATGAAGCGCGCGGCCTTGATGCGTTCGCGCCAGGTCAGTCCTTGCGCGTTGAGCAGAGCGAACAAAAGATGAAGCGGTGCGGGCAGTTGCGGCGCCTTGAACGCGAATTCGCGATGCAGGTCGAGTTGCAGCGGCAGGCGCAGGAAATCCTGTCCGATGTCGCCACCGACCAGTTCGATCAGGCGCAATGTCTCGCGATAGCAGCCCAGCAGCAGGTGCTGGCCGTTGTCCAGAATCGGACGATCTCCCCGCAAGGGGCGTTTGCCCTCTCCCCCCTTGGGGGAGAGTTGGAGAGAGGTAACCTGCGTGTCGTTGTGCCGTACGCCGCGCGCTCGTCCGCCAAGCTGTCTGGCGCTCTCGAATACGGTGACGGGGATGCCGCGCGATGCCAGTTCGGCGGCGGCAGCCATGCCGGCATAGCCACCACCGATGATGCCGACGCTCAGTTTTTCAGCCATGCCTTGAAGGCCAGCCACAGCTTGTAACTCGGCGTGAGCGACACGCGCTCTTTCAATACGTGGCAGCCGCTGGAGACGACCTCGTTCAGCGTGGCCTGGTAGATCTCGGCCATGATGAGCCCCACGCGCTGTGACTTGCGATCCACGGCGGGCAGATGCTCGAATGCCTGCTGGTAGTAGCGCTTCGCACGCTCGACCTGGAATGCCATCAGCTTGTGGAAGTTCTCGGTCTCGCGCGCGTTGAGGATGTCGCTCGCGGGAACGCCGAACTCCTGCAGCTCGTCCATCGGCAGGTAGATGCGGTTGCGCCGCGCATCCTCGCCCACGTCGCGGATGATGTTGGTGAGCTGGAAGGCGATGCCGAGGTCGTGCGCATACTTCAGCGTCTGGCGGTCCGTGTAACCGAAGATCTCGGCTGACAGCAGGCCGACCACCGAGGCGACGCGGTAGCAATACAGCTGCAGCGACTTGAAATCGGGGTAGCGCGGCTGGTCGAGGTCCATCTCCATGCCGTCGATGATCTCCAGCAGGTGTTCCTGCGGGAGGTTGAACTGCTGCACGATGGGAACAAGCGCCCGGCACACGGGATGGGTGGGTTTGCCGCCGTAGATAGCGGCGACTTCGCCGCGCCACCAGTTGAGCGTGGTGCGCGCGACGTTTGCATCCGAGCATTCGTCCACCACATCGTCTACCTCGCGGCAGTAGGCATACAGCACGGTCATGGCTTCCCGCTTTTCCTTCGGCAGGAAGCGGAAGCTGCTGGTGAAGCTGGAGCCGCTGGAGGCTGCTTTGTCTACGCAGTACTGGTAAGGATTCATTGCTGTTCAGAAGGGAGCTGATTTTGCCAGCATGATAACCCAGTCGTGGGGCTTCAATACCGGGCGGCGGTTGAACATGTCGTAGTCGGCGGCATCGAGCTTGTCGAGGATGCGCAGTCCGCCCGCGATGATCATGCGCATCTCCAGCCCGATGCGGCCGGTGAGGATGGTGCCGAGCGGCTTGCCGTACAGCATCATCTCTCTCGCGCGCTTCACTTCGAATCGCATCAGCGCACGCCAGTTGTCGTCGGCGATACCCTGCGCGATCTGTGACTCGCTCACCTGGTGCGCCGCCAGATCGTCCTGCGGCAGGTAGACGCGGGCTATGGCCCAGTCCTTCGCCACATCCTGCCAGAAATTGATGAGCTGCAGCGCGGTGCAAATGGCGTCGCTGTACTTGATATTTACTTCGGTCGCTTCGCCGTAAAGGTGCAGCAGCAGGTTGCCGACCGGATTCGCGGAACGGCGGCAGTAATCGAGCAGTTCGTCGAAGTTCGCGTAGCGCTTTTTCACCACGTCCTGCGAGAAGGCGTCGAGCAAGTCATACAGCGGCTGCATCGGCAGACCGTGTTCGCGGATCTCGGCGGCGAGGTTTTCAAACAGCGCGGTCTGCGGCACCTCGTTCGCTTCGATTCGTCTCAGCTCGGCGCGGAACTCGTCCAGCTGCTTCAGTCGCTCTTCGCCGGAAAGCTCGCCTTCGTCGGCGATGTCATCTGCGGCACGTGCGAAGTGGTAGATCGCGGCCACCGGCTTGCGCAGCCGTTTGGGCATCAGGACGGAAGCGACAGGGAAGTTCTCGTAATGCTCTACGGACGACATTTAAAGCAGGTCGTTGCGGTGCAGCATGAACACGAACTGATCCCCCGCGCTGACGTCCAGCCAGGTGAATGGCAGGTCTGGGTAGGCCGCTTCGAGCGCGTCGCGATTGTGGCCGATCTCGACGACGAGGATGCCGTTTTCGGTGAGGTGTTCCGCGGCGTGTTTCAGGATGACGCGTGTTGCATCCAGCCCGTCGTGTCCGCTGCCCAGCGCGAGCTTGGGCTCGTGCAGATATTCCTTCGGCAACGCGGCGACGGAGGGAGCATCGACGTAGGGCGGGTTGCTGATGATGAGGTCGTATTTCTTGCCGTCCAGCTTGGCGAATAGGTCGGATTCGATCAGGTGTACGCGGTCCTGCAACTCGTAATCGGCAACGTTGCGCTGCGCGACAGCCAGCGCATCCGCCGACAGGTCCACCGCATCGACCTCTGCGAACGGGAAAGCGTGCGCGGCGAGGATGGCGAGGCAGCCACTGCCGGTGCACAGGTCGAGCACGCTGCCGATCTCTTCAGGCTCGGCAATCCAAGGTGCGAACTGTTCGCGCAGCAGTTCGGCGATGAACGAGCGTGGCACGATGACGCGTTCGTCGACATAGAAGCTGAAGTCGCCGAGGAAGGCCTCGTTGGTCAGGTAAGCGGCCGGAATGCGCTGTTCGACGCGCCGCTGGATGATGCTCATCACCTCGCTACGCTCGTTGTCGGTCAACCGGGCATCCAGGAAAGGTTCGAGTCGGTCCAGCGGCAGGTGCAGCGTGTGCAGGATCAGATAGGCCGCCTCATCATAGGCCTCGCTGCTGCCGTGACCGAAGAAAAGCCCGCCCTGCGTGAAGCGGCTCACCGCAAAGCGCAGCCAATCGCGCACGGTGTGAAGGTGCTGTATCGCACCGGAAAAATAATCGCTAGTTTGTGTTTTCATTAGTCTCCTCCGCCTCCATCTCCACCACCGCAATCGCCGTCATTGCTGTCGCAATGCGATGAGTTATAACTCCCGGAATCGCCGGAACTGCTACTGCCGTCGCCGTTCCTTCGGGGCGATCTGCGCCGGTTCGTGATAAGGATGTAAACGATCCACAGCAGCAGCGCCCCGAGCAGGACCAGAACGAGGTATCTCATCCGGCCAGCAGTTTGCGCAGGGTAAGGTAATAGATCTCCGACAACGCATCCAGGTCGGCCACCGCCACGCATTCGTTGAGCTTGTGGATGGTGGCGTTGATCGGGCCGAGTTCGATCACTTGCGGGCAGATGTCGGCGATGAAGCGTCCGTCCGAAGTGCCGCCGCTGGTGGACAGTTCGGTTTCAACGCCTTGCACCTGCCTGATGGCAGACGCCACCGCATCGACCAGGTCGCCGCGCGGGGTGAGATAGGGCTTGCCGGACAACTCCCACAGCAGGTCGTATTCCAGTCCGTGCTTGTCGAGGATGGCGTGGACTTTCTGCTTCAGGCCGTCCACCGTGCTTGCGGTGGAAAAGCGGAAGTTGAACAGGATCTCCACGGTGCCGGGCACGACGTTGGTGGCGCCGGTGCCGCCGTGGATGTTGGAAATCTGCCAGGAGGTCGGCGGGAAATACTCGTTGCCTTCGTCCCATACCGTTGCCGCCAGTTCGGCGATGGCAGGGCTGGCGAGATGGATCGGGTTCTTCACCAGGTGAGGGTAGGCGATATGGCCTTGTACGCCCTTGACGGTCAGCGTGCCGGAGAGAGAGCCGCGCCGGCCGTTCTTGATGGTGTCTCCAGCCTTGGAGACCGAGGTCGGTTCGCCGACGATGCAGTAGTCGAGCAGTTCCTTGCGGTCCTGCAAGGCTTCGACCACGCGCACCGTGCCGTCGACCGCCACGCCTTCCTCGTCCGAAGTGAGCAACAGGGCGATGGAACCCTTATGCTGCGGATATTCGGCGACGAATTTCTCGATGGCGGTGACGAAGGCGGCCAGCGAACCTTTCATGTCTGCCGCACCGCGTCCGTATAGCATGCCGTCGCGCACCGCGGGGGTGAACGGATCGCTGTCCCATTTGCTGACGGGGCCGGTGGGCACTACGTCCGTGTGTCCGGCGAAGCAGATCAAGGGCGAGGCATCGCCGCGGCGCGCCCACAGGTTGTCCACTTCGCCGTGGCGCATCTTCTCCAGGCGGAATTCCATCGGCGCGAGGCGCGCGCCGATGATGTCGATGCAGCCGTCGTCCATCGGTGTGAGCGAATGGCGCGAGATGAGTTGTTTGGCTAACTCGAGAGTGTTGCTCATCTTGTATTGTTCAAAAATTGAGGTTTTCGTAATCGGCTTCGCTGAACCCCGTCGCCAGCACCTTGCCGTTGTGCTCCAGCACCGGACGCTTGATGACGTTGGGTTTTTCCAGCATGAGGGCCAGCGCGGAAGCGTCGTCCTTGATCGAGGCCTTAACCTCGTCGGGCAACTGACCCCAGGTCGGGCCGGTCTTCTTCAGCAGTTTCTGCCAGCCGACCTGCTTGAGCCAGCCGGACAGCATCGCTTCGGTGACGCCGTGTTTCTTGAAGTCGTGGAATTCGTAACCGATGCCGCGCACTTCCAGCGAGGTGCGTGCCTTCTTGACGGTTCCACAGTTGGGGATGCCGTATAGCTTCGTCATTGTAAATAGTCCTTTTCGTTCGCTTCCTCTTCCGCGGGCGGGATAACCAGCGACTTGCACGCTTGCGGGCTTAGTCGAATGGTTAGTTGCCTCATCAGAGGATTGAGGAGAGGGGCATTCGAGTTGGCAGGCATGTCGCAATCCATCTGGCCGGGTTACTTTGTCTCGTCCAGGTTGAGCTTGATGCCGCTGAAATCGGAGTGCGGCTGGGATTCCTGCGGCGAGACCCTGGTGGGGTCGAATACCGGCACCTTCATGGTGCTGGTGCGCTCGGAGAAGTCGATCAGCGAGGCCAGGTTGCTGGCCGAGTCGGCGTTGCGCATCGCCTCTTCCTTGGTGATCTGGCCGGTCTTGAACAGCTTATACAGTGCCTGCTCGAAGGTCTGCGAGCCCGGGGAGACGCTCTTCTCGATTGCGTCACGGATCTTCTCGATCTCGTCATTCTTGATCATGTCGGCGATCAGCGAAGTGTTCAGCAGTACTTCCACTGCGGGTACCTGCTTGCCCTGCACGTTGCGCACCAGGCGCTGCGAGATCACGGCGCGCAGGCACATCGACAGGTCGGACAGCACGCCCTGTCGCGACTCATAGGGGAAGAAGTTAACGATGCGGTTCAGCGCATGGTAACTGTTGTTGGCGTGCAGCGTGGTCAGGCACAGGTGGCCGGTCTGCGCGAAGATCAGCGCGTGCTTGAGCGTCTCGCGGTCGCGCACTTCGCCGATCATCAGCACATCCGGCGCTTCGCGCATGCCGCTGGCCAGTGCCTTCTCGTAGCCTTGCGTATCGGACCCAATCTCGCGCTGGTTTACGATGGATTTGCCGTGATGGAAGATGTACTCGATCGGGTCCTCGATGGTGAGGATGTGGCCGGTCTGGGTGCTGCTGCGATGCTGGATCATCGAGGCGAGCGTGGTGGACTTGCCTGAGCCGGTCGCGCCGACCACCAGCACCAGTCCGCGCTTTTCCATGATGAGTTCCTTGAGCACGGTGGGCAGGTGCAGGTCTTCGACCTTGTCGATCTGGCCCTTGACGTAGCGCACCACGATGGCGATGTCGCCGCGCTGGCGGAAGATGTTGACGCGGAAGCTGCCGATGCCGTCGAAACGGAACGAGAAGTTCATCTCCATCTCGGCCTCGAACACCGCGATGCGCTTCGGCGTCATCAGTTCGTAGGCGATGCGCTTGATGATCTCCGCATCCAGTATCTGGGCATTCACCGGCATGGTGATGCCGTCGATCTTGATGTTGACCGGTGCGCCGACCGAGAAGAACAGGTCGGAGGCTTGCTTGTCGGCCGCCAGCTGCAGCAACGGAGTGATGATCATCGTGTTCTCCCTGAATGTAGGGCGCAATTCATTGCGCCTTGAAACTCGCTCGAACTAATGGATAGTGCGTGGCGAATCCGGGCGTGATAAATCACGCCCCTACGGGGTTAAATTCCCCTCAACAATTCGTTGATGCCGACCTTGCCCAGCGTCTTCGCATCGACCTTCTTCACGATCACCGCGCAGTACAGGCTGTACTTGCCGTCGGCGCTGGGCAGGTTGCCGGAGACCACCACCGACCCCGCCGGAATGCGGCCGTAGCTCACGGTGCCGGTCGCGCGGTCGTAGATCTTGGTGCTC
>DASTGP010000031.1:0-11829 GCA_035605585.1 Gallionella sp. | reverse complement strand
CGATGTCACCGTGGAAGCCGTAATCGCGCGCGTCAAAACGGAACATGGCGATATTCGCGAACTGCAACTGTTTCACCGCTGGCCGGTACGCAGCCCGCGACCCTACCGCCAACGCGACGACGCCGTCGCGCCGCTGCTCACCGGGCAGCGCATTCTGGACACCTTCTTCCCGCTGGTGAAGGGCGGACGCGCCGCCGTGCCCGGCCCGTTCGGCGCGGGCAAGACCATCGTTCAGCAGCAGATTGCGCGCTGGGCCGACGCCGACATCGTGATCTACGTCGGCTGCGGCGAGCGCGGCAACGAACTGGTGGACATCCTCGAATCATTCCCCAAACTCACCGACCCCAACACCGGCCGCTCGCTGATGGAGCGCACGCTGTTGGTGGCGAACACCTCCAACATGCCGGTGGTCGCGCGCGAGGCATCGATCTACGTCGGCGTCACGCTGGCCGAGTATTACCGCGACCAAGGCTACGACGTGGTGATGGTGGCCGACTCCACCAGCCGCTGGGCCGAGGCGCTGCGCGAGGTCGCGGGCCGCCTGGGACAGATGCCGGTGGAGGAAGGCTACCCCGCCTACCTTGCCTCGCGCCTCGCTGCCTTCTACGAGCGCGCCGGACGCGTGGACACGCTGGCCGGCAGCACGGGCTCGATCACGCTCATCGGCGCGGTGTCGCCGCCCGGTGGCGACTTCTCCGAGCCTGTCACCAGCCACACCAAGGAAATCGTGCAGACCTTCTGGGCGCTGTCCAAGGAACTCGCCGACGCACGTCACTACCCCGCCGTGGACTGGGTGGAGAGCTTCTCCGGCTACGTCGCGAGCTGCAGCAGCTGGTGGGCCGAACAGGTGGATCCGCGCTGGGCGGAGCTGCGCGCCGCAGCCCTGGACATCCTGGCGCAAGCCGAGGAGCTCGCACGCATCGTCAACCTGGTCGGCCCCGAAGCGCTGTCGCCGCAGCAGCGCTGGGCGCTGGAGGGCGTCGCGCTGTTCCGCGAAGGCGTGCTACAGCAGAGCGCGCTCGATCCTGTGGACAGCTACTGCTCGCCGCAGAAACAGTTTGCGCTGCTCGACCAGATGCTCTCCATCTACCGGCAAGGCGCACGCCTGCTCGAATTCGGCGTGCCCGTGCAGGAACTGCTGCGCCTGCCGCTGCTCGCCGAAGCGCAGCGCCTCAAAGGCCAGTACACCAACGACCAGCTGACGGAACTGGGTGAGTTCGCCACCAAGGTCAACGGCGAATTCGAGCGCCTACGCAACGAATATGCGCAGCATGGGAAGGCTGCGAGCGAAAACGGAGGCCACTCATGAGCGACAAAGAATACCGCCTCGCCTCCGCCGCTCGCAGCGGCCTGCTCTACATGCGCGGCGTGCCCGGCGTAGCGCTGGGCGACCGCGTGGTGGTACGCGACCATAGCGGCAGGCGGCGCAACGGCCAGGTGATACGCACCTCGGACGAACTGGTGCTGATCCAGGTGCTGGAGGGCACCGACAACCTCGACCTCGAGCGCACCTGGGTGCGCTTCCTTGACCAGCCGTTCGAGATCGCGCTGTCGCCGGATATCCTGGGCCGGGTGTTCAACGGCTTGGGCCAGCCGCGCGACGGGCGCCCCCCGCTGTTCTCTCAACTGAAGCGCAACATCAACGGCGCGCCGGTGAACCCGGCGGCACGCGCCTATCCGCGCGAGTTCATCCAGACCGGCATCTCTTCGGTGGACGGGCTGGACTCGCTGGTGCGCGGTCAGAAGCTGCCGATCTTCTCCGGCTCCGGCCTGCCGCACAACCGGCTGGCGGCGCAGATCGTGCGCCAGGCCAAGCTGCCGGGCGAGGAATCACAGTTCGCAGTGGTGTTCGCGGCGATGGGCGTGTCCTACGCCGACGCGCGCTTCTTCCAGGAGACCTTCTCCAGCAGCGGCGTGCTGCGCAACGTGGTGATGTTCCTCAACCTCGCCGACGAGCCTGCCATCGAGCGCCTCATCCTGCCGCGCGCCGCGCTCACCGCGGCCGAGTACCTCGCCTTCGACCTCGACCTGCACGTGCTGGTAGTGATGACCGACATGACGCACTACGCCGAGGCGCTGCGCGAGGTGGCCACCGCCAAGGGCGATGTGCCGGCACGCAAGGGCTACCCAGGTTATCTCTATTCCGACCTCGCCGAGATCTACGAGCGCGCCGGCCGCATCCGCGGCAAGGCGGGCTCCATCACCATGATGCCTGTGGTCTCGATGCCCTCGGACGACATCACTCATCCCATCCCCGACCTCACCGGCTACATCACCGAAGGGCAGCTGGTGCTGTCGCGCACGCTCAACAATCAGGGCGTCTATCCGCCGGTGGACGTGCCACCCTCGCTGTCGCGCCTGATGAAGGACGGCATCGGCAAGGACCACACGCGTGAGGACCACAGCCGGGTGGCGGGACAGATCTACGCCTCGTATGCGCGCGCGCTGGAGGTGCGCAACCTCGCCTCCATCATCGGCGCAGAGGACTTGTCCGAAACCGACCAGAACTACCTCGCCTTCGCCGACGCGTTCGAGAAGCGCTTCGTGGGCCAACGCGAGGACGAGGAGCGCAGCATCGTAGAGACGCTCAACCTCGCGTGGGAGCTGCTGTCACTGCTGCCGCCGCAAGCGCTCACGCGCGTGAGTGCGGCGGACTTGGCAAAATACCACCACTGGCAAGGCTCAGCGGCGGAGGAAAAATGAAGAGCCGCCTCAGGGTGCGCCCGACCAAGAGCACGCTGCTCTCGCTGCGCCGCCAGGTGACGTCGCTGCAGCACGGCCACGACCTGCTGGAACGCAAGCGCGAGCTGCTCACGCGCCTGGTGCACCAGCGCCTGAAGAGCTACCGCGAGCTGCGGCTCACGGTGCACGACGCGCTGCAGAGCGCCTATCACTGGCTGTCCATCGCCCACATGCGCATGGGCAGCACGCAGCTGCGCCAAGCCGTGCTGGGGCTCAAGCCCGCGCTTTCGGTGTACATCCTGCCGCGCAGCAGCATAGGCGTGGAATACCCCACCGTCACCGTCGAGAGCGCACCCATCCAGCCGGTAGGCCTGATGTGGACCGACGCCAGCTTCGACGAGGCGCGCCAGCGCATGACCGACATCGCCATGCTGCTCGCGCAGCTGGGCGAGGCCGAGACTGCGTTGTGGCGCCTGCTCACCGAACAGCGCAAGACGCAGAAGCGCGTCAACGCGCTCAAGTACAACGTCATCCCGCGCTACCAGGAGACCATACGCTACATCGAGTCGGCATTGTCCGAGGAGGAGCGCAACACGCTGTTCCAGCTGAAGGTCATGCGCGGCCAGATGGAACAGGCCGAGGGGGATCGGGACATTGCGGGGTAAGTTTCACCCATTGAAAGGCAGGAATGGACAATAGAGATTCGATCGGCAGACGCCCAAAAATCGGCTTGGCGCTGGGCAGCGGGTCGGCGCGCGGGCTTGCGCACCTCGGCGTGATCCGTGCCCTCAAGGACGCAGGCATTGAAGTGGATTTCGTCGCGGGCACCAGTATGGGCGCGCTCATCGGGGCGATCTATGCCGCCGGCAAACTCGACGAGCTGGAAGCGACCTTTCTCGGCTTCGACTGGAAAAAGACGGTTTCCTTCTTCGACGTCGTACTCCCCAAGTCCGGCCTGCTTGACGGAGCCAAGATCACCGCACTGGTGCGCGCACATCTCCACGCCGACGCAATCGAAATGCTGCCCAAACCATTTGCCGCAGTGGCAACGGACATCGTCACCGGCGAAGAGGTCGTCATCCGCAGCGGTGATGTGATCGAAGCAGTGCGTGCCAGCATTTCGGTGCCCGGCATCTTCACGCCGGTGCCCCGCAACGGACACATCCTGGTGGATGGCGGCCTCAGCAACCCGGTTCCGGTGAGCGCGGTACGCGCCATGGGCGCTGATATCGTGATCGCAGTCGATCTCAATCACGAGATCATTTCCGGCAAGAACCTGAAGCCGCTGCTGCCTGCGACGAACAACCCGGAAGCCGAGGCTTCCGGCATGCTGTCGCGCTGGGTAGGAAACTATCGCCTGTCGATAAAGGACATCAAGCAGAAACTGCTCACCGGCGATAATGCAGCCTCGGCCCAATTCCGGAAATGGGTGTCTGCAGAGCCGCTGCCCAACATCTTCGAAGTGCTGCTGGCCTCGATCAACATCATGGAGACCCGCATCACCCAGACCCGTCTGTCCCTGGACCGTCCGGATGTGATCGTCCAGCCCCCACTGGGGCATATCCGTTTCATGGAGTTCGATCGCGCCGAGGAGATCATTGCCATCGGTTACGAGCATATGCAGCGCCAATTGGCCTCGCTGCCATCGTCCCGGCTGGGATTATCGGAGACCGATTAACCATCAAAACAAAAAGCACGTCACCGTGCCTTTTGTTTTTCTACGTTGAGCCGGCTCAACCTTCGCCAAGCCCGTGCGGCTGTTATTCGCTCGCAGCGGCAACCGGTTGCGCTTCTGCGTAGAGACGCTCGAGATCACTCTCGCCCACATCGAGCAAGTCCAGACAGGACTCGCCGAGCTTCGCCCATTCCTGGGTAATGCTCAAACCGAGCTGGCGCTGCACGATATGTTCCGCAAGCTGGGCCGTCGCGACCAGCCGGCGGCTCAACAACGGCAGCTGGGAATCCGCGGACTTGATCATCGCCAGATCGTGGTGATTGCGAATGGCGAGACAGATCTCCTCCGGCAGCCACCAGCTTTGGGCAAGCAGGCAGCCCACCATCGCATGGTTGGTAGGCAATGCCGCCTCCTCTATGGCGGTGAAGCTCTGAAGTTGCTCGTTGTTGGCAGCAGTCAGGGTCACCTCATAGCCCGGAAAACGCCTGAGCAGAACGGGAATGCCGCAGTCGCGGAACAGGCCGAAGGTATAGGCATCCTCTGCACGCAGGCCGCGCAATTCGAATTGCTGTGCCAGCCAGCCGGAGAGGCGCGCGATGCGTGCCGAGGCATCCCAGAAGCGCTCCAGATTCGGCACGTTCGGGAAAGAGTTGCGCAACACGATGCCGGCAATGGCGCGACTGGATACATTCAGCCCGAGAACCGCGAGTGCCTCGCTCACCGAGCGCACCCGTTGCCGCATCCCGAAATACGGCGAGTTGGCGGTCTTGATCAAGCTGGCGGATATACCGACATCGGCGCTGATGATGCTTTCCAGGCGCTTGAAATCCGGTTCGTCCTTGCCAGCCTCGGCCATGAAGCGGTTCAAGATGACCGGGCACGGGGGAATCCCGACATCCAGCAAGGATCGTTCAAACAGCATGTCCACATCGGACGGAGGCGACTCCGTCAGGACGGCAGCAGCGTTGCTCATAGTGTGTTCCTTTGTTGCAACCAGGGAAGCAGGTGCTCCTCCGGCATGGGTTTGGCGTAATAGAATCCCTGGATCGCGTCGACGCCGACGTCCAGCAGCGCGTCGATCTGCTCCCGCCTTTCGCAGCCCTCCGCCACCACGGTCATGCCCAACTCGTGCCCGAGTTGGGTAACGGCCTTGACCACGGACAAGGCGCGGCGATCTTCCGGCAGGACCGTGACGAAGGCCCGGTCCAGCTTGAGCTTGCCGGCCGGAATGTCCTTCAGGTTCGCCAGGCAGGAATAACCGGTGCCGAAGTCGTCGATGGCCAGCCTCACGCCCGCGCTGATGGCGTTCTTGAGGTTCTTCTGGACGGTATCCGAAATGTCCATGAACAGGGATTCGGTGAGTTCCAGTTCGACCAACTCTGGACTCGCGTTGGAGCAGATCAGCGCCGCATGCAGGGCGTGGGTGAATTTCGGGGAAACGAGTTGCGCGCGTGACACGTTGATCGCGACTTTGGTGTGATGGCCGGCATCCTGCAACTGGCGCGCGTAAGTCGCCCCTTGCAGGAGGCTCCATTCGCCGAGGCGGATCACCAGCCCGGTCTTTTCCGCGACGGGAATGAATTTCCCGGGCGAGATATTCTCGCCGTCCACGTTGCAACGCATCAGCGCTTCGACCGCCTCTATCTGTCCGTTCGCGTGAATGATGGGCTGATAGTGAAGCCGGAATCCTCCGGTCTCGAGGGCGGTGTGCAGGCTGTCCTCGATCGAGAGTTCTTCGCGCGCGAGCGTGATCCCGAGGCGTCCGGGGATGGGCTCTTCGCCGGAAAACACGACGCACTTCCCGCCCTTGGCCTTGGAAGCGAACATGGCGCGGTCGGCACGTTCCAGCAATACCAAGGGATCTTCGCCGGGCTCGAGGATCGCGATGCCGACGCTTACGGTCGGACGCACCACCAGGCTTCCGATCGTGAGGGGCTCTTCTACCGTGCTGACCAGTTCATTGGCGAACTGCTGCGCCTGCGCCCGATCGCAATTGGGCAGGAGACAAACGAACTCGTCGCCCCCCATCCGCGAGAGTTCCGCGCGGCCGCTCGCTCGTGCACGAAAGCGGACGGCGATGTCGGCGATCACCTCGTCGCCGCCGAGATGGCCGAACGACTCGTTAATCTGTTTGAAGCGGTCGAGATCGAACCAGAGCACCGCAAGGGATCGGCCATTGCCCGTTGAATCGTCGGCCAGCTTGGCGGCTGCCTGCAGGCAGCCGTTGCGATCCAGGAATCCGGTTAACGGATCACGCCCGTTTATGCGCATGTGCTCATGGCGGAATGATGTCTGCCGGCAAAAGATTGGAAAGCCGGCGTCGCCATGGGCAAGGTAACGTCCATTCCGAAATTGCTCGCGATGCACGGTTTCTGTGTGCCGCGCCCCTCCTTTGTCGTTGCATGCGGTACCGCGCATGCCCGCCCTTTTCCGGCGCTGCTCAAGCGAGGGACATCACGCAGTCGGTTCCTTGCCATATCTATCGTTACCCTTATGGAGACAGTGCCATTATATTTCATATAGCAAGAAACTAATCAGGCATGAAAAAAACCGATCCCGTTGACTATTTCCCCTCGAAAACGAGGTCATCAGCTTTTTTGCCGACGCCCGTTAGCTTCATAGGGACCTTCGGATTTCAAGCCCCCCAAAACAAAAGGCACGTCGCCGTGCCTTCTGTTTTTTCGATGGGATCGAGTTTAGTCTTCGTGACCGTGGTGGTGATTGTGCTTGCGACGTTCTTCGTCGTCATTCTCCCGTTGCACAGGAACCGGCTGTACGACGGCTTGTGGGGCGGGACGGCTGCCGATCGCCGCGCCTGCACCGCCGCCGATGGCTGCGCCAATAATGGCACCGTTCTGGCCACCCACGCTTTGACCTACCGCAGCGCCTGCTGCGCCGCCGAGCACGCCACCGAGCACCGCGCCGCTGTCGACGGCATAGGCATTGAAACTAGCGGCAAGAACCAAAACGGCTGCTAACGATTTTTTCATGTTGTCTCCGAAATGAGGTTGTCGAAATTTGCTGCGCCCATTAGGTGGCACGGCGCGAGTTTAGTTCCTGAACACGATCTTCCGCAATCCTAAAAATATTCGCTCCATGCTTCGCCATTCTGGCGCCAGTAATAACGGCCATTGTTGCGCATGACAACTGCGCTGTCGTTCTGCGACACGAAAGGCGTGACGGGCAAATCGTCCACGTAGTCGGCCGGAGTGTAGCCTCGGCCTGTGTATGGGGAGACTTCCATCATGCGCGCGACGATGCGGGTAACCGCAAGGTAGCTGGTTTCCGATTCGATTTTCAAGGTATCGCCCTGGCGTTGACCGCCCTCGCCGACGATCTTGATGCCGACCGGCACCAAGGTGATCCGCGGGCTGGGAATCTCGCGCAGTCCGGGGATCTGCATCTTGTCGCCCTGAACGGCGGCGCCGTGTTCGGGGATCATCGCCACCACGGCGCGACGGCCAGAACGATCGAGCTGCGCCATGAATTTCTCGATGCCGTCCAGCAAGGTGGACAGGCGTAGTTTGTAAGTGTCCATGCTGTCCTGCGTCGAACTTGTCCCCGCGAGACGGTTGCCGTCGTGCAGGCTGATGGTGTTGTAGTACAGCGCCGCCCGCGAACTGCCGGATCTCTGTCGATTCTCAAGCCAGCGCGAGAGCACCGAGTAATCGTCGTAAATGGGAGCGCCGTCGAATGCATGCTGCGTGACGGCGACGCCATCGAGCGGCATGGGCGGAACATCCAGGTGCTGCGCCTGGATCGTCTGCAGGAAATCATCGAAATGACCGTCATGGTTCATCGCCAGGTGCGGCTCGAAACCGCTGCGCTTCAGGCTGCCCATCAGGTAGCACTCATCGGCGGCGGGCTGATACAGGTCTTTGTTCGACGATTGTCCGCAAGTCGCCCGCTGGATGCGGATGGCCGCGGGGCCGCTATACGAAGCGGCGGAATTGAAGTTCGTGAACAGGAAATCGAAACGTTTCCACAAGGGGTGCTGATCAAGCCCCACGGCGCGGACGTCATCCCACGACAGGGAGCAGACATGAATGAAGATCACGTCGAACGGGACTGCTTCCGGGGACGGCGCGGGAAACGACACGGAGCGCACAGATTCCCCCGCGTAGAAACCGTTCAACGCCTTCTCCAGGTCAGGCTTGCCCCCCGCCTCCGCCACTTGTGACGGCAACTGGCCGGCCTGTGCGACGGAGTGTTCCGAAGCCAACTGAAGAACACTCATCGCCGCCATGTATCCGACCACCACCAGCCCGATGCGCACCCATGGAGCGATCGCCCGATAGATGAACCAAGCGGCGGCCAGCATCGCAAGCAACGTGACATTCACAAAGCGTCCCGCCAGCTCCATCAGGTAAGAGGCATCGAAGGTAGACACCAGCGTCACCTGCGAAACCGCACGTCCGATGGAGGGAAGCCACGAGTCGTAGTAGAGCAACGCGACCGCCAGCAACACCGCGGACAGCTGCTTCACCCTGCGCCAGAAACGGGACTTGACGGGAAACAGGAGAAAAGCGGCGAACGCGAGATTTTCCAGGGGATGAAAGCCGATCACCTCTCTCCAGAACAAGAGGAATTTCGCCAGGAAGTAGAAATTCCACCCGCCCAGGAAAACGGTGGCGCGAGACGAAGTGGGATTGGACTCGGGGTTTACCTTGTCTTCGGGTTTCTGTTGTTCCATCTGCCTCACGAATCGGACCTGCGTTGTTGTTCTGCCGCTGGCGTGTATTGCTCAAGCAGGTTCAGCCTGAAGGCTTTGCGGCAGCGATAAGTCCGCCATGCATCGAGCCAGATCGGCAGCTGGTAACCGGCCAGAACACCCAGACAAAACGAGAAAATGACAGAGACAATCCACATAACGAAGAGTTTCCTATACGTGTGTCGCGCGCAACCTCAAAGCATGCGGTACGGCCGTGAAGGGGGCGCGTGTCCGATTCTTCGCGGACGAGGGGAACGAACCGGCCGGCAGTTGCACTTCCGCGGAAGATCGATTGGCCAGCGCGGCCGTATAGTCTTCGTAGCGCGTGCCCGAGGCCCGCTGATCGAATTCGGCCAATGCACCGGCGACATCCTCGGCGGACAGGAAACGCGATTCCGCCGTGAAAAGCACGGAGACAGGCAACCGGAACAACCGGTCCAGCGTTGTGCTGATATCCTGCTCTTCGCAAGCGAACAGGAACACATAGACGCTTTCATCGTCCGCCGTACACAAGTCTCCAGGACGCTTCATCGTGCAATAGCGCAGGGCCTCCAGCATATCCAGACCCGGCGTCAGGAAGAGGCGAACCAGCGCATTGTTCACCTCCAGCGGCTGGCTTCGCTCCATCACCTCCGACACCGCGCCCACAAAACTTTCCGGCGCCAGGTATCCCATTTGCTCGACCGCCACGACGCCAGATAGGGCCGCATCGAAGTCGGATGGCAAGGCGCGTGCAAAGACCTGCCCCTGGATGGACTTCACCAGGCTCTGCATGCGCGAAAATCCGGTTTCGCTGGGGATGACCAGGTTGGCGCCCACGCTCAACAGCAGCTGTTCATGGCTATGCCGCAGCCGTCCGCCCTCCTCCTTGACCGCAATCTTGACTTGAGGACCGATCGAGCGCCTCAGTTCGAAAATGAAACGCGCCAGCGCCTCCATGGGTGAGCCCGCCCCGTAATTGAGGATCACGGTCGGTGCGCGCGCAGACGAAAGCGCAGCCTTCATCTGCTCGTCCGTGTCGAACACCCGCCAGCCCGGCGCAGACCGGCCGCCGGGCAAGGCCGCACGCAGGATGAAGACGTCGTCTTCGTCCACCGCGGGCTCGGTGGCTTCGGCGCGCAGGGCTTCGCGCTCGTCCACCCGCCAGTTGCCGCAGCCATCGTGGCCCAGGCGGAACGACTTGTCCGCCATCAGCCCCTCACTGGCGAACCAGTAGTAGATGTCCCATCGCACCTCGCCCCCCGATTTGCGCAAGCGCGCAATGCCGGAGAAACGATGTGCCATGCGCAGAAAATCGGCCTCATGTCCGGACTGTCCCGCTCGCCGCGGACTCATCCACAACACGGCACACCGGGTGCGCTCCGCCCAGCGCTGCCACGCCGCCACGTCCTCTTCCCAGGTTTCGGCAGCATCCCCCTCGACGAAGCGATCCACGCCTTCAACCACGATCAGGCTGCCCGGCTCTACGCGAATGAAATCCAGTTCGTTCAACAGCCTGAGACGCATGCCGCGGTGCCCCCCCGCCTTCATCCGGAAGATGCGCAGATCGCCCCGACGCAAGCATTCCGCCACTTCCCGCCCCAGTTCCGCGGACACCTTCAGATAGGAAGACGGATCTTCCGCAACCCACTCCGCTCGACCGGACGCGCAGGCAACGGCCAGCGTCTTGCAGGCCATCTCCAGCCCCGCCTCGGCATCGTGCATCACGACATAAATCCGCCCCGCGGCCAATTTGCCCGCCACATCGGGCAATTCTTTGATTCCGATCAGATGTTCCCGCACTATTTTTCCACCCAGCAGCCGAACTTCGGGTGCCTAACACCCGCCAACACCCCTGTTCGTATTGGCAATTTGCGACAAAGCGGCGATAATACACCATTATTTTGATTGGGAATTTTGAATTTATTACAGATTCCCCTGCCGTTAACCGATGCATACCCATTCCGACATTGCCGGACTTTTCTCGAAACTGACCTACGACACGGATCGGTACCAGGAGATACAAGCCATCCACAGACTGGAAGCAACCGGTTCACGCTGGGCGTTGCTGCATGAAATATATTGCTCCATGCATTCCGCTCGTCCGGCGCCTCCCGCCAAACAAGAAGGATTGCATTTGGCATGAAGGTCGTTTCGATCACGGGAATAAGAGGCGGCGTCGGAACAACAACGGTCGCAGCCCAGCTAGGCTCGATTCTATCCACACGCAAGCGGCAGGTCATCGCACTCGACTTCTCCCCGCAAAACACGCTCCGGCTGCACTTCGGCATGCATTGGGAAGACGGCAACGGCCTCGTTCCGCAAGTGCTGTCCGGTGCCCCGTGGAATGAAGCCGCCTATCGTTGCGAGAACGGCGTGGATTTCGTGCCTTTCGGCAAGTGTCGCGAACAGGATATCGCCAGCTTCGACCGCCAGCTGCAACAAGACCCGAACTGGCTGCCGTCCCGGCTGGGCGAATTGGAAGTCGATGACGAGGCATTCATCCTCATCGACAGCAGCACCTGTGGCGCGCTGCGCTCGCAAGCGCAGGCCCGGTCCGACCTGATCCTCGCGGTACTGGAGGCGGACACCCTGTCCTACGCCGCACTCGCCGAGTCCAAAAACCTCTTTGCTCCCGACGTAGCTGAAAAGGTCGTCTATCTTCTCAACGGCTTCGACCCGACACGGGAGCTCGATCGCGATATTGCCGAACTGCTGCGCGTCGACCTCGGAGCGCGCCTGTGCCCCGTGACGATCCACCGCGACGAATCCGTACGCGAAG
>DASTGP010000136.1:0-3551 GCA_035605585.1 Gallionella sp. | reverse complement strand
GCTACCCGCTCACCATCAGCGATTACGCCACGCGGTATCTGTTCAGCTGCGAAGCCCTCGCCACCACCCAAGAAACCTACGCCTTCGTCGTGTTCGAGCGCGCCTTCAAGGAGTTTGGCCTTCCCAAAGCGATCCGCACTGATAACGGTGTGCCCTTCGCAAGCCCGCACGCCTTGTTCGGCCTCAGTAAGCTCGCCGTCTGGTGGCTGCGCCTGGGCATCGAGATCGAGCGCATTAAGCCGGGCCATCCGACCCAGAACGGCCGCCACGAGCGCATTCATCTGACGTTGAAGAAGGAAGCCACCAAGCCGGCTGCGCAGAACCTGCTGCAGCAGCAAGGGCGCTTCGATGACTTCCTGGACTGCTACAACCGCGAACGCCCGCATCAGGCGCTCGGCATGAAGTATCCGGCCGAGCTGTACACGCCGTCGACGCGCCCGTACCGCGGCCTGCGTGAGCTCATCTACCCGTTCCACGACCGCACGATCACGGTCACCCAGTGCGGCCGCATTGTAAGCGTCCGGGCAAGGCATCTGCGCGGACCTGCTGTATCAGCCTAAACGGTTGTCGCCGGCGTCCAGCAGTGAGGCAGCAATTCTTGAATGCGGTTTGCCGCTTGCGTGGGCAGCCGCTCGAGGACGTCTTTGAGATAGCGGTAGGGGTCGTGGCCGTTGAGCTTGGCGGACTGAATCAGGCTCATCACTGCGGCGGCGCGCTTCCCGGCGCGCAGTGATCCCGCAAACAACCAGTTGGACCGTCCTAGCGCGATCGGGCGGATGCGATTCTCGACCCAGTTGTTATCGATGGGTAGGTCACCGTCGTCAAGGAAGCGCGTCAGCGCATCCCAACGCGCGAGGCTATAGTCGATGGCCTTGGCGATCGCCGTTCCGTCGGTCGCCGTCTGTCGGTGCAACAGCAGCCATTCACGCAACTTGTCGGCGATCGGTCGTGATTGCAGCTGGCGAGTGCGCTGTCGCTGCTCGGCGCTCAGTTCGCGTGCCTGTCGCTCGACGTTGTAGAGGGCACCGAACAGCTGCAGTGCTTGCTCAGCCAATGCGCTCTGGTGGTTGACCCACAGGTCGTTGAATTTCCTGCGTGCATGGGCGAGACAGCCAACCTCGGTGACGCCAGTGGCGAACAAGGCCTTGTATCCGGCGTAGTCGTCGCATACCAGCTTGCCCGACCACCCGTCGAGAAACGCTTTCGCATGTACCGCGGCACGGCTGTCCGCGAAGTCGTAAACCACGCCGTGCAGCGCATCGAATTGCGTTGAGCTGTAGCTCCAGACATACGCTCGGTGCGTCTTACCCTTGCCCGGCGTCAGCATCGCCACCGGCGTCTCGTCGGCGTGGAGCACTGAACATTCCAGCAGCCTGGCCCGCAGTGCATCCACCAGCGGCTGCAGGCGCACGCCGCACACACCGACCCACTGCGCGAGCGTCGAGCGCGGGATGGCGACGCCAGCGCGCTCGAAGATTCCTTCTTGGCGATACAGCGGCTGGTGATCCGCGTACTTGGCCACCAGCACCTGGGCGAGCAGCCCCGCGGTCGGGATGCCCTTGTCGATCACCTCGGCCGGGACCGGTGCCTGGATCAGCGTCTGGCACTTGGCACAGACCCATTTTCCCCGAATGTGGCGCTCAACGTGAAACACCCCCGGGGTGTAGTCGAGCTTCTCGCTCACGTCCTCGCCGATGCGTTTCAGCGCGCAGCCGCAAGCGCAAACGGTTTGCTCCGGCTCGTGGCGCACGTCGACTCGCGGCAGCTGCGCCGGCAGTGGACTACGCTTCGGCGGATCTGTCGGCGCTTGCCGCTGTTCGGCAGACCGCAGCGTGGCAAGCTCCGCCGCGATGGCTTCAAGATCAGCGTCGATCGCCTCGTCGAACAGCGTGCGCTGCGCGCCGTGCAACTGTTCGCTGCGTGCCGCAAACTTCCAGCGCTTGAGCACGGCCATCTCGTGCGTCAGCTGCTCGATCTTGAGCTCTTGGTACCGAAGCTCGTGATCCTTGCTGGTCAGTGTTTCGAGCAGCCTGGTGGCGAATTCGCGCAGTTGCTGCGCATCCATCCGGTCCAGTTCATCGTGCACCTGCATGCGTTGCGATACTGCCACATGGCATTGCACGGAAAAAGCATTTTTACGCTACGCGAATCGTTGCCTGTGCGCCAATGCGACACCACGGCAAGCCGATCACCAGCGCTTGCAACTGTTCCATGCTGATCGTCAGGCGCGATTCGGATCCTGGGCTCGCCCAGATGAACCGACCCTGGTGCAGGCGGCGCGCGCACAGCCAGATGCCGATACCATCGTGCACCAGCAGCTTGATGCGATTGGTGCGGCGATTGGCAAAGAGGTAAGCATGATGCGCACGCGCTTCACCGAAGACGCGAATCATGCGTGCGAGTGCGGTCTCCGTTCCAGCACGCATGTCCAATGGCTCAACAGCAAGCCACACCGCATCGATGCGGATCACCGCAACAGCTCACGCAACCAGCCCGCGCATTCGCCAGCCGCTGCCAACGGCCAGTCAATTTTCACCACGGTCGCACCGCGCTGCAGCTCGATCATGATCGCTTGCGCCGTGGTGCTCGGCGAATGCCCGAGCTCGATTGGAATGAACGTACCATGCTCCACGGCGGGCAGAGCGGACGCGCGGGCAGTGTCGATCGACTTCGCCGACTGCGCCCGTTCCTCCGTCACTACCCAGCGGCGCAACAGGTTCGCATTCAGGCCGTTGTCCAACGCCACCGCCGCGATCGATACGCCTGGCTTGCGGCAGGCCGCTACGACCTTCGCCTTGAAGTCGGCGCTATGTGTGCGCCGACGTCGCCGAACGATGAGACGGTTGTCGGAAGTGTCCATGTGTCCACCAAAACCTAAGTGGACACGATCATCCTTACGCGAACCGTGGCGAGCAAGATGTCTTCACCGGCCGCTTACGGATCGAGATCGATTTCTGCGACCCAACCATGCACGATACGTGCGTACTGGCGAGTGCCCAGGTGCGGTGACGCATGCCGCCGGCTTGGGAAGAGATAGTCGTCCGAGCGCAATGCCGCCGACTTGATCCATGCCTCGACCGCATCTCGGGTCGTTGCCGTGATCTCGAATTGAACCGGACGTTGCGTCTTCTGCTGAAGCACAATTGCCCGCGAGCTAACCCGATCACCGTGGACTAGATCGCGGACGCGACGAGATCGCAACCACGAAGCTTGCTGTCGATGCCTAGGTCGAACAACGCAAGATCGCGGGTGCGCCCGTGTATCTGCAGTCGAACCCGAATGGCCCAGATATCCTTGACCTTCAAGGGTGCCTTCTGGCCAACAAGCTTTCCCTTGTTCCACGGCTCCCGACGAGCGACAGTAACGGTTGCGTCCATGGTGTCCTCCTCTTCTGGTTGAAGGGAGAACGATCGTGGACTCGAGCGGGACCTCGGGCGTGCCGACGGTCGCTATCCGACCCTCTCCGGTCATCTGGCGCTCCCAGAAGCCGCCATTCGCGGCAATGCCGGCCCGGCGTTGTGCACAGCATGGGACGATTGGGCGTTCTTGAC
>DASTGP010000135.1:0-9546 GCA_035605585.1 Gallionella sp. | reverse complement strand
GGGCGCGACGCCTGCTGTCACCGGGACGGTGGGACTGGACAACTATGGCAACCGCTATACCGGAAAAGTGCGCGCCGCGGGAGCGGTGAACTTCATCGACCCGCTGCATCACGGCGACATCCTGAGCCTGAGCGCCCTCAGCTCCGGCCGCGGGCTGGATTATGCGCGCGCCGGTTACGAGTCGCTGCTGAACGGGCAGGGCACCCGCGTGGGCGGGGCATATTCGGCGGTGCGCTACATCCTGGGCGACACCATGGCCGCGCTCAATAGTCACGGCACCGCGCAGGTGGCCAGCCTGTGGGTGAAGCATCCCATCGTGCGCAGCCGGGACATCAATCTTTACGGACAACTCCAGTACGACCGGAAGCAGTTGCGCGACCGCATCGATGCGAGCGCGATACGGACTGACCGGCACCTGGACAACTGGGTGCTCAGCCTGAGCGGGGACCTGCGCGACGCGCTGCTGTCCGGCGGCGTCAATACCTGGAGCCTGGGCTGGACCTCGGGCCGCGTCGGTTTCGACGATGCTGCGGCGCAGGCCGCCGATGCGGGGACGGCGAAAACGCAAGGCAGCTTCTCGAAATGGAACGCGAACTTCTCCCGCCTGCAAGCCCTGACGGCAACGAACGCGCTTTATTTCACCGCGGCGGCCCAATGGGCGAACGCCAATCTGGATTCCTCCGAGAAGATGGTCGCAGGCGGCCCCTACACGGTACGTGCTTACGACGTGGGGGCCATGTCGGGCGACACGGGCTATACGGGAACCGTCGAACTCCGCCACGATTTCGGCGAAGCCGGGTACGGTCAGTGGCAGGCATTGGCCTTCATCGATAGCGCGCATGTCACGGTCAACAAGAAGCCATGGGTCGTGGAGGCGAACAGCGCGACGCTGACCGGCGCGGGCGTGGGATTCAATTGGATCGGATCAGGCCAGTGGCAAGCCAAGGCCTACGTCGCCTCGCGCCTGGGTTCGGCTCCCGCACTGGTGGGGGCGTCCTCGGCAACCCGTGCATGGATCGAGGTCGGCAAGGGGTTCTGAGCGATCAGCGCCGGGCAGGGCGCGCCGAGCGTCCATGCGCCTGAGCAGGCGCTTTTGTTCATGCGGCACGTTTTGGAAATGCGGAGGGTGAGATGGAGCGAGTCCTGAAACGGGATGGCAGTCCCAAGGCGGCAAACCCGGGGCGTGTTGCGCAGGGCAAGTCTATCCGGCCTGCCGCACAAGGGGAGATGGCCCTCCGTATCGACAGCAGTCCCCTCATGGTTGCACAGCGCAAGAAACTGCAAAGCCTGTTCGGCGGTGCGGCGCAACTGCGGGAGGAGCCAGCCCCCAAACCCAACCACACCGGCCTGCCGGACAACCTCAAGTCCGGCATCGAGAACCTTTCCGGCATGTCCATGGATCACGTCAAGGTCCATTACAACTCGTCCCAGCCCGCCCAACTCAATGCCTTGGCCTATGCGCAGGGTTCGGATATCCATGTCGCGCCGGGGCAGGAGCAGCATCTGCCGCACGAGGCTTGGCATGTGGTGCAGCAGGCGCAGGGCAGGGTGAAGCCGACGGCGCAGATGAAGGGCGGTGTGCCGGTCAACGACGACAGCGGGCTGGAGCAGGAAGCGGATGCGATGGGGGCGAAGGCCTGGGGGATGACGGCCCAGAGATCAGGGAAAGATCGGGATTGGATTATTCACGGGACCAAGCCGATTCAGCGAATCAAAATTGGCCCCAATAACCTTGAGACGACTGACCGCAATAACAGACTGGAAGTAATAAGCTATCTCCGCCGAATAAACTTGGGCGAGATGCAAGACATTCTTGGGGAAATGCAACAGGAAAATAATCCTGCCAATACAGAATATGTACAGATTTGCATTAAAGAACTGAGCCGAGACCAAGCATTGAAAGAGATAAGCAACAAATGCCAAGAAGGAGGCATTTGGACTAGCGCGACAATTTTTTCTGAGAAGCAATTCTGGTACCGGACGGAGCCACAACGTTCTGGTTCCATCGCTGTGGAACAGGACAAGTACGGAAAAGTAAACGACTATTGTAGTAATGACGAGAAGAACCTTAGCAACCTGGATAGCGAAGTTGGCACGCTCGACGCACTTGAAAAATCCTTGGCACCGTATATTAACCAAGGGTATTTTTCTCCTGGACATAGATTGGATATTCTCATTACGGGCAACATAGGGCCATGCGATGGATGCAAAGAGCGATTGCATAATTTCTGGCAGAAAATTAAATCCGCTCTGGATCGGCTGCAGGTTAATGTGACAATGGAAGTTAATTATCAGACAGAGCCTTGTCTGACAACAAGGCAGGGGCACGAAACTATGTACGGGTATGGTAGGGATGGCTTTAACACCTCGCCGAGTGGCATTCGTTATTACACTCATAAATGGGAATAGCGAGTTTCCCCCGGGGGGCTATCAATTCAGTAATGAGGGACAAATTCCTATTTGTGAGCTTGCCATAACTGGTTCTTCTGCAACTTTGTCGATAATTCGTAAAGCCCCTGTGTCGCGTGCTTGAGCTAACTCTTGGGCGGTCTCTCAAAAAGCGGGGCATGTGTGCCTAGGCTTCAGCCCGGCGGCTTCATGCTAGAATGCGCGCCTTTCGATCCTTTACTTTCGGAGACTTAAAAGATGTTCATCAGCAACGCCTACGCCCAAACCGCAGCCGCTCCCCAAGGCGGCGGAATCATGGACTTCCTGCCGCTGATCGCGCTGATCGCGGTGTTCTACTTCCTGGTGCTGCGCCCGCAGAGCAAGCGCGCCAAGGAGCACAAGGCCATGGTCGAGGCGCTGCAGCGTGGCGACGAGGTCATCACGGTCGGCGGTCAAGTCGGCACCGTCAGCACGGTCTTCGAGGAATACGTGGGCGTGCAGATCGCCGAGAACGTCGAAGTGACGGTGCAGAAGGCCGCGATCCAGAACGTGCTGCCCAAGGGCACGATCAAGTCCATCAAGTAATCGAGTCGCGCCGTCCCGCATTCGCCGGGGCGGCGCAGGCCATGCCTGTCCGGGCATGCGAGCAGTCATCACGAGGTCGTTATGAACCGTTACCCGCTGTGGAAATACCTGCTGATCCTGGCCGTGTTGCTGGCCGGGCTGATCTACACCCTTCCCAACTTCTACGGCGAGTCGCCTGCGGTGCAAGTGTCGCCGCTGCGTTCCAGCCTGAAGGCGGATGCGGCGCTGCTGGAGCGCGTCTCGGGCATCCTGAAGGCCGGCGGACTGAATCCGGAAGTGGTCGCGCTGGACGGCAACAGCGTCAAGGCGCGCTTCGCCGACACCGATCATCAGCTCAAGGCCAAGGACGTGTTGACCGCCCAGCTGGGCGAGGACTACATGGTCGCGCTCAACCTGCTGTCGCGCTCGCCGCAGTGGCTGACCGGCCTGCATGCCTTGCCGATGTACCTCGGCCTGGACTTGCGCGGCGGCGTGCATTTCCTGATGCAGGTGGACATGAAGGCCGCACTGGACAAGGCGCTGGAAGCGGCGACCGGTGACATCCGCAGCGCGCTGCGCGAGCAGAACGTCGCCTATTCCGGCGTCAACCGCGAAGGCAACGTGCTGGTGGTGAAGTTCCGCGACGCCGAGGCACGCGCCAAGGGCGAGGCCGAGATCAAGCAGCGTTTCTCCGATTACACCCTGGCCGATAAGGACGAGGGGGGCGAGTTCCTGTTGCGCGCCACGCTGAAGCCCGAGGCCGAGCGTCGCATCCAGGATTCCGCCGTGCAGCAGAACCTGCTGACCCTGCGCAACCGCGTGAACGAGCTGGGCGTGGCCGAGCCGGTGATCCAGCAGCAGGGCGCGGACCGCGTGGTGGTGCAACTGCCGGGCGTGCAGGATACCGCACGCGCCAAGGACATCCTGGGCCGCACCGCGACGCTGGAAGTGCGCATGGTGGACGAAGAGCATCAGGCTGTTCCCGGTGCCGTGGCGCCGTTCGGTACCGAGATGTTCAGGGATCGCGAAGGCGGTTACCTGCTGGTGAAGAAGCAGGTGATCCTCACCGGCGAGCGCATCAACGATGCGCAGCCCGGCTTCGACAACCGCACCAACGAGGCCGCAGTTCACATCAACCTCGACGGCGTGGGCGCGCGCAAGTTCAAGGAAGCGACGCGCGAGAACGTCGGCAAGCGCATGGCCATCATCCTGTTCGAGAAGGGCAAGGGCGAGATCGTCACCGCGCCGGTGATCCGCGAGGAGATCGGCGGCGGGCGAGTGCAGATCAGCGGCAAGATGAACACCATGGAGGCGCAGGACACCGCGCTGCTGCTGCGCGCCGGTGCATTGGCCGCTCCGATGGAGATCATCGAAGAGCGTACCGTCGGCCCCAGCCTCGGGGCGGAGAACATCCAGCGCGGCTTCGATTCTACCAAGATCGGCTTCATCATGATCGCCATCTTCATGGTCGCCTACTACCTGATGTTCGGCACCATCTCGGTGTTGTCGCTGGGCGCAAACCTGTTGCTGCTGGTCGCGCTGCTGTCCATGCTGCAAGCCACGCTGACCCTGCCGGGCATGGCGGGTATCGCGCTGACGCTGGGTATGGCGATCGACGCCAACGTGCTGATCAACGAGCGCATCCGCGAGGAGCTGCGCAACGGCGTGTCGCCGCAGGCGGCGATCCATGCGGGGTATGACCGCGCGTTCGGCACCATTCTCGATTCCAACGTCACCACGCTGATCGCGGGTATCGCGCTGTTCATGTTCGGCTCTGGCCCGGTGAAGGGCTTCGCCGTGGTGCTGTGCCTGGGCATCCTGACTTCGATGTTCAGCGCGGTGCTGGTGTCGCGTTCGCTGGTGAACATCATCTACGGCCGCAAGGCGCGTCTGAACAAGGTAGCGATCGGCTAGGCCCTCTCCCTAACCCTCTCCCGCGAGCGGGAGAGGGAACGAAGGCCCTCTCTTCCTACGGGGAGAGAGCTGGAGATAACCAGCGACTTGGCTGTCGTTTTGTGACAGCTTAGTCGAATGGCTAGGTGCTCCTTCAGAGGGGTAATTAACTAGGAACAAACGACATGGAATTCTTCAAGATCAAACGCGATATCCCGTTCATGAGCTACGGGAAGTACACCACCACCATTTCGCTGGTGACCTTTATCTTTGCCGTGTTCTTCCTCTCCACCAAGGGGCTGAACTTCGGCGTGGATTTCACCGGCGGCACGGTGATTGAGGTGCATTACGCCCAGCCCGCCGATATCGGCAAGGTGCGCGAACAACTCGGCAGCATCGGGTTGCACGATGCGCTGGTGCAGAATTTCGGCTCCAGCCAGGACGTGCTGATCCAGGTTCCGCTCAAGCAGAACAAGGCGGGGGCGGACCTTTCGGAGCAGGTGATCAAGGCGCTGCAGGCACAGGATGCCAGCGCCGAGAAGCGCCGTGTGGAATTCGTCGGCCCGCAGGTGGGCCAGGACCTGGTGGATAACGGCGCCTTGGCGTTGTTGCTGGTGTCCATGGGCATCGTCGGTTACCTGTGGGTACGCTTCGAGTGGAAATTCGGCCTCGCGGCGATCATCGCCAACCTGCACGACGTGGTCATCATTCTCGGTTTCTTCGCCTTTTTCCAGTGGGAGTTCTCTCTGTCCGTGCTGGCCGCCGTGCTCGCGGTGCTGGGCTATTCGGTGAACGAATCGGTGGTGGTGTTCGACCGGATCCGCGAAAACTTCCGCTCGATGCGCAAGGCCGAAGTGGCCGAGATCATCGACAACGCCATCACCCGCACCATGTCGCGCACCATCATCACCCACGGCTCGACGCAGATGATGGTCGGCGCGATGCTGTTCCTCGGTGGCGAGACGCTGCACTACTTTGCCATGGCGCTGACCATCGGCATCCTGTTCAGTATCTATTCTTCGGTGCTGGTTGCCAGCCCGCTGCTGATGCTGCTCGGCGTGACGCGCGAGGACTTCATCAAGCCGGAGAAGACCGAAGAGGCCGAAGAGGTCCTGCCGTAAATATTCAACTCCAGTCATTCCCGCAAACACGGGAATGACTGCTTCCGGGGTTTAGCACTGTGGATCTACTCGCAACACTCGTCGACATCGTCCTGCACCTGGATACGCACCTGCTCGCCTTGGCGCAGGAATACGGGATCTGGGTATATGCCATCCTGTTCCTCATCATCTTCTGCGAGACCGGCCTGGTGGTCGCGCCGTTCCTGCCCGGAGATTCGCTGCTGTTCGTGGCGGGGGCGTTGTGCGGCATGGGTGCGCTGCAGCTCGAATGGCTGGCTCCCGTGCTCATGCTGGCCGCGTTCGGCGGCGACAACACCAACTACTGGATCGGGAGGCTGATCGGCATGCGCCTGATCAGGCGCACCAAAGGGCTGATCAAGCGCGAGCACATCGACAAGACCCACGCCTTCTACGAGAAACATGGCGGCAAGACCATCCTGTTCGCGCGCTTCCTGCCCATCGTCCGCACCTTCGCGCCGTTCATCGCGGGTATCGGGCTGATGCGCTATCGTCTGTTCATGATGTACAGCGCGCTGGGCAGCTTGGCGTGGATCGGCAGCCTGACTGTGGCCGGCTTCCTGTTCGGCAATATCCCTTTCATCAAGAACAACCTTACCGCGCTGATCCTCGTGATCATCGTTGTCTCGTTCATGCCTGCCATTCGCGAATTCATCCGACTTCGCAAGCAGGGAGCCTGACGTGTCCCGTACATTTTGAAACAGTTGTCACGGAACGAGCTGCAGGATCGCCGGTCACAGCCATGCCCCGTTTGGAACGGGTATTTTCGAAAGAGGAGCGAATAAATGAAGAAGAGTTTGGTAGCGTTGGGTATCACATCTTTTTTTGGCAGCGCATTCGCGGCGGATTTCACCGACACCGCGCGCGTGATCTCCAGCACCCCGATCTATGATCGCGTTTCCGAGCCGAAGCGTGAGTGCTGGACTGAGTCCGTGCAGGCCGCCCCCAAGGAACGCTCCATCGGCGGCGCGGTGGTCGGCGGTCTCGCCGGCGGCCTGCTGGGCAGCCAGGTTGGCGGCGGCAACGGAAGTACCGTAGCAACTGGCGCGGGTGCCGTGGCCGGTGCCGTAGTCGGCGACCGGGTGGCCAATCCGGACAGCAACCGCTCCGCTACCGGTGCCGTGGTCGGCGGCGTGGCCGGCGCGCTGCTGGGCAGCCAGGTCGGCGGCGGCTCGGGCAACAAGGCCGCGACCGCAGTGGGCGGCATCGCCGGCGCTGTGATCGGCGACCGCGTCGCGAATCCGGACCAGCCGCGCACCGAACAGGTTCAGCGCTGCCGCGACGTGCAGGCCAGCCGCGAAGTCATCAAGGGCTACACCGTCGTGTATCGCTATAACGGCCAGGACGTCACCACCACCCTGCCGTACCGTCCCGGTTCGTCCATTCGCGTCGGCGTCAGCGTGATCGACGATGGCGGCCGCGCAGATGCACCCAGCTATCGCCGCAGCGACCGCGGAGATGAGCCTGGCTATCGTCGTAATGAGCGCGGAGATGAACCGAGCTATCGCCGTAACGAGCGCGGCGATGAACCGAACTACCGCCGTACCGACAGCAATTCGAGCTATTACCGCTGATCGCTTGAAGTAATCGGATAAAAAGCCCGGCTTAGGCCGGGCTTTTTTTTCGGTTCTCCAAATTCGGAATCGGCCGTGGGGGTCTCTGCGGACCCCGCATCGTGCATGGCTCAGCCAGACGACTCTCCGGCCATTTTTCTTCGCAATGTAGCTGCACAATACTTGGAAGCTGGTATTGAAAATCTAGCCCGGCCGCCGCACGCTTAACCACTCTTCAATCCGGCAAAGGGTGCGCGTCATGGGCAAAGTCAGGGCACTGTTGTTGACGGTCGCAATGTTATCCGGGGTGGCGAACGCATTGGCACAGCCCCAACCCTCGATGAGAGTCCGGGGGGCCATCACGAGCTTCGACGGCCATGAACTGCAGGTGAAGACGCGCGGAGGCACGGCGTTGAAGATGAGCGTCACCGGCGATACCAAAATAAACGTCTTGTCCCCGCTGAAACTGAGCGACATCAAACAGGGTAGTTTCGTCGGAGTGACTGCGGTCCGGATGGGGCAGGGGAGCGTACTGCTGGCGCGCGAAGTGCACCTTTTCCCGGAAGAGCTTCGGGGTACGGGGGAAGGACATCGCGACTGGGATCTCGAGCCGGGCTCCACCATGACCAACGCCAACGTCGATGCTGTCGTAGACACCAACAACGGCAAGGAACTGACGCTGGTCTACAAGGGCGGCAGCCAGAAGATCGTCGTGCCGAAAGGAGTACCCATCGTCACCTTCAAACCCGCGGACAAGTCGCTGCTCAAGGCGGGCGCGCAAGTCTTCGTCATCACACAGCAAGGTGAGGACGGGAGCTTGACCGCGCAGCACATTCAGGTCGGTAAGGGGCGCATGAAGCCCCCGATGTAAAACGTCCCATCCTCAAGCACAGGAGGCTGCCATGACAAAAGTACTTGTTCTCTATTACAGCATGTACGGGCATATCGAAAGAATGGCGCAGGCCGAGGCCGAAGGTGCGAGCACGGTGGAAGGCGTGGAAGTGGTGGTCAAGCGGGTGTCGGAGATCATCCCGGAAGACAGGGCGCGCGCCATGGGCGTCAAGCTGGACCAGCCGGCCCCCATCGCGACCGTCAACGAACTGGGCGGATACGACGCGATCATCTTCGGCACGCCTACCCGCTTCGGCAACATGGCTGCGCAGATGCGCAATTTTCTCGATCAGACCGGAAAGTTGTGGGTGGAAGGTACATTGATCGGCAAGATCGCCAGCGTATTCACCAGCACCGGTACGCAGCACGGTGGGCAGGAGACGACGATCACTTCGTTTCATTCCACCTTGCTGCACCACGGAATGATGATCGTCGGCGTGCCGTATTCCTGCAAAGGGCTGACCATCATGACGGAGATCACAGGCGGTTCGCCCTATGGGGCCTCGACTATGGCCGGCGGTGACGGCAAGCGTACGCCAACCGAAAACGAATTGGAGATCGCCCGCTTCCAGGGGCAGCATGTGGCCCAGCTCGCCAAGCGGCAGGCGGCACACTGACAGATTGCAGGCTTTCGGGAAGGACTCGCTGACATGGACGGAAAAGACTACATCGGCTACTTCACCATGGAGATCGGTCTTGCCGAAGATATCAAGACCTATGCCGGTGGCCTGGGCATCCTTGCGGGAGATACCGTGCGCTCTGCCGCCGACCTCGGCATTCGCATGGTCGTGGTGACGCTGCTCCACCGCAAGGGCTATTTCCGCCAGAAACTCGATGCGTCCGGCTGGCAAACTGAAGAAGATGCCATCTGGCCGGTAGCGGACCAGCTTGAGGAAATGGAGCCGCGCTGCACGATGGAGATCGAGGGGCGGCAGCTCCAGTTGCGCGCGTGGAAGTATGAGGTCAAGGGCGTGAGCGGCTATAGCGTGCCGGTGATATTTCTGGATACCGACCTCGAACAGAATGCCGAGCAGGACCGGTCCATCACGGACCACCTTTACGGCGGCGATGTGCGTTACCGCATCTGCCAGGAGGCGGTGCTGGGGATCGGCGGGGTC